>NZ_JAWJTI010000002.1:0-347594 GCF_032911525.1 Stenotrophomonas veracruzanensis
CCCCCCCCCCCCCCCCCCCCCCCCCCCCCCACTACCGGTGCATTCAAAGTGGTGTGAAACGAATGGCTTGCCCACCGCCTGGTGCCAGCACCAGCGTCAGTGCATCGGCGCTGGTCACTTCGCGGGTTTCGCGCATGAACGCGAACGGATTGCTGCGGAAGTCCGCGCCCTCGCCATCGCGGTAGACGTCGGCGCGGTAGCGCACGCCCGGTTCCAGGAAGCCCAGCGATACCGGCAGCACACGGCCGTGCTCGTCGGTGATGCTGCCGAGGAACCAGTCGCGGCTGTTGCGGTCGCGGCGCACGATTGTCACGTAGTCACCCACTTCGCCATCGAGCACGCGGCTCTGCTCCCAGTCCACCGCCACGTCCTCGATGAAGCGGAACGCCTCGCGATGCTGCAGGTAGTGCTCGGGCAGGTCGGCGGCCATCTGGATCGGGCTGTACAGCACCACGTACAGCGCCAGCTGCCGTGCCAGCGTGCTGGGAATGGCCTGGCCGTGGCGGCCCTTCAGGCTGAGGATGCCGGGGGTGTAATCCATCGGCCCGGCCAGCATGCGGGTGAACACCAGGTTGACCTCGTGCTCCGGTGGGTTGGGCGGCTGGCCCCAGGCGTTGTACTCCATGCCGCGTGCGCCTTCGCGCGAGATCCAGTTGGGGTAGGTGCGGCGCAGGCCGGTGTCCTTGATCGGCTCATGCGGGTTCACCGACAGGTGCCGGCGCGCGGCCTCCTGCACCACCTTCAGGTGGTGGCGGGCCATGAATTGGCCGTCGTGCCACTCGCGCCACAGCGGGCCACCGGCCGGATTGCGGCGGTCGACCTGGCCGTCGTCGCAGACGTAGCCGGTCTTGAACTGGTCCACGCCCAGCCGCGCATACAGGTCCAGTGCGGCACCCAGCTGGTCATCGTAATGCTCGATGGCACAGCCGGTCTCGTGGTGGCCGATCAGATGCACACCCTTCTTCAGGCCATACGCTGACAGCGCTTCGATATCGAAGTCCGGCGTGGCGCGGGTGAAGTCGAAGTCGTAGCCGTTGCCGACCCAGTTGCCATCCCAGCCCGGGTTCCAGCCTTCCACCAGCACGCCACGGAAGCCATGCGCGGCGGCGAAGTCGATCACCCTCTTCGTTTTGGCGGTGGTGGCCGCATGCTTCGGCCCGGTCGCCCAGCTTTCGTTGTCCAGGTGCATCGACCACCACACGCCGAGGTACTTGGCCGGCTTCACCCAGCTCACATCGCCCAGCGCATTGGGTTCGTTGAGGTTGAGGATCAGGTCCGATTCGACCAGGCCACCGGCACGGTCGGCGATCTGCAGCGTGCGCCACGGCGTGGCGAAGGGCAGGGTGCGGCGCACCTTCCAGCCTTCGGCCGAGGGTGACAGCTGTGCGCGCAGGCGTTGTCCTTCTGTGCGCCGCAGCCACATGCCGGCGTAGTCCACCAGTGCGGCCTCGTGGATCGCCACGTGCAGGCCATCGCGGCTGCGCAGGGTCATCGGCGTATGCACCAGCGGCACCTCGCGCAGTGGCGTGCGCTGGTACAGGTATTCGTAGTGGATCGGTTCGCCGGCGGGAATCCACCAGGCGGTGGAATCCTGCGCGATGGCGAACTCGGTCAGTTCGTCATCGATGATGGCTTCGCGCAGGTTCGGCTGCTCGGGGAACACATAGCGGAAGCCAACGCCATCGTCGTAGACGCGGAACACCACATCCAGCCGGCGCTTGCTGCCGGTGGTCTCGGCCAGCTGCACGGTCAGCTCGTTGAAGTGGTTGCGGGTGAGCCGGCGCTCGCCCCACGGCTGCTCCCAACTGTCGTCGACGCTGCGCCGCTGCTGGCCAAGCACGGCGAAATCGCGGTCCAGGCGGCCATCGCGCAGGGCGAAGCCGAGCTTCGAATCCTCCACCACGGGCTCGCCGAAACGCTCGAGGCGGTAGCGGGCGGTGCCGCCGTCCAGCACGAGGCTGACCTTGAGCACCTTGCCCGGTGATTCGACGCTGGCGACCTGTGGCGCGGCCTGTGCCAGCGTGGCCCAGGCCAGCAGGGCCAGGCCGAGCAGGTGCGCGATTGCCGCGCGTACAGCAGTGGGTGACATCGGCAGTTCCCCTCCCAAGGCGCCGTTGGCAGACCCGGACCATAAGCCAGCGCAGCCGGCGCGCTACCGCACAGCGCCATGAATACGTATGCAGATGGACGCAGCCGACAGCCCCGCGTCTACCATGGGGCCAAGGCACCTTGAGGGAGGGGCCGCGCCCGTCCACCGGCAATGGTGGTGCGGACCTACAACGCGTGCAGAGAGGGAGGGAGGCCGACGGGCGCAAGCCGGTCCGCCGCTTCGATGCTGAAGATCATTTGCCTGACCGCTGCCCTGGGGGCAGCGCTGGGATCGACCGCGCAGGCGGCCGACCTGCAATTCGACGGCCGTCATGCGCGTGCCGAAGCCGCTGCCAAGGGCAGCTTCGTGCTGCATGCGCCGAAAGGTGAGGTGCATATCGCGCCCATGCCGATGCGCAGCCAGAGCGGCAGCGTGATGTTCGATGCGTTGTTCGCGCTGGCCCAGCAGGAGATGGACCAGGACCGCGTGGACGCGATCCGCGATCCGTCGTTTGACGAAGGCCGGCCGGTGCCGTGCGAATGCTTCCAGACCGGCGCGCGCTGGCCCTACGTGTGGACCCGCGATGTCAGCTTCGCCGCCGATCTGGCGCTGGCGCGGCTGGACCCGCAACGCACGCGGCAGTCGCTGCAGTTCAAGCTGTCGGCGGCGCGCGACGGGCACACGCCCGGCTTGTTCGTGGCGCAGGACACTGGTTCCGGTGGCAGCTGGCCGATCAGCAGCGACCGCGTGGTGTGGTTCCTGGCGGCGCGTCACCTGCTGGAGGATCGCGCGTTTTCCGATCAGGTCTGGCAGGCACTGCAGGGCACGCTGGCGCAGGATCGCGCGATGGTCTTCGATGAGCAGATGGGCCTCTATCGCGGCGAGACCTCGTTCCTGGACTGGCGCGAGCAGACCTATCCGGACTGGACCCGTGAGGACGTGCGCTTCATCGGCGATTCCTACGCACTATCCACCAACGTGCTGCACTATCAGGCACTGCGCCTGGCCGAACGCCTGGCAGGCCAGCGCGGCGATGCCCGCGTGGCCGACTACAAGGCATGGGCCGATGCGTTGGCACGGCAGATCGACGCGCGCTTCTGGCGCGAGGACATCGGTCAGTACATGAGCTACATCGGCGAAGCGGCGCACCCGGTGCCGTATGCCAAGGTCGATCTGCTCGGCCTGTCGCTGGGCGTACTGGCCGAGGTGCTGCCCCCGGAACGCGCGCGCCGTGCGCTGGCCGCCTACCCGATGGGACCGGCCGGCAGCCCGGTGGTCTGGCCGCAGGAGGCGCAACAGCCGATCTACCACAATCGCGCGATCTGGCCGTTCGTCAGTGCGTACTCGCTGCGCGCGGCGCGGCAGCTGGATGATGCGCCGCGCATCGCCGCCGAAATCCGCTCGTTGATGCAGGGCGCCGCGCTGGCCGGCTCCAACATGGAGAACTACGAGCTGGTCAGCCAGGCCGTGCATGTGGAGGAGGGCGCACTGAGCGGCCCGGTGGTCAATTCCGAACGCCAGCTGTGGTCGGTGGCTGGCTATCTGTCGATGGTGGTCGAAGGCGTATTCGGCGTGCAGGACGATGGCCGCGTGCAGCCCAAGCTGCCGGCCGTACTGGTGCCGGAACTGTTCGGCACGCACCCCCGCATCACTTTGGAAGCCAACGGCAAGCGCTATGTGCTGGAGCGCCCGCAGAACCTGGGCGATGGCCTGCTGGTGGCCGGCAGAACCACCACGCGTGGCGCGACCACCACGGTGCAGCTGGTCGCGGCCCCGGCAGCAGCCGGTTTCGCTGCCACGACTGCGGATGCCAACGCGCGTGCGCCGGCAACACCGGCGGCGCCGCAGGCCCTGCGCAATGGCGCGGGCTGGAACGTTCCAGTGGCAGCCGAGCAGGTGCTGTGGATGGACGGCACGGTTGTCGCCGCCAGCAACGGCCAGGCGCACATCAGTGACGATGGCCTGCAGCATTGCCTCAGCCTGACCCGGCGCGACAGCGCATTGGAATCGCTGCACAGCCCGACGGTCTGCGTCGGTCCGCAGCAGGTGCTGAAGGGCGAGGATCGCTGGCAGTTCACCTCGGCCAAGGCCGGGCAGGTGCGCCTGCGCCTGCAATACAGCAACCCGAATGGGCCGATCAACACCGGCGTCACCGCTTCGGTGAAGCAGCTGGTGCTGCAGTGCCCGGGCCAGCCGTTGCAGCGGCATACGGTTACGCTGCCGCACAGCGTGGCGGTGCAGGACTCGACCTCGGCAACGTTCGCTGTGCCCAAGGGCCGGTGCACGGTCGCGCTTGAAGAAGGCTTCAACATGAGCGCGCTGCAGCACTTCGCGCACTACACCGGGGGCAAGGGCGGGCGCGATGGCGTGCTCAACCAGGCCCAGGTGCAGGCGCTGACGGTAGCACCCGTGGCGATGGCAGAGGGCGCACGATGAATCGCACGGCAAAACCGCAGCTGTCGTTCTGGCAGATCTGGAACATGTGCTTCGGCTTCCTCGGCATCCAGTTCGGATTCGCCCTGCAGAACGCCAATGCCAGCCGCATCTTCGAGACACTGGGCGCGGACATCGACGCGGTACCAGGATTGTGGATCGCCGCGCCGCTGACCGGCCTGCTGGTGCAGCCGGTAATCGGCTACCTGTCCGACCGCACCTGGACGCGCTGGGGGCGCCGCCGTCCGTACTTCATGATCGGTGCGGTGCTGACCACGCTGGCGCTGCTGGTGATGCCGAATTCGCCGACGCTGTGGATCGCGGCCGGCACGCTGTGGGTACTGGATGCCTCGATCAACGTATCGATGGAGCCGTTCCGTGCCTTCGTCGGTGACCAGCTGGCGCCACGCCAGCGTCCGGCCGGCTACGCGATGCAGAGCTTCTTCATCGGCGTGGGCGCCATCGTCGCCAGCTTCCTGCCCTTCATCCTGGCCCACTTCGGGGTCGCCAATACGGCCGCCGCAGGTGAAGTCCCGGACACCGTGCGCTATGCGTTCTACTTCGGCGCGGTGGTGCTGCTGGCCGCGATCACCTGGACCGTAGTCAGCACCCGCGAGTACTCACCGGTGGAACTGGCCGGCTTCGATGATGCAGAGCCGCCGGCGCATCACGCGGCGGCCGCGATCAACGGCCCGGCACCGTGGGCGCAGGTGGCCGTATGGCTGGGGCTGGGCGTGCTGCTGGCGCTGCTGATCGCGTGGCGGCAGGGCGACCGGATGCTGTACGTGCTGGCCGGCCTGTGCGCCGGCTACGGCCTGCTGCTGGCGGCCGCGCGCGCGCTACCGGCCACGCATATGCTGGCCGCCATCGTCGGCGACCTGCGCGCGATGCCGGTCACCATGCGCCGCCTGGCGTGGGTGCAGTTCTTCTCGTGGTTCGCGCTGTTCGCCATGTGGATCTACACCACCGCTGCGGTGGCCGGTACCCACTTCGGTTCGACCGATCCACAGTCGGCCGCCTACAACGAAGGTGCCAACTGGGTGGGCGTGCTGTTTGGCGCCTACAACGGCTTCGCTGCGCTGGCGGCGGTGCTGATTCCGCCGATGGTGCGTGCGATCGGCCTGCGCTGGAGCCACCTGGTCAACCTGTGGCTGGGCGGCGCCGGCCTGGTCTCGCTGATGTTCATCCGCGACCCGCACTGGCTGCTGCTGTCGATGGTTGGTGTGGGCTTTGCCTGGGCTTCGATCCTGTCGTTGCCGTATGCACTGCTGTCCGACAGCGTGCCGGCGTCGAAGATGGGTGTGTACATGGGCATCTTCAATTTCTTCATCGTGATCCCGCAGCTGGTGGCGGCCAGTGCGCTTGGCTTTGCCCTGCGCGCATGGCTGGGTGGCCAGCCGATGCATGTGCTGGTGCTGGGCGGCTGCAGCCTGTTCCTGGCCGGCCTGTGCGTGCTGCGGGTTCCGTCCCGTCCGGAGGTGGTGTGATGCGCGGTGTGCTGTCTGTTGCTGTTTCCCTGGTACTGCTGGCCGGCCATGCGGCGGCCGCGCCACGCCCGGACTATGTGGGTACCACCGAACCGTTCGCCAGCGATGCGGTGTACTTCGTGGTCACCGACCGCTTCGTCAACGGCGATCCGTCCAACGATCACCGCGACCAGGGCGGCAAGCACCGTACCTTCGACATCCCGGTGCCGTGCCCGGACAAGGTGGACGGCAACATCGGCTACCTCGGTGGTGATTTCCGCGGCGTGCTCGATAACGCGCAGTACATCCGCAACCTCGGTTTCGGCGCGGTATGGATCACGCCGATCGTGGACAATCCGGACGAGGCGTTCACCGGCAGCAAGCCGATCAGCTGCACCAGCACACTGACCGACCGCGGCAAGACCGGCTACCACGGGTACTGGGGTATCAACTTCTACAAACTTGATGAGCACCTGCCCAGCAAAGACCTGGATTTCGCCGGGTTGACCAAGGGCCTGCACGGTGCTGGCTTGAAGGTGGTGCTGGATATCGTGGGCAACCACGGCTCGCCGGCCTGGACCATGCCGACGCGACAGCCGCAGTTCGGCCAGATCTTCGACAAGGACGGAAAACTGATCGCCGACCACCAGAACCTGCCGCCGCAGAAACTGGATCCGAAGCACAACCCGCTGCACGCGTTCTACAACAACATTGGACCGGTCGACAGCAAGGATGGCTCGATCTTCGATGGCAACCTGGCTGAGCTGTCCGACTTCAACCAGGACAATCCGGCGGTGATGGACTACCTGGTCGGTGCCTACCTGCAATGGACCGCGCAGGGCGTGGACGCGTTGCGCATCGACACCATCGGCTGGCTGCCGCACCCGTGGTGGCATGCCTTCGTCAAGCGCATCCGTGCCGAGCACCCGGGCATGTTCATGTTTGGCGAAGCGTTCGACTACGATGCCGCGCGCATCGCCGAGCACACCTTGCCCGCCAACGCCAATGTCAGCGTGCTCGATTTCCCATTGCGCGGCGCGCTGGAGCAGACCTTCGGCACCGCCGGCAAGGGCTTTGAGACACTGGCCGAGCCGCTGCACCTGAGCGGCGGACCGTACGCCAACCCGTACGAGCTGATGAGCTTCTACGACAACCACGACATGCCGCGCCTGCAGGCCAGCGACGATGGCTTCATCGATGCGCACAACTGGCTGTTCACCGCGCGCGGCATTCCGGTGGTCTATTACGGTTCGGAGACGGGCTTCATGCGTGGCCGTGCCGAGCATGCCGGCAATCGCGCGTACTTCGGCCAGCCACGTGTGGATGCTGCGCCGAAGAGTCCGATCTTCGCGCCGCTGCAGCGTATCGCCCGGTTGCGTGAAGCCACCCCGGCGCTGCAGCGGGGCCTGCAGGTGAACGAGCGCCTGCAGGGTGACGAGGCGGCGTTCTTCCGCGTGCTGCAGCACGGCGACGTGGCGCAGACCGCGCTGGTGCTGCTGAACAAAGGTGACCAGGCGAGGACCTTCACCGTGGCGCGTTACGTCCAGTCCGGCCGCTGGCGCGATGCACTGGACGGCGGTTCGTTGCAGGTGGATGCCTCCCTGAAGGCCGAAGTGCCCGCGCACGGGGTGAAGGTGTATGTGCTGGATGCCGCCGTGCAGCAGCCGGCGCTGCAGGCCGAGCTGAACAAGGCGATGGCTGACCAGAGGGTGCGGGACCAGCGTCTGGGGCGCTGAGGGCGCCGCCGGGCATGGCCCGGCGCTTCCGCTCTGGTGGGTGCCAACCTTGGTTGGCACTCCCGCTCTGGTAGGT
Source organism: Stenotrophomonas veracruzanensis (assembly GCF_032911525.1). Classification (NCBI taxonomy): domain Bacteria; kingdom Pseudomonadati; phylum Pseudomonadota; class Gammaproteobacteria; order Lysobacterales; family Lysobacteraceae; genus Stenotrophomonas; species Stenotrophomonas veracruzanensis. Next base: position 7,801 of record NZ_JAWJTI010000002.1, read on the forward strand.
GCCAACCTTGGTTGGCACGCTCTTCGAGCAGTCGAGCAAGCTCGACTCTACAATAGGCACCCCTCACGCCCTGCCGTACCCCTATGACCGACCTCGCCCCGCAGACCCCGATCGAAACCCTGCTGAAGGCGGCGATGGACGGGGCGGTGCCGATCCGCGCTTTCATGGAGGCCTTCGTCGCCTCCGAGGTGGTGCTGCTGACCGGCAGCCTGGTCACCCCCGACGGCAGTGGCTTCGACCCGCTGCTGTTCGACAAGCAGGGCACCCTGCACGTGGCCGTGTTCACCGACCCGTCGCGGGTGGGCGTCTACAGCCAGCAGGCCGAACACCAGATCCGCTGGCTGATGCTGGACGTGCTGCGCCGCGTGCCGGGTGGCTACGGTGTCGTGATCAACCCGGGTACGCCACTGGGCTTCGAGATCTCGCCCAGCGGCGTCGGCGAGATCCTGAAGGACTTCGCGCAGGGCTGAGTTGCCGCCTGCGGTTCCTGTAGAGTCGAGCCATGCTCGACTGCCTTTCGCGCATGGCCTGATGAGTCGAGCATGGCTCGACTCCACAGAGGGCTTCCCTTCGAGCGCCGTCCGTGATCCTCTTGGGCAATCTCGGGATCAAGGCATTGCCATGGAATTCAAGGTATTACCCGCTGGCGCACCGGAACGGCAGCAACTGGCCGAGTGGTACCACGCACAATGGGGCCAGGACGCGGGCCTGTCGCTGGAACAGGAACTGCAGCGGCTCAATCCGCCGCAGGACGCCGGAGGTTTCCCGCACCTGATCGCCGCCTTCGATGGAGACCAGTTGGTTGGTGCCGTGCAGCTCAAGCGCAGGGAGATGCAGGCATTCCCGCAGTATGAGCACTGGCTGGGCAGCGTGTTCGTGGCCGATAGCCATCGGGGCCGCGGGCTGGCCAGTGGGCTGGTCGAGCAGGCAGCGGCGCAGGCGGTTCGGATGGGCGTTTCCGAGTTGTATCTACAGACCGAAGCGCTGGATGGCGGCCTGTACGCTCGGCTGGGCTGGAAGCCACTGCAGGAAGCCGACAACCGCAGCTATCGCGTGTTGGTGATGGTGCGCAGGTTGGCCGCATGAACGCATCCACATCGCGTCATTCCCACTCTGCGCTGATCTTCCTGATCGCGGCGATCGTTGCCGCGCTGGTGTCCATGCCCGTGCTGCGCGCGGTGGGCATGGTGCTGTGGCCGGTGTTCGTCGTTGCCTGGCTGATCAACCTGGGCGCGGCTTGGCATCTGGCCCAGTGGGCACGCCAGCAGGGCCGGTCAGCGTGGGCATTCGGGTTGCCGGCAGCGCTTGGCACCGTCGCCTCGATCGTGGTCTATGTGCTGCTGGCGTTGCTGGGGCCTAAGGCCCCCGTGCGCTGAACCTTCGCGGCTGTCGTGGACAATGTGCCGAGCATGGCTCGGCATTACAGTAGGGCGAGCCAAGCCAACCCTGCACGTGTTGCGTGGAGCGCCGGCGCATAGGCCGGCGCCCCGTTACCTCACATCGTCACCTTGCGCCTGTTGTCATCGCTCACCCGGTCGATCAGCTTGTTGTAGGGATCGAAGCCTGCTTCGTCCGGCTTTTCATCCACCGCCACCGTGATCTCCGGATCGGCGCTGGTGATGTGGTGGCGCTGCAGGTACAGCACCTTCTGGTCGCGCTCCTTGCCCGACGGCCCATTGGCGAACACGCCGATCTCCACCCAGTCATCCATCTTGCCGGCGGTCTCCTTGCCCTTGCCATCGGCATACTGCTTGCTGGCATGCAGGTCCAGGGTCACGTCGTAGCGACCGTCAGCACGCTTGCGGGCGCTGGCGGCCATCACGCGGTTGTCGTAGAAGCTGATCTTCTCGAACAGGTCAGTGACCAGCTGCTGGCGGTCGGCCGGGGTCTCGGCACGGATGTAGCCCAGCAGTTCGCGTGAGGTGGTGTACGGCGGCTGCTGGTAGCCCTTGTCCTGCAGGAAGCGCTTCAACGCACGGTTCAGGGCCACTTCGCCGATCTCTTCACGCAGCCGGTAGAACACCAGCGAACCCTTCTGGTAGTGGATGTACTGCTGGTTTTCCACGCGCTCCAGCGGCTGTTCCTCGATGGCCTCGCCGCCGCGGCCGGACAGGTAGCCGTCCAGTTCGCGCTTGAGGAACTGACGCATGTGCTGGCGGCCGTACTCCTGCTCCATCACCATCAGTGCCGAATACTGCGACAACGATTCGGACAGCACCGTGGTGCCCTGCACGTTGGCACCGATCACCTGGTGCGCCCACCACTGGTGCGCGATCTCGTGCGCGGTCACGTAGAACACGTAGTCCACCTTGTCCGGGTCACGCAGGTCGGCGATGAAACCGATGGCCTCGGAGTAGGGGATGGTATTGGCGAACGACTGCGCGAAGCGGGCATAGCCCGGGAACTCGATGATGCGTACCTGCCGGTGCTGGTAGGGCGTGAAGTTCGCTTCGTAGTAGGCCAGCGACTTCTGCACCGCTTCGATCATCCGGTCCACGTTGTAGCCGTGCGCCGGATCGAAGTAGACCTCGATCGGGATGTCCTTGTACTTTGCCTTGCGCACCTCCCAGCGCGCCGACAGATAGGCGTAGAAGTTCAGCATCGGTCGATCCATGGCATAGCTGAAGCAGCGCCGGCCATTGACCGTGCTCTCATGCTGCAGATAGCCCGGGGCCAGCGCCACCTGGTCGGGTGCCGTGCAGATCGTGGTGCGGAAGTCGAGCCAGTCGGCATCGTTGGCTATGTACGTGTTGGCACGCGCGGCTTCGTCTTCCAGCTTGGGCATGCGCCGCGGCTCACCCACGTCGCGCTTGCGCCGCTCGTTGCGGTCGGTGATCTCCGCGCCCTCGTTGTAGCCGAACGACGGCAGTACGCGGCTGTTGAAGAACGTGCCGTTGCCCACGATGTTGCTCGGCGCCTGGCCGGCGGTGATGCCATTGGATTTCTGCACCACCCGGAAATGGACACGTCGGCTTTCGCCCGGTTGCAGAGGCTTGTCCAGCCGGTAGATGCGATACCCCAGGTCCTTGTCATGGAAGGCCATCGTCTGTCCGCCAAGATCGGCGGCTACCAGCTGTTTGTCATCACCCATCGAGACATGCAGTTCCGGGATCGGCTGCGCGTGGAGATTGCGGATCGTCCAGTTCGCATCGATCACCATCGACTGCGATTCGGGGGACAGGTCCACGCGGTTGTCCACCGCCACGATGCGGGGCTGCGGCAGGTTGCGGTACTTCGACAGCTCGCGCTCGTAGCGGGCCTGCAGGTCCAGCTGCTGGTCGGGCGAGACGAACTCGTTGCGGATGTTGGTGCTCCAGTACAGCCAGCCGCCCACGGCGACAAAGGCCAGGGCGGCCACTGCGGCGAAGGCACCGGTCGGGCCGCGCAGGCGACGGCCGGCCAAGGCCAGGCGCTGGCGCAGGCCTTGGCTGACACCTCGTACCCAGAAGGCCGACGCCAGGCACATCAAAGTCAGCAGGAACAGCGCCCAGTAGCCCTGGAACGCCAGTTGCCCGGTGAGGAAGTGGCCGTAGCCGTTCATGTCCGAATAGGGCGCGTTGGGCCAGCTGCCGAAGTTGTACAGGTTCTGCGTGTAGTCGAGCAGGCCGAGCACGCCCTGGCCGATCATCACCACGATCAGCAGCGCATAACCGACGAACTTGTTGTTGGTGAGCACCTGCAGCACCAGCGCCAGGCCGCCCATCAGGATGTAGACCACCGAATCCAGCGCCAGGCTGCGCAGGTACAGCAGCGGCTCCAGATGCGTGTAGCCCTTGGCCAGCTGCACGCCCATTGCCGCCAGCGCGCCGGCCGCCTGGAAGCAGACGATCACCGCCAGCAGTGCGGTGAACTTGGCCAGCAGCGGCACCCAGTTCGGCACCGGCATGGCATCGGTCACTTCATTGATGCGCGCACTGCGTTCCTTCCAGACCAGCTCACCGGCGAAGAACAGCACAATGATCACCAGCAGCCAGCTGAAGGCACCCTGCAGGCCCATGATCATCTGCGAGGTGACCGGCCAGATCGAGGTGCCGTACAGGGTCTGCCGGAACAGCGCGCTGGGCAGGAAGTTGGCCAGGCCCAGCACCAGCAGCACGATGAACGGCACGCTGCGCAGGACGCCGCGTGTATCGAAGCGGACCTGGCGCAGGAACTGCTGCCACGCGGTAGTGGCGGTGAATGCCGGAATCACGCGCGGCAGTGTTGCGCGGCTCGGGCGGACGCCGGTGGCATCGGCAACCGGTTGCACCTGCCTGCGGCCCCAGCGCCGACGACCGCTGCCGCTGCGTTCGGTGCGGAACAGCGCGAAGGTGGCGGCGAACAGCGCGGCAGCTACGCCCAACCACAGGGCGCGATTGGCCAGCAGGTAACCGGCCAGCTCGGGAATCCCGTTGTTGCGTTCGGCGGTGGACCAGTAGCGGATGGTACGGCCGAGTGCGCGCATGCCCAGCGGTTCGCTCAGCACCGCGATCCACGTATTGTCGATGTCGCGCAGCAGGGCCGCGCTGGCGCCGTACAAGACCAGGTAGGCCACCAGGCCGATGTAGACCCACAGGATCGAGCGGGTCAGCGCTGCCAGCAGCGACAGCAGTGCGGTGGTGAACAACAGGTTCGGAATGATGATGACCGCGAACGTCCACGCATAGCCCTGCCAGCTGATCGGGCCCATGCGTTCGGGATCGACCCAGGGCATGAACGGCGCCAGCCATAGGCCAAACGCGATCAGCACGTAGACCAGCAGGCCGGCCGCCAGGGCGGCAGCGATGCGCCCGGCCAGATAGTCGCGGCGCTTCACCGGGCTGGCGAAGATCAGTTCGGCGGTGCCGAGCTCGAAGTCACGCAGCAGCGCATTGCTGACGAACAGCGCGGTGACCAGCATGCCGAGCAGGGTGAAGATGCCCAGCATCTGCGCGATCACGGTGGGCGCGTTGCTGTGCACGTTGCCGGCGCCGCCACCGATCTGCACGGCGTCGCTGGAGGCGGCGGCGAAGGCAAGCAGGGCGAACAGCCCGGCCAGCAGCCACAGCAGTGGGGAACGCAGCTGCTCGCGCAGCTCGAAGCGGAAGAAGTTGAGGATCATGGGGTGCTCCGCTCAGGCCGCCGCGCGGGCACGGGCCTGCAGGCGCAGGCGCTGGAAGTACACGTCCTCGAGGTCGGGAGCCACGGCCGCGAAGCCGTCGCCGGGGTCGTTGGCGCTGTGCACGTGGATCACCGGGCGGCCACCGACCAGGCGGGTGGACAGCACCACGTAGCGTGCCTCGTGGTCGGCCAGTTCCGAAGGATCGACCTGCTTGCGCCAGACCTGGTGCTGCAGGGCGTCGATCGCTTCGCTGGGGCGGCCGGTCAGCAGCACCTGGCCCTTGTTCATGATCGCCATCGTCGGGCACAGATCGGTCACGTCCTCGACGATGTGGGTGGACAGGATCACCGCCACGTTCTCGCCGATGGCCGCCAGCAGGTTGAGGAAGCGGTTGCGTTCTTCCGGGTCGAGGCCGGCGGTGGGCTCATCGACGATCACCAGCCGCGGGTCTCCCAGCAGCGCCTGGGCGATGCCGAAGCGCTGGCGCATGCCCCCGGAGTAGGTGCCCAGCTTGCGCTTGCGGGCGTCCCACAGGTTCACCTGCTGCAGCAGCCCATCGACCACCTCGCGGCGCTGCGCGCGCTGGGTCAGGCCCTTGAGTGCGGCGAAGTGTTCCAGCAGGTCCAGCGCGCTGACTTTCGGGTACACGCCGAAATCCTGCGGCAGGTAGCCCAGCCGGCGGCGCACCGCGTCCTTGTCGCGCAGCACGTCGATCGGCGCCTCGCTTGGAATGCTGAGCGTCGCCGTGCCGCTGTCGGCTTCCTGCAGGGTGGACAGCGTGCGCATCAGCGACGACTTGCCGGCGCCGTTGGGGCCGAGCAGGCCGAACATGCCCCGCGGGATGTCCAGGTTGACGTTGTTGAGGGCATGCACGCCGTTGGCGTACGTCTTGGACAGCGAATCGATCTTCAGCATGCGACGTACACCTTTCCATGGGCGATGTCTGCGCGTTATCCGCGCATCGGCTTCCGTGCGCATCCGCCGTTGGTCATGGGGGAAGAATTCCGCCGTCGCACGTTGAGGCGTGGCGTAAGGCCTGGTGGCGCTTACCGGCGCAGCGACGATTCCCGCACCACCAGCTTCACCGGGATGCTCTGGCTCTGCACCGGCTGTCGGCCGATCAACGCCAGCAGGCGCTCCACCAGCAGCTGGCCGGCCTGCTTGGTGTCCTGCTGCACCGTGGTCAGCGCCGGGGACACCGAGGCCGCCAGCGGGATGTCGTCGAAGCCGGTCACCGCCACGTCCTGCGGCACCCGTAGCCCGGCCTCGCGCAGGGCGCGCATCGCACCGATTGCGATCAGGTCGCTGGCGGCGCAGATCGCATCGATCGGCTCGCCACGCGCCAGCAGCGCCTGGCAGGCCTCCTGGCCGGAAGCCTCGGTGGTGATCGCATCGTGCTGCAGCGCCGGTTCGGCGGCCAGGCCGTGGTCCTGCAGGGCCGCGACGTGGCCGCGGTAGCGTTCCTGGAATTCGGGGTAATGGCTGGAGGCATGGCCGAGGAAGGCGATGCGGCGGCAGCCCTGCTGCAGCAGGTGGGTGGTGATGTCATGCCCGCCCTGGAAGTTGTCGCTGCCGATCGACACGCCCGGCTGGCCGGGCAGGGCGGCGCCCCAGCGCACGAAGTGCGTGCCCTGTTCGACCAGCCGCTGCAGGCGGTCGCGCGATTCGTGGTAGTCGCCGTAGCCGAGCAGGATGATGCCGTCGGCCTTGTTGCTGTCCTCGTAATCGGCCTGCCAGTCGGTGGACAGCTGCTGGAACGAGACCAGCAGGTCCTGCCCATGCAGGGCGCAGGCACGGGTGATCGAGCCCAGCATCGAGTGGAAGAACGGGTTGATCAGCGAGTCGTCGTTGGTCGGGTCCTCGAAGAACAGCAGGGCCAGCGTGCCGGCGTTGCGCAGGCGCAGGCTGGAGGCGTTCTTGTCGACCTTGTAGTTCAGTTCGCGGGCGATGCGCAGGATGCGCTCGCGGGTCTCGGCGTTGACCATCGGGCTGCCCCGCAGGGCCCGCGACACGGTCGGCTGGGAGACCCCGGCCAGGTGGGCGATGTCCAGGGAGGTGGCTTTGCCTTTGATCGTCATGGGCACGCGGAGGGGGCAGGGGAAAGGTGCCCGGGCATGATGCCATGGGTAGACGCGAATGCCCCTCCGGATGTCCACCGAAGCGAGGGTAAGTCATTGCCGGACAAGGAAATCAGTTCAATCCTCCAGCGCGGCCGGGGTCTTCTGGCCGGGCGGATGGCGGCGGCAATGCTAAGATGCATCGTTCTCGCATTCCCCCAAATTTCAACAGGGGCGGCCCCGCCTACTGCACCCCCGCCCGGGGCTGTGCTATCACTGGCGGTCTGCCCTTGGACAACGGACGAAGGTACCTATGGCGCGCGGCATCAACAAAGTCATCCTGGTCGGCAATCTCGGCAACGACCCGGACGTGAAGTACACCCAGGGCGGCATGGCGATCACCCGCATCAGCCTGGCCACCACCAGCGTCCGCAAGGACAAGGATGGCAACCAGCAGGAGCGCACCGAATGGCACCGCGTGGTGTTCTTCGGCAAGCTCGGCGAGATCGCCGGCGAGTACCTGCGCAAGGGCAGCTCGGTCTACGTTGAAGGCAGCCTGCGCTATGACAAGTACACCGGCCAGGACGGCGTGGAGAAGTACTCCACCGACATCATCGCCGATGAAATGCAGATGCTGGGCGGCCGCGGTGAAGGCGGCGGTGGCGGTGGCGGCAACTACGGCGGCGATCGCCCGCAGCGCCAGCAGGCTCCGCGCCAGGAGTACGGCGGCGGTGGCGGCGGCCAGCGTGGCGGCCAGGGCGGTGGCTATGGCAACCAGGGCGGCAACCAGGGCGGTGGTTACGGCAACCAGGGTGGCAACCAGCGTCCGCAGCCGCAGCAGGCTCCGCCGATGGACGACTTCGCTGACGACGATATTCCGTTCTAAGCCACGATCCCGATCTGCTTGTGCATCTACCCGATGGCAGGGAACTCCGGTTCCCTGCCATTTTTCTGCCCGCAGTGCGTTGATGGAAACCCGTTGGGCACTCGCGCGTATCGCTTGACGGCCTTCCGCAGGATGCTCGATCCCGCTTCAACGGTGGCTTCGGCAGCGGCTGGATTCCGCCCTCCTGAACACTCTTGACAAGGGCATTGGCCCCCCCCCAATCTCCCGCTCCGGGGATGCGCTCAACGGAAGCAGCGCACGGGAACGTTATGCCACAGGGAGACGCGGCACCTATGGTGCCGGGGGACGAAGGGGCGCACGAACACCAGGACCTTGCACTGCGGGGGCTGGTGCTGCTTGCTCAATTCCATGGCATTGCCGCTGACGCGGGTCAGCTGGCGCATGATGCTGGAGTGGGCAGTGCGGCAATGGACGAGACGACGCTGGTCCTCGCCGCGCGCAAGCTGGGCCTGAAGGCCAGAGTGAGTTCGACAGCGCTGGCTCGCCTGGCGATGACCAGCCTTCCGGCGCTGGCATTGGGTGACAACGGCGACGCCTTCATCATTGCCCGAATCACCGGCGACCAGGCGCTGATCCACGACCTTACCCAGCGGCGTCCACGCACCATCGACATGCCCGCGCTGCAGCAGCGCTATCGCGGGCGACTTCTGCAGGTGGCCTCGCGGGCGTCGGTGCTTGGCGAACTGGCCCGCTTTGATTTCAGCTGGTTCATTCCTGCGGTCATCAAGTACCGGAAGATGCTGCTGGAGGTCTTTGTCGTCTCCTTCTTCATCCAGCTGTTTGCCCTGGTAACTCCCCTGTTCTACCAGGTGGTGATGGACAAGGTGCTGGTGCATCAAGGCCTTACCACGCTGGACGTGATCGCGATCGGCCTGGTGTCGATCGCCGTATTCGACGTTGTCCTGAGCGGACTGCGTACCTATGTATTCGCCCACACCACCAGCAAGATCGATGTCGAACTTGGTGCGCGCCTGTTCCGCCATGTGCTGGCATTGCCGCTGGCCTATTTCGAGTCCCGCCGCGTGGGTGACACCATCGCCCGCGTGCGCGAACTGGAGAACATACGCAGTTTCCTGACCGGGCAGGCCCTGACATCGGTACTCGACCTGTTCTTTACCGTGGTCTTCCTCGCCGTGATGTTCTACTACAGCGGTTGGCTGACACTGATCGTGGTGATGTCACTGCCGGTCTACGCGCTGATTTCCGCCGGTATCACGCCGGTGCTGCGCAAGCGGCTGGACGAGAAGTTCGCACGCGGTGCCGACAACCAGTCCTTCCTTGTCGAGACGATCAGCGGTATCGGTACGGTCAAGGCCAGCGCGGTCGATCCGCGGGTGACGCGCACCTGGGACAATCAGTTGGCCGGCTATGTGAATGCCGGTTTCGCGGTCACCCGGATTGCCACTGTTGGCCAGCAGAGCGTGCAGCTGGTGCAGAAGCTGGTCAGTGTCGCCATCCTGTTCTGGGGCGCGAAGCTGGTGATCGACGGCAGGCTGTCACTGGGCCAGCTTATCGCGTTCAACATGCTGTCCGGGCAGGTGGCTGCACCGATCATCCGGCTGGCACAGTTGTGGCAGGAGTTCCAGCAGGTCGGCATCTCGGTCCAGCGCCTGGGCGACATTCTCAACACGCGTACCGAACTGCCGGGCAGCCGCATGGCACTGCCGCCGATCCGGGGTGACATCACGTTTGAACAGGTCGGATTCCGCTATCGAACGGATACACCCGAGATCCTGGCTGGCATTGACCTGCACATCCCGGCCGGGCAGGTCATCGGCATCGTCGGGCGTTCCGGCTCAGGCAAGAGCACACTGACCAAGCTGGTCCAGCGCCTGTACACGCCCGAGCGCGGCCGTGTGCTGGTGGATGGGCATGACCTGGCCCTGGCCGACCCCGCCTGGCTGCGGCGGCAGCTGGGCGTGGTGCTGCAGGAGAATTTCCTGTTCAACCGCAGCGTGCGCGACAACATCGCGCTGAGCGATCCCGGCATGCCGCTGGATCGGGTGATCCAAGCAGCCACCCTTGCGGGTGCGCATGAGTTCATCTCCGCACTGCCCGAAGGCTATGACACGCGGGTGGGAGAGCATGGTGCTGGTCTTTCCGGCGGACAGCGGCAGCGGGTGGCGATCGCGCGTGCGCTCATCACCGATCCGCGCATCCTGATCCTGGACGAAGCGACCAGCGCGCTCGACTACGAGTCCGAACATGCGGTGATGGCCAACATGCGCCAGATCTGCAAGGGTCGCACCGTCATCATCATCGCCCATCGCCTGTCCACCGTGCGCAGGGCCAACCGCATCGTCGTGGTCGATCGCGGCCGCATTGTCGAAAGTGGAACCCATGAGGAGCTGCTGGCCGGGGCCGGTGGCCACTATGCCCAGCTGCACCGCCTGCAGCAGGGGGCCGCATGAAGCACATCCGCGACGGCCTGGGTGATTTCGCCACACGCTATGTCGCTGTGTTAAAGGCGGCCTGGCGCAATCGCCACGCACTGGATCCGCTGCCGCGCGATGCCGATGAGCGTGCGTTTCTGCCTGCGCACCTGGAGCTGGTCGAAACGCCGACCTCGCCGGCCGCACGCTGGACCCTGCGCATCATCATGGCGCTGTTCTGCGTGGCGTTGCTCTGGTCCACCCTCGGCAAGCTCGATATTGTCGCGGTAGCGCCAGGCAGGACCGTCATCGACTCGCGCACCAAGGTGGTGCAGCCGGTGGAAACCGGCGTGGTGCGGCGCATCCTGGTGCGCGACGGGCAGGTGGTGAAGGCAGGGCAGGTGCTGATCGAGCTTGACCCGACCGCAACGGCGGCCGATGTGGTCAAATCCGGCGACGCCTTGCTGAATGCACGGATGACCGCGATGCGCCTGCGGGCACTGGACATGGCCGTGCAGGCGGGTGAAGTGCCAGTGATCCGTGCGGAGCCGGACCTGCCGGCCGACCGCGTCCTGGCCGAGCAGATGCTGGCGCGTAGCCAGTACGAGGCACTGCAGGCCAAGCAGCATAATCTGCAGGCTGTGATCTCACAGCGTCGCGCCGAATGGAAAACCGCCCAGGCCGCGGTCAAGCCATTGGCGGAGTCGGCACGAATCTCTACGTTGCGGGCGGATGACTATCGCCGCCTGCTGGAAGGCAACTACGTCGGCCGCCATGACTATCTGCTTCGCGAGCAGGAGCGCATCGCGGGCGAGCGTGACCTGCTGGCGCAACGCAACCGCCTGCGGGAGATCCGGTCCGCCCAGCAGGCTGCCGAGGAAGAGTTGCGCGTGCTGATGGCGGATTTCCGCCAACAGACGCTGGACGGCCTGCGCGCCGCGCAGGAGCAGGTCGGCCAGATGACACCCGAAGTCTCGCGCACGGGCCAGCGTGACCAGCAGAAGATCCTGCGCGCCCCGGTCGATGGCACCGTGCAGCAGTTGGCCGTGCATACCGTGGGCGGCGTGGTCACTCCGGCGCAGCCGCTATTGGCCGTGGTGCCCAGCGGGGAAGCGCTGGAAGTGGAGGCCAGCATCCTCAACAAGGATGTCGGTTTTGTCCGCAATGGCCAGCCGGTGACTGTGAAAGTCGAGAGCTTCCCGTACACGCGCTATGGATACCTGACGGGCAGGGTGGTGAGCGTTTCGCATGACGCCTTGCAGGACGAAAAGCTTGGCCTGGTGTTTCCGGTGCGGATACGCCTGGACAGCGCAATGCTGGAGATCGATGGCGTCCGCGTGCGGATGACGGCTGGCATGAACCTGAATGCGGAGATCAAGACTGGCAAGCGGCGGGTGATCGACTACCTGTTGAGCCCGTTGCGCCAGCATGCGGGCGAAGCGATGCGTGAGCGATAGTCTCGTTCATATAGTTGCACCGACGAGGTGAAGGCCGGCAGCAGGCGACCTCTGCACGCCGGCGCCGATTGGCAGGCCAGGGTCGGTCACGCAACAAGCGCGAGGGCCGCCGAGGCTGGGCTGAGGTGAGGGCTAAACCCTGTGACGCTCGCCGGGATACGGGTAGTGGGAGCCCTGACGTTGGAGCAGGGTCCCGGACCCTATCTGCCACCGGGATGATCCTGGTCGCTACCCCTTCTGTATCCCCTCCAGGAACTGAGTCATGAGCGAACCGAACCACATCGTCGGAACCGACAGCTTTGACAATCTTTACGGAACAGACGATGACGATGTTCTCGAGGGACTGGATGGTTACGACCTTCTGTATGGACGAGGTGGTAACGACGTTCTGCTGGGCGGCTACGCGGGGGACAGGCTCTATGGCGGTACTGGAAACGATCTGCTGATAGGTGGTCCAGGCGACGACTTCCTGAGTGGCGATGAGGGAGACGATGTCTATCGTTTCGATAACGGCTTCGGCAACGACGAGATCGCATCATGGGGGCAGTCCGGCAGCGATGTGGTTGAGTTCACCGGCACCTTGGTGCTGTCCGCTTTCAGCTTCACGTTCACGGATGGAGGCCTGGTGCTTGAGGCATTTGGCAACAGCCTTAGGCTGTCGGACTTTTCTCTTGATGCTGCCTATCCGATACATGAATTTCGTTTTGCTGACGGCGTCGTAATGACGGCAGGTCAGCTTTACGATTGGGCAATGAGGCCAACGGATGCCGGCCAGAGCCTTGCAGGCACCGAAGGCGACGACGTAGTACATGGCGGCGGTGGCAACGATTGGTTGATCGGAAATGGAGGCGACGACACCCTCTGGGGGGATGATGGCAACGACTCACTCCAAGGAAGTGACGGCAATGACGTCCTTCATGGCGGCTCTGGCGACGACGACCTCTATGGGGACAGCGGAGACGATGTTCTTATCGGCGGTAGTGGCGCCGATCGCCTTTCCGGGGGCGATGGCAGCGATACATATCGGTTCGAGGTCGGCTTCGGTGCCGACGAGATCGATGAGCCTGCATCGGGTAACGCGGCCGACCTTGATTTCATCGAGTTCAGCAATGGAATCCAGACCTCCAGCGTTCTGCTCTTCCGCGAAGCTGACGACCTTCTGCTGAAGCTGGCGGGCAATACAACGGACAGCATCCGCGTCCGGAACTTCTACATCGCGTCCGAGCCGGGGGTGGAAGGCATCGACGGTGTGAAGTTTGCCGATGGCACTTACTGGAGCGCGGCCGAGCTTCGCCAGCGTGTGCTGACACCTAATGATACGGCCCAGCTGATGATCGGCACCGAGCTCGCCGATGTGCTGGATGGTGGCGGTGGGAATGACACGTTGGAGGGAGGCGGTGGTGATGACGAACTCATTGGCGGGTCCGGCCAAGATGTCCTGCGCGGCGGGACCGGCAACGACCTCCTGAAGGGGGGCAGCGGAAACGACGAACTTGACGGTGGTGACGGTGATGACCGACTGGTTGGTGGTACAGGCAATGATCGCCTGTCAGGCGGGGCGGGCACCAATACCTATGTCTTTGCGCGTGGAGACGGGGGAGACACCATCAGCGCCGCCGGCTCGGAGGGGCTGGATGTGCTCGAGCTGGGCGTGGGACTGGGGCGCGCCGAACTTGCCTTCGTGCGGCAGGACGACGGGCTGCGAATCGATGTGATCGGCAGCGCGGACAGCATCTTCGTCGAGAATGCGTTCAATGGCGGGGCCCTGTCGCGTTTGCGCTTCGCTGATGGCAGCGTGCTGGAATCCGCGCAGATGCGCGAGCTGGCCCTGCTCGAGCATCGCGGCGGTGGCCTTGCGGACACGCTGGCTGGAGGCCTTGCGAATGACTATCTGCTTGGCCTGGATGGCAATGACATCTTGAACGGCGGCGCCGGCGATGACCTCCTGGAAGGCGGCCGTGGCAGCGATACCCTTGACGGTGGGACCGGCAACGACACCTACGTGTTCGCGCCCGGATGGGGGCAGGATGTCATCCTGAACCTGGACGTGCATGCCGATGGACTGGATACGGATCGTATCGTGTTCGTTGGCGGTATCCGCGCGGAAGACGTGGAGGTATCCAGTGCCGGGCATGATCTGGTGCTTCGGCACAAGACCACGGCGGACCGGGTGACGGTGAGTGGCTTCTTCGTCGATGCGGTGGGACAGGATCGCCAGATCGATGAAGTGCAGTTCAGCGATGGCAGTATCTGGACACTGGCCGATCTCTATCAGGCCCAGCAGATCGGGACATCTGCAGCCCAGACGATGCATGGCGGAGCGCTCGCCGACCTGCTCGATGCTGGTGGCGGGAACGACTGGCTGTATGGGCACGATGGCGACGATACGCTGGTCGGCGGAGCCGGTCATGATGTGCTGGTCGGTGGCCGCGGCAGCGATACCTACCGCTTCGACCTCGGCTGGGGCACCGACATCATCGATAACAGTGCGGCAGGTGATACCGCGTCGGATATCGACCGGGTCGTCTTCGGCACCAGTGTGGCGGTCCAGGATATCCGCGTGTCGAGCCGCCTGGATGATCTGGTGCTCCAGCATGCCAACGGCGACTCGGTAACATTGCAGAACTTCTTCGGCCCGGGTGATCAGGTCCAGGAGGTGGTGTTTGCCGATGGGACGCGCTGGATGCAGTCTGATCTGCTGCAGATGCAGCTGCCCGGCGACGCCAGCGATCAGTATCTGTACGGCACCGCACTCAATGATCTGATCCAGGGACTGGACGGCAACGACCAGTTGTACGGCAATGCCGGTGCTGACACCCTGGAGGGCGGTGCCGGAGATGACGTGCTGGATGGCGGTACCGGCAACGACATCCTGGATGGCGGCGAAGGCAACGACATCTTTGTATTCGCGCGTGGCAGCGGGCATGACCGCATCATCAGCCAGGATCCGGACGGCGCCTTCTGGGATGTCCTGCAGATGGGGACAGGCATCGCCGCAGGCGACGTCACGCTCAGCAGGAGTGGCAGAGATGTGGTGCTCACCCTCGACGGTGGCAACGACAGCGTAACCCTGGTTGACTTCCTGCCTGCCGTGGAAGGTGATTGGCCCACCGCACTGGATGAAATCTGGTTTGCCGACGGCACCGTATGGGATGCTCCTGGCATCGTTTCGGCATTGCCGGTGCAGGCTTCCGCCCATGGCGCCGAGGTCGGAAAGCTGGTTGCTGCGATGGCAATGTCGGCTACCGAAAGTAGCCGTTTCCTGCAGCCACATGCGGACCGCTCGGAGGCGGGTACGCAGCTGTTCGCCGTGCACACGCTGCTGCGATGAGCTCGTCGCCCGTGTCGGCGATTCCGGAGGCGGTGGTATTCCCGTTGGGAGGATTGCACCTCGGTGACCTGCTGATGGCGCTGCCGGCGATTGCCGCAGCGCGCCGTTTCGCCACGCCGGTTATATCGGGGCTGCAGCCGCGGCATTTTGCCGCGGTGTCGGCGCTACCCCTGCTATTCCGGCAGAACGGTCCGCCGGCGGCACGGACGCTGTTGCCGGTGTGGCGGAGCGGCGAGCACCGAACCGATGGCTGGCTGGCCACGCTCGGTACCGGCGTGGAGCCTGAGCGGATGGCGATCCCGGTGCGTGGCCTGGCGCAGGCACGCGGCGCATTGCCGGGACCGGGCTGGGCATTGCTCAGCGCTTGGGCGGACCATCCGCCCAAGCGCTGGCACGCGCAGGGCTGGCGGCAGGTGGCTGCGCACCTGCGCGGGCGTGGATACCGGATCGCCCTGATTGGCCCCAGGTCTTCGGCGGCGCTCGTCTCACAGATTGGCGCAGCCACAGATTGCGTGCTGGTCGGCATGGATTCGCCGACAACCTGGCCGGCACTGCTGACCCGTGCCGACATCGTGGTCAGTCCGGATACGGGCTGCGTGCATATGGCCGATGCCCTGGGCGTGCCGGTGGTGGGGTTGTATGGCCCGACCTCTGCTGCCGAGTATGGTCCGTACTGGCAACGCGATTTCTGTGCGAGTGCACCGGACATGGCGTCGCTGCGGGCAGATACGGTCTGCGAGAGGATTGATGGCCTGCTGTCCGGGCTTGGACGGCAGAGGCAGGATCGCGCCGCGCCCTAAACTGTTCTGCGCACCCCTGGATAACTGGAGAAGGAGCCGACGGAGAGCCGCGGCTGTTCACCAATTCGAGGGCGAGTGATGGCCGCAGTGATTTCAGGGAATGGTCTGGGTCTGTTCAACAGTTCTTTGCAGGCCGGCCTGGGGCTGGGCAGCGACGCACGCCTCGGCGCGCAAGGCAGCACTCGCCAGTATGTGAACATCGCCAACGGCAACCTCGTGCTGCAGGGCCAGGATGAACAGCTCCTGTTCCGCGGCATGTCGATCGGGCAGCTGCGTACCTACAACAGCCAGGGACTGCCCAGCCAGGTGGGCGCGGACGGATGGCTGACCGGCTTCGAGCGCCGGGTCGAGCTCCTTGCCGGAACGGTGAACAGCGCAGGCAGCATCATGCGCCTGCACACAGGGGATGGCGCCTTCCAGGACTTTGCCTACGCTGGGAATGGCAGCTACCAGTCCACCTCCGGCGATGGTGCGCATGATTCCCTGACTTACGCCTCCGCAACGCGTTCGTGGACGTATGTGGAAGGCAGTACGCGGCGCGAGGAAACCTACGCGGATCACGCCAATGCGACCTTGAAGGGGCGGCTGACGCGCCTGCGCGATCTGCGTGGCGACGCAGCCAATCCAACCACCTGGGACGTTCTCTACGATGGTGCAGGGCGTATCACGCAGATCCGCAGCAAGGACATCGCGGCTGGCGCAACGCCGGATGGAATGGTGTTCAGTTATGACGCCGCGGGACGGCTCTCGGGCATATCGACCCGCGAAAACGGCGTGCTGCTCGGCCAGGTCGGCTACGGGTATGACAGCGTTGGCCGCCTCACGTCCGTACTGGTGGACCTTACGCCGCGCGACGGGGTGAACGACCGCGACAGCTGGGATGCGGGAAGCGCTGCCGCGAACGATGGCTACCTGTTCCGTACCACCTACAGCTATGTCGATGCAACCAGCCTTCAGATCAGCCAGGTGCGCCAGAGCGATGGCTTGCTGGTCAGCTATACCTACGATACTGCCGGCCGGATCCGCTCGGTAACCAGTGGCGATGCCAACGCCGACGACAGCGATGGCGTGGGGCAGACCCTGTTCTACAGCTATGACACCAACAACCGCCGTACCGACATCAGCGATGCCAGCGGCCGGACCTGGACCTATGGCTACGACGCGGCCGGCCAGCTGATCGAAGTGCAGGGGCCGGCCAGCGACGGCCTGCGCGACGTCAGCCAGTACGCCTACGACGCCGATGGCAACCTGGTGCAGAGCGTGACCCGTCGTGCGGGACAGGTACTGGCCCAGGCCGACTTCGAGTACGACGCGCAGGGCAACCTCACCTGGCAGTGGAACCGGGTCGAGGGCGGTGCATCCGCCGCCGCCTCGGCGATCCACCGAACCTACACGGCAGGCAATCAGCTGGCGTCGGAAACCGTGTTCGCCGGGCTGGATGCGGATGGCGCAGGCAGTGCCGCGGCTCCCAGCGGCGGTGCCACCACCCACTATCTGTATGACGCGCAGAATCGCCTGCGCTTCACCATCAACCCCGTTGGCGAGGTAAGCGAGTCCCGCTATGCCAGTGCAGGCAATGGGATCGGGCAGCTGGCGTCCACGCGTCGCTACCTCGGCGCTACCTTCAGCGGTACGTTCACCACCACGGATCTGGAGACCTGGGCGGCCGGACAGCTCGCGCAGAGTGGTCTCACTGAATACGCCTATGACCTCCGGGGTCGCCTGAGCCAGACCCGCGCGTATGCCCAGGTCGATGGCGCCGGAAATGGCGTGCAGGACGATGGCCTCGAGATCATCGACTACGTGCACGACGCGCAGGGACTGCTGCGTGAGAAGGCGGTGACCCGCTATGCCGGTGGCAGGGACGGCGGCGTTGCCAGCCAGCGTGAGGTGGCAAGCTACACCTACGATGGCATGGGCCGGCTGTTGAGCGAGATCGTCCAGCAGCACGCACTGGACGGGGCATCGGATGTACTGATCCTGCGCACCAGTACCTGGATCTACCAGGACTCCGGCAGCACCGTGCGCACGGTGCTGCAGGGCGGTGGTGGCGATGCCGGCGATCTGCTGCGCACCGAAGTGCGTGATGCAGCCGGACGCCTGCTGGTGGTGACCGAATCGGCAGCGGCCGGGACCGGCGGGGTGCGCAGCACGCAGAACATCTACGATGCACTGGGCCAGCTGCGTGCAGTCCAGGACGCAAACGGCGGACGGACCTACTTCTTCTACGACGCCGAAGGACTGCTGGTAGGCCAGGTCGATGCGACCGGTGCGGTCGTGGAGTACGTGCGCGACCCGCTGGGGCGCGCCATCAGTAGCATCGCCTACGCCACCCGGGTGGATACCGGCAACTGGTTGGCCGGCGGTGCCGTGGTCCCGGGTGAACTGGCCAATGTACGGCCGCCCACTGGCAGTGATGATCGCCGCACGTACGTCACGTACGACGCGCTTGGGCACAAGCTCAGCGAGACCGATGCCGAAGGCGGCATCGTCACCTACCTGTACGACGGTGCAGGACGCCTGCTGCAGACCACTGCAACCGATGCCGCCGGCGCTGCCGACACCGCGCGGGTGCAGCGCTATTTCTACGACGCGGCGGGCCGCGAGCGCGCGAGGCTCGACGCCAATGGCTACCTGACCGAGTTCCAGCGTGACGCGGGTGGCCGACTGGTTCGAACCTCCGCCTATGCCACGGTGGTTCCGGTGGCACTGCGTGGCGCTGGCGATCTGGACGCGTTGCGACCGGCGTCGGCTGTGGC
This sequence comes from Stenotrophomonas veracruzanensis, assembly GCF_032911525.1. Lineage (NCBI taxonomy): Bacteria > Pseudomonadati > Pseudomonadota > Gammaproteobacteria > Lysobacterales > Lysobacteraceae > Stenotrophomonas > Stenotrophomonas veracruzanensis. Next base: position 26,564 of record NZ_JAWJTI010000002.1, read on the forward strand.
TGATGCGGTCACCCGGTACTTCCACGATGGGCGCGGCAATCTGGTTGGCCAGCTCGATGCGGAGGGCTACCTCACCGAGTATGTCTACGACGAAGCACGCAACCAGCGCGCGGTGAAGGTCTACGCCCTGCGCCTTGATGCGGCCGACCCGGCCCTGGGGTTCAATGGCCTGCGTACGTTGGCGCAGGCCGGCGCCGCGCGGACCACCCAGCGCAGCTACGACGCGGCTGGACGGCTGGTGGTGGAAGTCACCCCGGAAGGCAGGGTGACGCGTTTCAGCTACGACGCACAGGGCCGGTTGCTGGGCACCACCTCGGCCGCCGGGACCGATGAGCAGCGTCAGAGCGTGCGTCGCTACGATGCGTTCGGCAACCTGATCGGTGAACTGAACGCGGAAGGGTCGGCGCTGTACACCTCGTCGATGAGCGCCTCCGAGCTGGACGCGCTGTACGCGCAGTATGGAGTACGGCACAGCTATGACCTGCTGGGCCGGCGGATCCAGAGCACCGATGCGGCGGGATTCCAGACCTGGTACTTCCATGATGCTGCTGGTCGGGTCACCCACACCGTGTATGGCACGCAGGATGCCAACGGGCGGCTCAATGCGGAAGGTGAAGTCGAGGAAGCCCGGTACGACGCCTTCGGCCAGGTCCGGGAGACGATCCGCTATACCGGGCGCATCCAGATCGACGTGCCATTCGGTTGGGAGCAGGCCTCGGCAGCGGTAAGGGTGCTGCAGTACGTTGCCGCCATCGACAGCAGGCAGCAGTATCGCTATGACCGCCGGGGGCTTCTTGCAGAACTGACCCGTGCGGAGGGATACAGGACGCTGTACACGCACAACGCCTTTGGTGACCTGGTCGAGCAGCGCGACCAGGTTGACGGCAGCCAGTGGCGGGTCACGCGCAGCAGCTACGACAGGCTCGGCCAGCGCACCGAACTGCTGGAAGACGCCGATGGGCTGCAGCGTGCAACCTCAAGCGCGTTCGATGCCTTCGGTCGCATCATCCGAAGCAGCGATGGCCGTGGCAACACCACCGCCTACGAGTATGACCGGCTGGGGCGGCAGGTCGCCGTCACCCGGATGGTCGGCGGTCAGCTGGAGAGCGTGCAGACGACCTACGACGCCTACGGCCGTACACTCAGCCAGACCGATGCGCTCGGACGTACCACGCAGTTCCTGCACGATGACACCGACAGGACGCTGACGATGATCACGTCGGAGGGCGTGCAGGTGATCACGCGGTACAACCTGCATGGGCAGACCGTGGAGATCCTGCGTGGCGATGGTTCATCACAGGTCTTTGCCTATGACGCCGACGGGCGCCTTGTCGAGGAGTCCATCGGCGCAGGCTACACTGTCTCACAGACCACTTACCGCTATGACGTCCGTGGCAAGCTGGCCGGGCAGTCGGACGGTACAGGACGCGAGGTGACCTTCCAGTACGACGCACGGGGCCGGATCCTCGAGCGTCGTCAGGAACTGCAGTACGCCCTGCAGGATGCGGTGGTCACCCGCTACACCTACGACGGACAGGGACGGCAGCTCAGCATCACTGACGCCAGTGGGCGTAGCACGGTCATGGAATATGATCGCGAGGGGCGCCTGCTTGCGTCCATCGTGGATCCCGATGGACTGTCGTTGCGCACGACCTTCAGCTGGGATGCGCTGGGTCGACGGCTTTCGGTAACGGAGGGCGCAGGCACCGCGGATGCGCGGAGCACCACATACAGCTATGACGGATTGGGGCGTCGTACGGCCCAGGTCGTGGCGGCGGGTGCGCTCAATCTGCTGACCCGCTTCAGCTACGACGCCAACGACAACCTGGTGGCCAGCCAGGACCCCGAAACCCGAATCACCCGCTACGTGTACGACGACGCCAATCGCCTGCGCTTCACCGTCAACCCGCAAGGCGGCGTGACCGAGCAGCGTTACGATCCGGCCGGCCAGCGCGTATCCGTGCGGCAGTATGCCGGCCAGATCAACCTGGCAGGGTTGCCGGAGCAGGCCACCCTCGCCGAGGTGCAGCAGCGCCTGCAGGCCGACGATGGCAAGGACCTGCAGACCTATCTGCTGTATGACCGCGATGGACGGCAGACGCTCAGCATTGATGCCGCAGGTGCGGTGACCCAGCAATTGTTTGATCGGGCTGGCAATGTCGTGCAGACGCGTCGGTATGCGACCGCCTATCCGCTGGATGCGGGCCGGCGCGGTCTTCTGGCCGCGGGGCAGGGCCTTCAGGACGCCGTGCTGGCAGAGCTTGTGCCCAGCGATGCCGACCGTGTCGACTCCTATGTGCATGACGCCGCAGGACGCGTGCGCTTCCATCTGAACAGTGACCGCGCCGTGGTCGAGACGAACTACGACCTTGCCGGCAGGGTGGTCGATCGTCGCGAGTACAACGACTTCCCGCCGACGATCACACATGCGGCGATTGCTGTTGGGATGGTGACCGCGGAAGACATCACGGCGGATATGTCGGAGCTGAGCGGGACAGTCTGGGATCTCATGCGTCGCGTGAGCTATGTCTACGATGGCGCTGGCAGGATTTCGTTCACGCTTACCCGAGTGCATGACGCAACACGGTGGTGGTACCGGGATGGGGTGAATGCCATCCTGGTCCAGCGCAATATCTACGATGGCTCCGGGAACATCGTATCCAACGTTACCTACACATATGGATTGGAAGCGACCCCGGACACGGCTGCCTACAGCAGCGAGGTGGCTGTCATTGCTGCGCTGTTCAGTGAGTCCGGAGAACCACAGGGCCCGCAAATGGTTGCGGAGCGGAGTAACCATCACGTCTACGATCAGGCCGGGCGTGAGCGCTTTTCCGTAAGTCCGGACGGGGCCGTGACCGAGTATCTCTATGACGCTACGGGGCAGCGCATCGAAACGCGGCGCTATGGTGAGGCGGTCGAGTCTCGTCGTTGGGGCGAGGCGGAACTGGCCGCGACGGTTGCCAGAATTGGTTCCGTGCGGATCAGCCGTCAGGACTACGATTCTGCAGGCCGCGTCATCTCCAGGACCGATCCGTTGATGGCGGTAGAGCGTTACCAGTACGACGGCGCGGGTCAGCTGCTTGCCTATACCGACAAGAACCAGGCGGTCTGGACCTATCAGTACGATGCTGCCGGTCGCAGGATACTGGAAGCCAGCCCGGTGGTCATCGTCTCGATCGCCGCTGCAGACGGGACCCTGTCCACGGTGGCCCGCTCGATTTCGACACTGACCGAGTACGATGCGTTGGGCAACGTGACCCGCCGTATCGAGGACGCGGGTACGCCGACGGCGCGGGCGACCGAGTATGAGTACGACAGCCGCGGACTGCAGATCCGCACGCGCTTCCCAGACGCGGGGCGCATGAACGTCGATGGGCAACTGGTTGCCACCGGCGAGCGCCCAACGGTCGAAGTGACCTACAACGCGCTTGGTCAGGCCGTGATGCAGAAGGACGTGTTGGGCTACTACAGCTACAACACCTACGACGCGGCGGGCAGGCTTCAGTTCGAGGTCGATGCGGAGGGCTACGTCAGCGCATACGGATACGATGCATTCGGCAAGCAGACCCTGCTTCAGCGCTACGCCAACCCCATCGCACTGCCTTCGGGCCAGATGGCAAAGGGATCCGACGTTGCCGCACTGTTGGTGCCTGCAACATATCAAGATCGAATCCAGCGCAAAGAGTACGACGTGGCTGGCAGGCTGCTGCGAACCTACGAAACGCGAGTTGTGAAGAACGAGTGGGATGCCGAGGCGCATGAAGAGCTGGGGGGCGGTACCAAGGCGGAGTACGACCTGCTTGGCAACATGGTCAGCGAGGGCCGGATGGTCAGCGCGCACGAGTGGGCTCCCGCCGGCTCGCAGTACGTCAAGTGGAGCGAGGTCGAGTATCAATACGACATTGCCGGACGTCGAATCTCCAGTATCGATGATTTGGGATACCTTACTACCTGGAAGTACAACGCCAATGGTGAAGTGGTGCAGGAGTGGCAGACTGCACGTTCGGTGTTGGAGCCGCTGCAACCGACGTTGGTAAGATCGAATTGGCTGGACGGAACCGCAGTGGAGGAGGCGCAGCCCGATGGTGGCACGGCGTTGCTGGGCTTTGATCGTGTTACCGAGTGGCAGTACGACGCCCTCGGCCGCAAGATTTCCGAGCGTGTGAGCCGCGGCAATCCGTATGATGGAAACTTCTTCGAGTCAGAGACGGCCTATGATGCGTCTGGGCGGGTGACCCAGACCACCGTTGATGGCCAGGCCAGCAAGACCTTCTACGATGCCCTCGGCAGGGTCACGGCGATTCGCGAAAGCGAGCGCGACGTGGTCAATGGCAATGCAGACATCCAGCTGGCCTCAACCGGGGTTGGCTTGGGTGCGACGTCTCTGTACCGGCGTGCATCGCCCTACAGCAGCATGGCCTACGACGCTTTCGGGAACGTCGTGCAGGTGCGGCGCTATGCCGAAGGGGCCGAGCCGGGCCAGGCGCCGTCGGCGTCTTCGCAGGACCAGGTACAGAGCACAGTCTACGACTGGCAGGGCCGTGGCGTGCTCGAGCGCGATGCGCTGGGTTCCGTCACTGCCCGCACCTACGATGCTGCCGACCGGTTGCTTGCCACGCGGTCGCGTCTTGACGGCAACGCAGGGCGATGGTCCCTGGTGGTCAACCAGGCCACCTACGACAAGGTAGGGCGCCAACTGACCAGCGTGGTGTCCCGCGAGCTGTACCAAACCGGCAGCATCGCGCCCTCGCGCACCGAAGTGGATAGCACCTCCCAGGTCCGCTACAACGCATTCGGCGAGATCATCGCAAAGGACAGCCGGCTCGATGCGTCGCTGGCCACCGACAGCTTTGCGGTGCGTTACGTCTACGACCAGAACGGGCGGGTGAGTTCCACCAATGCCGAAGGCGGTGTCTGGCGCAACTTCGCCTATGACCTGTCCGGGCATGTGATTGCCGAATGGCATTCGGTTCGTGACTCCACCGGCAACTTGATCAATGTCGAAACCCGGATGGAGCTGGACACCCGGGGCAACGTTCTGGAGCAGCACCTGCCAACCAGTAACGACGATCCGTTTGATCAGGCCAGGATCATCCGGACCTATGACCGCTGGGGCAATGTCCTGTCGATGACCGATCCGCGAGGCGGCACCACCACCTACGAGTACAACCAGCGCAATCAGCTGGTGCGCGAGATCAAGCCCGAAGTCCGGGTTCTGGATGCCAATGGCACGGCGCGGTCGGTTCGCCCGGAAACGCTGTGGGAATACGACGTGATGGGGCGCAACACCGGGGTGCGCGACGCCAATGGCAACTGGCAGCGCACCGGCTACGACGGAGCCGGCCGGCAGATATACACCGAGACCGCCACCGGCAACCGCACGTTGATCGCCTACGACGCGTTCGGCCAGAAGCGCTACACCCAGGATCCGCTGGGTTACGTGACCTTCCTGGAGTATGACCGGGGTGGGCGCGTGGTTGCGCAGGGTGACTTCCTTCGCGAAGCCGATGGGGCAACCCGGCAGCGTGCCACCCGCGAGCGCTACACCCTCAACCAGAATGGCAACCGTGTCCGGGTCAATGACGCGCTCGGCTACGCCAGCACCTACGACTATGACAGTCGTGGGCTGGTCATACGCAGCCACACTGCGGCCGGAGTGGGCATGTCCTATGCCTACGACGCGCAGGGCAACAAGATCCGCGAGACCAATGCGCTGTCCGATCCCAGCCTCGCGGCGGATGGCCAGCCGGTCTTCAATGGTGGCCTGGTCGAGAACCAGTATGGTGTGGTGGGCCAGGTCTTCAGTCACACCCTCGGCGCCGGCGCCTTCAGCATCGTGGGTGGCGAAATTCCCGGCCTGTCGGTGCGGGTGGAGTACTGGGATGCCACCTTGAATGTGTACCGGGATGCCCCGGGCTTCAGCTACGACCCGCAGACCCGCGTACTGAGCGGCACGCCGGCACAGACCGGGCCGTATCGCATTACCTACACCGCTACCAGCAGCAACGGAAAATCCGCCAGCATCACCGCCAGCCTATATTCGGTCACCCAGGCGGCGTATGACAGCTACTACGCAGGAGCGCCGAAGGCCAACACGGGACTGTTCAATCGCTCGGTCGGGGTGAACCAGGCCTTCAGCTACCAGGTTCCGCTCGGCACGTTCACTGCCGCGTCGGGGCAGGGTATCTCCTATTCGGCGCAGGTCTACGCGCTGGTCGAAACCTTCGACTACGAAATACGCCAGCACGTGCGTGAGTACCAGTGGGTGACCCTGGGATCGGCCGAGGATGATTCCGGATTCAGCTTCGACGCTGCCACCGCAACCCTGTCGGGAACACCGGCAGCGCGTGGGACGTGGCAGGTGCAGATCGTAGCAACCGGAGCCAATGGCCGCAGTTCCGCGCTTGGATTGACCGTCGAGGCGCGGCAGGCAGACGGCCGCCGCACCGTGACCGATGCCGAGGGCGACGTCCTGTATCTGGACGAGAACACCTGGAAATATGACTACTTTGGTCGATTGATCGACCACAACGACCTCAGTGGCGCCGACTACAACTACAGCTACGATGCCCTGACCGGTCAGCTGCTCGGCGAGAACAGCAAGTGGACCGAGCAGGGTCGCCAGTACTCGACCCCGGCCACCGATTACTGGTACGACCGGGACTGGCGGCAGTACGGCCTGGATTCGGAGCTGGTCGGCCTGGACCTGCCTGATCCGGTCCTGCTGAACGACCCCGCGCGCAGCTACAGCTACTACAAGTCCGGCGCGCTCAAGGAGCTGCGCGAGGGCAACAACTGGTTCCGCTACCAGTACGATGCCGCCGGAAACCGTACCTCCGAGGAGGCGTATACCTACGATGCGGACGGTCAGCTGTTGCACGTGCTGACCAAGGTCGCCTACGACGCACATGGCCGGATCACCAAGGTCATCCAGCAGGACGTGAGTGCGGGTCGCCGCCTGCTCGAGCTCAACTACGACTATGACGCGGTGGGCAACCGCCGTCGCGTGCTGGCTCGCTCTGCGTACGACGCGGACTCGCCGGGCATCGATATCAACGGCATCACCAATCCCGATTTCGAAGATGGTGACTTCGGCTGGAAGCGGGGGGATGGCTGGACCATCGTGCCAGGCGGAGAGAATGGCAGCACGCAGCGCGCCCAGTTCCACATGGACGGCACGTCGAAGCTGATGAACATCCAGCGCGTGCAGGTGCTGCCGAACGAGACAATCACTGCTGCAGTCCGCGTCGACCAGGGTGCATCGAGCGCGGGCAAGGCAGGTGCGGCAGTCATCATCGAGTGGTATGACGCCTCCGGTGCGCTGATCTCGACCTCCGAGGGCAACATGGTCGATTCGGCCTCCGGTGGGGCCATCTACGAATCACGCGTGACCGCCCGTGTTCCGTGGAACGCGGTGTTCATGTCAATCGGTGCCCGTGCTTTCCGCGACGGCGACAATGACGAGCTTTTCGTCGACAACTTCAGCTGGGGCTCGATGCCCGACGACGGTACGCTGGATCGCGGGTATTCCTGGAACTTCGGAGATCGCTGGTCGCCAACAGGCTGGTCATGGAGCAGCGAGTACGGCGGATCGGCACAGTTTGACTTGACCGGCGAAGGGCGCATGGTCAGCTACAGCCGCCTGGATGTGCGCCCAGGCAGCCAGGTCAGCGCTCGCGTCAATGTGCAGCAGGGTGCGTCCAGTGCGGGGGAGGCGTGGGGCGCGGTGTTCCTGCGCTTCTTTGATGCCAATGGCAGCATCATCGCCGATGTCGAGGGAAATCGCGTTGACAGCGGGTCAGGGGGGGAATGGCATGAGTCGGTGCTCAGTACGAAGGTGCCGCCGGGTGCGGTGAGCATGACCATTGGTGCTGTCGCCGGGCGCAATGGAGGATCGGATCCGCTTTGGGTGGACGACTTCAGCTGGAATTACGAGCGCGATGGCGAGCTGGATCCGACCGGGAACTATGTCGATCCCGATCCCAGCGATCCGTACAACATGGCCGAGCCCTTCAAGGTCTACTGGTACGACTACGACGCGCAGAATCGGGTCAAGGTGGCCAATGGCCGCCTGGTCAACAACCAGATCGTGCTGGGCAACGCCGACGTCAGCTATGCGCTGGACTACGACGAGGCTGGCCGCGCCGTACGCCGCCGTTACCTGTCCGGGCTTACCGAGGTTTCCGAAACCACCCAGTACGATGACCGCGGCCAGCGCCTGAAGGTGTTCCAGGCCGTTGGCCTGGACAGTACCGCGCCGGTATCGCTGAAGGACAGCTACAGCTATGACGCCATGGGCCGGGTGATCGAGCAGCGCACCTACTTCGAGGCTGGCAGCGCCCGCAACGGCATCGACATTGGCGGTTGGCTCAAGCATGCCGAGACCTTCAGCTACGATGCCGATGGCCGCATTCTGCGGCAGAGCATCCAGGGACGGGAGCTGGGCTGGACCGCCACTGCCCAGAACGATGGTGGCGCCGCACAGGTAACCCAGCTGGGCATACTGCAGAACCTGGCATGGATCGATTATTCCGCCTATGGCTATGACGCCGCGGGGCGCCTGCGTGGCTATACCTACCAGTACTCCCTGCATGAAGAGAGCAGCGGTGCGCTGCCAGGCGATCCCAAGGGCTATACCCACCGTTACACCTATTCCTACGAGGCGCGTGACAGCTACCTGGAGTCGCGCATCTACGGACAGAGCAGCAACCAGAACTTCCGCGCCTCTACCAGCTACAGCAGCTACGATGCCTGGGGGCGTCGTGTCGCAGTGCGCGAACAGACGCCGCTGAGCAGCGACCTGGGCAAGCTGGACGACCGTATCCGCTATTTCAGCTATGACGGTACTGGCAGCATCCTGCGTCGCCGCGAGGGGTCGTTGGCCGGCGGTGTGTTCACCCAGAGCGCCGCCCAGAAGACCCAGACCCAGCTGTACGCCTATGTCGGTGGTCAACTTGTGGCGTCGGGCAAACGTAACGGCGAGGTCGACGTGGTTGGCCGGCTGACGGCTTACCAGAGCAACAACGCCGCCGGCAGTTCACGGACCACGATGCAGGCGGGCGAGACCCTGCGGGGTATCGCGCAGCGCGTCTACGGCAATGCCAATCTCTGGTACGTGTTGGCAGAGGCCAACGCCATCGCCGATGACAGTGGCCTGACCGCCGGTACCACCCTGGTGGTGCCGGAGGTGAAGGTCACCGCCAACGACGCGAGCACGTTCAAGCCGTTCAATCCGCAGGAAGCGATCGGCAATACATCCCCGTCGCTGCCTTACATCGAACCGCCGCCGAAGGAGCATTGCAACGGCATCGCCATGGTGCTGATGGTCATCGTGGCCGTCGTCGCAACCGTGTTCACCGCGGGTGCCGCTGCCCTGGCATTCGGCGCGGTTGCTGGTACCGGCGCTTTCGCCGCAGGCACCGCGGTATTGACCGGAACGGCCATGGCCGCGGCAAGCGGCTTTGCAGCGACCGCTGCGGTAGCCGGCGCGGCCTTCGTTGGAGGAATGGCGGGCAGTATTGCCGGCCAGGCGGTCGGCAAGGCGATGGGCGTGGTCGACAGCTTCAGCCTGAGAAGTGTGGTCGGCAGCGGATTGGGCGCTGCGGCCGGCGCCGGTATCATGGGTGCCATTGGTGGTGGCGCCCAGGTGAGTGAGCTGATCCAGGCCGGAAGCTATGGCCGGGTTGCTGCGATTGGCGCAGCCAATGCAACTGCCGGCTACGCAGCAGGCAAGATCGCCGGCGTCGCTGACACGCACTTCAGCTGGCGAGCCATCGCAGCGAATGCGGTGAGTTCGGTGGTGGGCGGAAAGATCAACCAGAAGCTTGGCACCTCGGTCTCGCCCTATATCGGCAATGGCATCGTCAATGACACCATCGGAGGCATGGTGGGTGGTGTGGTGAGCCTGCACGCACGCCGGACCTTTGGACTGGCCGATGACATCAACTACGGAGCGATAGCGGCCGACGCGTTTGGGAATGCTCTGGCGAACAATCTGAAGGTCAGGCTCGAGTTCAACATGGGCGACTTGGACCCAGCGCGAGGATCTTCGTCTCAGAATTCCTCACCATCGCACGCTCCTAACGCGGGCCCGCTGATGGAGGAAAGTGCCGCACGTAGTGAGGTAATCGACGGTCCTGCTACGCCCGGCTCAATGGGAATATCCGCTGCGAAGACGAGGGAATACACGGAAGTGTACTCCCCGGATCCTTCCGTGAAGACGCTGCCTACCATCCGCGTACTCCCCGATGACGCAGTCAATCGCGACTATATGGGGCTTTGGAGCTGGTCGATAGAGCATGGCATGCCTGCGCTTCAAGGCAGTGGTCAGGATTATCTGAATGGCTATCGAAGTGCAATGACCGACTACACAAGGTCCTCCTACAACATGTGGGCGCAGACACAGAATGACTTCTACAGCGGGCAAACGGCAGTGCAGGAGGTACGTGCTGCCTATCGCGCGGCACGGTACATTCCGAGCACAAATGAGATCAATGCGATGCGCGGGGATATGGCGTTCCTGGGCGCGGCTGCGACTGTGGCGAGCATCGGTGTCATGGGTGGAGTAGCAGCCGTGAGTCCAGTGATCGGGGCCGGAATGTCGGCATGGGGCGTGGGCCAAGGCGCGCAGGAGATCGCAGATGGAAATTATGTACGAGGTGGTTTCGTTGTTGGTCTGAGCCTTCTGGGAGGGGGCGTTGCCGCGCGAGATATCCGGGCGGCACAATCGCTACGGGAGGCCATGTACATGCCGCTCGGCCCGGCAGGCCAGGCAAGGACGCTCTCATCTGTCGAAGATCCACTTCCTGTGCCGGAGCTCGTCGCCGAGGTGGGTTCCCAAGGGACCTCGAGGCTGTCGTTCGCCGAGCTGAGGGCTCTGCGCTACGCCGGTCTCTCTAGAAGCGAGATCACACGTAGTGTTGAAATGAATGGGGACGTCCTGCTCTTCCGCGGGACGAGCAATGGATGGTCCGGCTCGCCAGGGGCTCAAGCAAGCGCAACATCTGCGTCTACAGATCCTTACATTGCAACGATCTTTGGCCTCGAGGCCCGGGGGCAGGGTGGTCAAAGTGTCCTGCACCTGGGTAGCCGTGCTGAACTTGGCACCTATTCCAGGGGGAACTGGATGGCTGCCCAGGAACGCGAGGTGGCGATGGCGATCGATGCACATGGATTCGCCGGAAGCGCATCACGTAGTATTCCGATCGATCAGGCAAGAGCCGCTCTCAAGAAGGTTGGTATGCCCGATCTCCCGCACTCCATCACGTTGCGAACCGACAGAAGTGACCTTATCAACGCGGCACCGAAGATGACACCAGAACAGATTGCAGAATTCGTTCGTATCACAAGGAGTGGAAACTAGACATGAGTTCGAACGTAGAGTTCTTCGTTGAGGCGATTACCAAGGATCGCACTGGGAGGCAGGTGTACGTTGGGTTCGTCGTCACTGGACGTCCGATACGCGTCGGTGACCTCTTTGTTTCAATGTATGACGTGCCAAGAACACTGGAGGACGCTCAACTGGAGCGCCCGCGCGCCGCGCCGGTCAATGTCCGCACCGTTTGTATTCGAGTGGATGCAATAGACGTAGGCAGGACGCGAGTGGAGGAGCTCCCGGATGGCGTGACAGGGGCGCTCTATCTATCCGGCGAGGATGTAGGTGGTATCGGAGTTCGGACACATTTGAGTACTTAGCGCGTGTTTCATCAGCGCTTCCCTTGTTGGCAGGCTTCCGCGGAAGCAGTGAGCAACGGTCGCCTGGGTGGAGTTTTGCCCTGAGGGCCTTGCTGCGATTGCGCAGGCGACGCAAAAGTCATGTTGCCTGTCAGCAATGCGGGAGATCATTGTTGATGAGTGTGTCTGAATAGGACATTCTTGACGCGGTTTCAGGTGCCCCGCGGTAGCGCGGACAGAGCTTGCCAGGAGACATTGGATGGATTACCAAAAGCTGGGCATGGAAGAGCTACTCCGCTTGTCGATCGATGCGATCGCGGGCAACCGCCAGGCCGACGCGCTGGTGCTGCTCAAAACCGCGCTCGAACGCGAACCGGAGCACGTCCACGCGACCTACCTGCTGGCAGCCCAGCACGCCCAGCTGGGCCTGGTGGACCGGGCCGAGGTGGGTTTCCGCAAGGTGGTCGTGGCCGCCCCTGACCTGGCAATCGCACGCTTCCAGTACGCGCAGTTGCTGATGGGGCAGGGCAGGGCCGAAGAGGCGCGACAGATGCTGGCGCCGGTGCTGGCCCAGGTCGACGCGCTGGGGGCGTATGCCCGGGCCCTCGATGCCGCGGCTGACCAGCGCATGGACGACGCCCTGCGTGAACTGGATGAGGGCCTGGCCCAGCCGCAGGCACTGCCGGCGCTGGCCATCGACATGCGCCGTCTGCGTGACCAGCTGGCGGGTTCGGTGCCTGCGTCGTTGACCGAGGTGACAGCGCGCATCGATACGCCTGCACCGATCTTCCTGACCGGGTATGGTCGCACCAACTAGCTGTTGGCCGCAGGTACTGCATGCCGATTGATCGGACCTCCCTACCAACGCCGTTGATCGCCATGATGCGCGCCGAGCTCAGCCGGCGCGGCGAGCGGGCGCGTGCGGGGAACTCCGGCGCGCCCGCTTCGGCGCCCCCGCCGTCGTCGCCCCGCTCGCTGCGTGCCGAAGTGGCCGGCCTGGTGCGCGGCGTGGATACCCAGGACCCGGTGGCGATGCGCGCCGCACGCCGCCGGGTGATACGTGCTGTCCTGCTCGCTGAACTGGGTACGGAGCTGCGTGAGTACAGCCAATGGCAGCCGATGCTGGACACCCTGGTGGACAGCCTTGAGGCCAACGAGGAACACCGCGAAGCGTTCCAGACGCTCATCCGTTCTGTGACCTGATCTCAGGATTTCAACAATCCCTTGACGCCCTATTGACACCCGCGATTGCACAGCTGTAGTTTCACCCAGCGCTCACGGCTCGGGGGAAACGACCGGGGTGCAGAAGGGAATGTCGAGCAAAGGGGCTGGCGTACGTTCGTGCGCTGGAGATGCAATCAGACACGTCAGGAATCGTGCCACTCATGGAAGGCGACGGTGTGCGTGTGGCGCGCCTGCGAGGGTATCTCGCAGCGGATTCAGGTAACTCGGAACTTGCGTGTGAACTGCTGGATCTGCTGCTGGCCCAAGGCGCGGTCGGCGAAGCTGATGGCGTGCTTTCAGAGCTGCCCGCCAGCACGCTCGGGCACCCGGCGGTAGCATTCCGGCAGGCACGCTGCGCACTGGCCAGTGGCCGTTACGCACAGGCTGCGCAGCAGTTGCAGGGCCTGATCGAAGCCGGGGCGGATGCGCCGGGTATCGCCCACGATCTCGCCTTCTGCCAGCTGTGCCTGCGCCAACCAGAGCGCGCCCAGGCGACCGTGTCGCAGGCGATCACCACGCATGGCGCGTCGGCATCGTTGCTGATTCTTGCGGCCCGGATCGCCCTGATGCAGGCCGACCATGACCAGGCATTGGCCCACGCTGACGGCGCCTTGATCCTTGACCCCGAGGACGCGCAGGCGTTGGGGGTGCGGGCACTGGCACTGTTCGATGGCAACCATCTGGAGCCGGCCGCAGTGGCTGCCGATGCAGGCCTTCGCCGCGATCCGGACCAGCATGAGTCGCTGCTGGTGGCGGCCACGCTTGCGCTGTGGCGCCGCGACGCGGCTGCTGCCGAGCGGATGTATGAGCGCGCACTGCAGCGCCACCCCAACTCCGGGCGTGCCCTGTCCGGTCAAGGCCAGTGCGCGATGATGGCCAACGACCTGCCGCGTGCCCGTAGCATCCTGGAGCATGCTGTGCAGGCCATGCCGGGGCATATCGGTACGTGGCACGCATTGGCCTGGACCCAGTTGCTGCAGGGCCAGCGTGAGGCCGCGCGGGGCAGCTACCAGCAGGCCTATGCGATCGACCGCAATTTTGGCGATACCCACGGTGGGCTGGCACTGGTCGCGGTGCTTGCGGGCGAGCATGACGAGGCGGAGCAGTCGATCCAGAAGGCATTGCGGCTTGCACCTGGCTCGATCACCGCGCGCTACGCGCGCAGCCTGTTGCTGGAGGCGCAGGGCGATGCCCAGGGCGCGCAGGCATTGCTGTCTGAGCTGCTCGAAGGCTCTGGCGTGACAACGCTGCCCGTCGCCGAGTTCTCCCGGCGCCTGCACCGCACACTCGTTCCCCACTGACCAGGGCGAAGCATTCAGATGGATTCTGATTTCGCCATGCGCCTGCTGATCGACACCCTTATCGCCGCACTGAAAATGTCGGCGCCGGTGCTGCTGTCCACGCTGGTCATCGGCTTGTTGATCTCGATCGTGCAGGTGGTCACCCAGGTGCAGGAAATGACCCTCACCTTCGTTCCCAAGATCATCGTGGTCGGCGTGGTCTGCGTGGCCATGGGCGGCTGGATGCTGTCGATCGCGGTCGAACTTGCCAAGCGCATGTTCGAAGCGGCGGCGGGAATGTAGCCCATGGATGCCCTGCACCAGTTTGCCGGCAGCTTTCTGCTGGCAATGATCCGCTACCTGCCTGCCACAGCGATGACATCGTTGACGCCGCTGCGCTGGGCGCCGCCGATGGTGCGCATCGTGCTGGCGATGGTGCTGGCGTGGCTGACCGTGCAGGCGCAGCCGCTGCAGGCGACCCTGCCGCAGGGCGGAGCGTTCGGCTGGGTGGTGGCGGCGGTGGGTGAGCTGATGCTGGGCCTGGCGTTCGGCCTGGCGGTGATGTTGCCGCAGGCCGCGTTGCACATGGGTGGCTGGTTGATCGACATCCAGGCCGGTGCCAGCGCAGCGGTGCTGTTCAATCCGGCCGCACAGGGCGAGACCCAGTCACTGCTGGGCACGTTGCTGATGCTGGTCGGTACGGTGCTGTTCTTCACTCTGGATCTGCACCTGGACCTGTACCGCATGCTGGTATCCACTGCGCAGGTACTTCCGCTCGGGCAGGGCGGTCGCCTGCATGCCGACGGGCTGTTCGGCATGCTGGGCAGCAGCTTCCTGGTGGGCCTGGTGATGGTGGCGCCGGTGGTGCTGGCATTGCTTGCCGTGGACATCGGTGCTGCATATGCCACGCGCTCGATGCCGCAGGCCAACGTGTACTTTCTGGTGCTGCCGGTGAAGATGATCGTGGCGCTGCTGATGCTGATGGCAACGCTGCCGTTCGTGCCGGCGTTGTTCGAGCGCCTGTATCGCGATGCCTTCCAGCGCATCCCGTCGTTGCTGGGGGGCGCATGAGCCAGCCCGATCAGGACAAGACCGAGCAGCCGACCCCGCACCACCTTGAGCAGGCGCGACAGCGCGGTGAGGTCGCCAAGAGCGCGGACGTGTCGGGCAGCCTGGTGCTGGTGGTATTCGCCGCAGCGCTGGCCATGACCGTGGGAGGCATCGCGATGGCATTGGCCGACGCGACCCGTCGTCTGCTAGCATTGGCGGGCAACGCGCCGGAGCTCAATGCGGCGTTTGCGCATTGGACCGTGCGTGCCTATGGCCCGGTCGGGCAGGCCGTGCTGCCGCTGGTGCTGGCGCTGCTGGTCACCGGCGTGCTTGGCAACCTGCTGCAGACCGGCCCGATGTTCACCACCCAGCCGTTGAAGCCCGACTTCAAGCGGATGAACCCAGCCAATGCGCTGCGCCGCATCTTTTCGATGCGGACCCTGTGGGAGCTCGGCAAGATGACCGCCAAGTTCCTGTTGCTGGGCGCCGTATGCGCGGTATTCGCCTGGAAGGCGCGGGGCCTGGCGGAAGCCGTGATCCAGGTGCTGCCGCAGCGCGTGGGCGCACTGTTCCGCGACATGTTCGTGCAGACATCGCTGTACGTGCTGCTGGTGTTGGGCCTGGTGGCGGTTGCCGACCTGCTGTTCACCCGCCGCGAGTACATGCGCAAGATGCGCATGAGCCGGCGCGAGGTGCGCGACGAAGTGCGCCGCCGCGACGGCGATCCCGCCATCAAGTCCAAGCGCCGCCAGCAATCGCGCGAGCTGCTGCGCAAGACCCGTGCACTGGCGCGCGTGCACGAGGCCGACGTGGTACTGACCAACCCGACCCATGTGGCGGTGGCACTCCGCTATCGCCCGGGCAAGATGCTGGGGCCGGTGGTCATTGCCAAGGGCGCTGGTTCGCTGGCGGCCATCATCCGCCGCCTGGCCGGCCGCCATCAGGTCCCGGTGATGCGCCTGCCCGTGTTGGCACGCGCACTCTACAAGGAGTGCGACATCGACCACACCGTGCCCGAGGCACTGTACGGCGAGCTGGCGCCGGTGTACCGGACGCTGTGGAAGCGAAAGGGAGCATCCGCATGAAGCTGCTGCTCAGCCAGATGTGGGGCGGCCGCCGTGACCTGGCGCTGGTGGCGCTGGTGATCGGTGTGCTGGTGGTGCTGTTCGTGCCGATTCCGCCGGTGCTGCTGGACTTCCTGCTGGTGGTGAACATCAGCATGGCCATGCTGATCCTGCTGGTGACGTTCTTCACCGACACGCCGCTGAAATTTTCCACGTTCCCGACCATCCTGCTGTTGTCCACGCTGTTCCGGTTGTCGCTGAACGTCTCGGCCACGCGCCTGATCCTGGAAGGTGGCGATGCGGGCCGGGTGATCAACGCGATCGGCGAGTTCGTGATTGGCGGCAATTACATCGTCGGCATCGTGGTGTTCCTGATCCTGGTGGTCGTGCAGTACGTGGTGGTCACTTCAGGCGCACAGCGCGTGGCGGAGGTTGCCGCACGCTTCACTCTGGATTCGATGCCCGGCAAGCAGATGAGCATTGATGCCGACATGAACATGGGGCTGATCGATGAGCACGAGGCGCGTCTGCGCCGTGCTCAGATCGAGAAGGAGGCCAACTTCTATGGTGCGATGGACGGCGCCACCAAGTTCGTCAAGGGTGACGCGATCGCGGGCATCATCATCATCCTGACCAACATCATTGGTGGTCTGGCCATTGGCATCGCCCAGCTGGGATTGCCCTGGGGCGAGGCGGTGCAGCACTTCACGCTGATGACCATCGGCGATGGCATCGTCACCCAGATCCCGTCGCTGGTCATCGCGGTGGCCACCGGCATCATCATCACCCGCGCTGCCGCCGACGCGCAGCTGGGCACGGAGATTCCCAAGCAGGTGATGGCCAACCCAAAGGCGTTGGCGATCGTGGCCATGGTGCTTCTGCTGGTGCTGTTGTTGCCGGGTTTCCCGAAACTACCGGTAATCGCGGTCCTGCTGGTACTCGGCGGCCTGGGCTGGGCGGCGATGCGTGCCCGTGCTGGTGATGTGGCCGAGCTGGCGCAGGGCATCGCCGTAGCCAAGGCAGATGCCAAGGCTGGGGAAGGTGCCAGTGACTGGATGCGCATCGAGCCGATCGAGATCCAGTTGGGCGCCGAGCTCGCCGATGCCTTCCTTGGCGCCGATGGCGACCTGGCCGATCGCATCGCGCATGTGCGCCGGCAGTTTGCGCAGGACATGGGCTTCCTGGTGCCGCGCGTACACACCAGCCGGCGATCGGAGCTGCGCGGCAACGCCTATGAGATCCACTTCCAGGGCACGCGGGCGGGGCAGGGTGAGCTGACGATCGACCGCGTGCTGGCCATCAACCCGGGCGGCAGCCGTGCGCGCCTGGAGGGACCGGAGACCCGGGATCCGGCGTATGGGCTGCCCGCGCAGTGGATCAGCAAGGAGCAGCGCCAGCACGCGCGCAGCGCCGGCTACACCCTGGTGGATGCCGATACTGTAGTGATCACCCATCTGAGTGAGCTGATCAAGCGCCATTGCGCAGATCTGCTGACCCGCGCCGAGGCCGAACGAATGGTCAACCGCTTGCGCGAGCAGCAGGGCTCGCTGGTCGAGGAACTGGTGCCCGGCGTCCTGACCTATTCGGAGATCCAGAAGGTATTGCAGCACCTGCTGCGCGAGCAGGTCAGCATCCGCCATCTGGAGGCGATCCTGGAAGTGCTGGTTGATGCCGGCCGCACCACAAAGCAACCCGATGAACTGGCCGAGCGGGTGCGTGAACGGTTGGGCGCGGCGATCTGCCAGAGCCTGCGCGATGCGCAGGGCGACCTGCATGTGATGACCCTGTCGCCGGAACTCGAGCGCACCCTGCTGGCCAACCTGCGCCCCGTTGACGGTCGCGCCGGCTCGCTGTTCGGTGACATGGCACAGCTTGATGGCTTCATGAAGAACCTGGCCAGTCAGGCCGAATCGATGATGGGCCGCAGCCTAGTGCCGGTGCTGCTGTGTCCCTCGCCGGCGCGACGCTCGCTGCGGGCGTTGCTGGCGCGTTCGATGCCGTATCTGGCGGTGCTAGGCCTGAACGAAGTGCCGGCCACGCTGCCGGTCCGCTCCTTCGCCGCGATCCAGTCCCACTGAGGCCTGCATGACCGACACCCTCGAAGCGATCAGCCGCAGCCTTGCTGCCGAAGTCAGGACCCTGGCCACCATCAGCCAGAACGTGGCCAACGCGCATACACCCGGCTACCGCGCCTTGCGCACCGCTCCGGATTTCGCCGCCCAGGCCGGGCTGCGCACCGTGGCCGACCAGCGTGATGGTGGGCTTGCACAGACCGGCCGGGCGCTTGACCTTGCCTTGCGCGGCGAGGGCTTTTTCGTAGTGGAGCGCGAGGGGCGGGCCATGCTGGCGCGCTCGGGCGCCCTGCGCATCGGCGAGGCCGGGCAGCTGATGACAACGAACGGGGAAGCTGTGGTCGGCAGCGCGGGACCGATCGTGATTCCGGGGGGCCAGGCCGCCAGCGTTCGCGTGGACGGTGACGGGCGCCTGTGGGTGGAAGAGCAGGAAGTGGACCAGTTGCGCCTGGTGGCAACAGCCGATCCGGCCGCGGTGTCGCCGCTGGGCGCAGGAACCTATGACTACAGCGGCGAACTGCATCCGTGGGAAGGCAAGGTGGTGCAGGGGGCTCTTGAGCGCGCCAATGTCGAGGCGGCCGACGAAATGCTGCGCTTGATGGAAACCACCCGCCACATCGATTCGGTTCGCCGCGCCATCAGCACCTACGACCAGATGCTGGATCGGGGCATCAACAACCTTGGCAACAACTGAGTACGGAGCGACCCAGATGATCGATGCCCTCTACATCGCCGCCAGCGGCTTGCGCAGCGAGCAGAAACAGATCGACGTGATCTCCAACAACGTCGCCAACATGCAGACTCCGGGCTTCAAGCGCAGCCGGGTCAACTTCGCCGACGTGGCCGGTGCCGCGATGCCACCGGCCCTCGATGCCACGTTGCCGGCAGCACCCGCGCAGGCGATGCCGGGTGGCACCCGGATCAGCGCCACTCTCGCCGAGTTCGAGACCGGTGATATCCGCGCGACCGGTAATCCGCTGGATCTGGCGATCAACGGCTCCGGGCTGTTCGAGCTGGAGCTTGACGACGGCAGCGTTGCCTACACCCGCGACGGCCAGTTCAGGCTTGACGCCGAAGGCAGCCTGCGCACCCTGCAGGGCGCCCGCCTGGCAAACGCCCCGCAGATCCCGCTCGATGCGACCAAGCTGGAGGTATCCAGCGCTGGCGAGGTCTCGGTGCTGATGCCGGGCGAGACCCAGCGCACCGTGCTGGGCGAGATCGAGCTGGCAGTGTTCGGTGCCACCGATGCCCTGCAGTCGGTGGGCGACAACCGCTTTACCGCCACCGTTGCCGCCGGCTCGCCCGGCTACGCGGTACCCGGTGAGGCCGGCAGCGGCAAGCTGCAGCAGGGCTATGTGGAAATGGCCAACGTCCAGATGATCGAAGAGATGTCCAGCCTGGTGATGGCACAACGCGCCTATCAGCTCAATGCGCGTGTGCTGCAGGCCGCAGATCAGGTCCTGGAAACCATCAACAACCTGCGTCGCTGATCATGCACTCCTTGATGCTGATGGTTGCCCTGGCGTCGCTGGTGCCCGCCCACTCCTCGCCTGCGCCGTTGCCAGGCCAGTACCTCGCTGCCCGCGTGGTGGAGACAGTGCAGGCTCGCCTGCAGGCACAGGGCAGTACCGCGATCGTGTCGGTGCTGGGCCGAGTGGCGGACGTCACAGGTGTCGGTGCTGATCCCGAGGTCGAGGTCGGTACGGTTGCCGGGCGCTGGCCACGTGCGCGCGCCTCGGTCCCGGTGCGCCTAACCGATTCGAGGGGCACGCGCCGCCTTGTCACGGTATGGCTTGCAGCGAGCGACCTGCGCGAAGTGCTGGCCTACAGCAACGACTATCCGGCGATGGTTCCGGGGGAGAAGCTGCAGGCAACGCCCGTCCGCATCGACATGGCCTGTTGCGAAGGGCCCGCGATTGCCACACTGGCCGACCTGCGAGGCAAGCGACTGCGGCGCGCGGTGCATGCCGGGAGTCCGGTGCTGGCCGAGGATCTTGCGGCTGCACCCGAAGTTGCGGCACAGCAGCAGGTGACCCTGGCGGTGGAGCGCGGCGCCGTCCGCATCGTAGTGGCGGGAACGGCACTGGCCAGTGGACGGCTGGGTGAGCGCATCCAGGTCCGTCCGCTGGGATCGCAGCGGGCAGTGCAGGCACGGGTCAGCGCTCCGGCAGAGGTGGTGGTCGATGAATAAACAGGCTGCTGCCACCCTGCTGGGCGCTTTGCTGGCTACCCAGGCCGCTCAGGCACAGAGCTTGGTTGAACCCGAACGGTACCGCGCGCTGGCGGCGGACCATCGGGCCTATCGCCTGGGTGACGTCATTACTGTGTACGTCGCGGAAGCAACCCGGGCCAAATCGCAAGCCGCCACCGATGCGTCGAGCAGGCTCGATCTTGGTGCCGGGCTGCGCTCCCCCAGTACCGATTTCAACGCCGATGTTGGCCTGAGCGGCAGTAACTCAGGTGGCGCACAGACCACACGCGTTGGCGAGCTAAGGACGCAGGTTTCGGTGCAGGTGGTGGCGTTGGAGCCCGATGGCAGCCTGCGTATCGAGGGTGCTCAGACGCTCACCGTCAATGGCGAGAACCAGCGCATCCGCTTGAAAGGCCTCGTGCGCCCGCAGGACGTGTCTGCACAGAACACGGTGTGGTCCAACCGTATCGCGAACGCCGAACTGGAGCTGGATGGCGTGGGTATCGTCAGTGAGTCCCAGCGCCAGAGTGTGATCTACCGATTCTTCAAGTGGCTGAGGTTGATGTGAGGATCTCGATCGCGGTTCTACTCCTGGCCACACTTTTCCACGCCGGCGCGGCCCACGCCGGCGCAGTGAAGGTGAAGGACATCGCGCGAGTCGCGGGTGTCCGCGAGAACCAGCTGACAGGCTACGGTCTGGTGTTCGGGCTCTCCGGTTCCGGTGACTCCCAGCGCAACCGCGCCACCGTTCAGTCGGTGGCCAACACGCTGCGCAACTTCGGCGTCAACGTGGTCGAGGACGATATTGCCAGCCGCAATGTGGCGGCGGTGATCGTCACCGCCAAGTTGCCTGCGTTTGCCGAGCCGGGACAGATGGTGGATGTGCAGGTCGCCTCGTCGGGTGATGCCCGTAGCCTGACCGGTGGCACGTTGATGCTGACGCCGTTGATGGCTGCTGACGGTCGACTGTATGCAATGGCGCAGGGCGCCATCTCTGTGGGTGGTTACCAGTTTCAGGGGGTCACCGCATCTCTGCAGAAGAACCACCCCACGGTGGGCTGGATTCCGTCCGGAGCCAGCATCGAACGGGCATCACCATTGCCTGTTGCCGGAGACGGGCATGAGCTGAGCATCCTGCTCAACGAGCCCGACTTCACCAATGCCAGCCGCATCGCCAGCGTGATCCGCAGTGCAGAGCCGACATCGACGGTGCGTGCGACGCACGCAGGCAAGGTCACGGTGTCTTTCGCCGCGCCACCCGCAGACCTGGTGGAGCGCATCGCGCGCTTGGAGAATCTGTCGGTGGTTCAGGACAGGCCGGCGCGGGTAGTGGTCAATGAGCGTACCGGTACGGTCGTCGCCGGCGGCGATGTGCGGCTGGGCCAGGTGGGCATTTCCCATGCGGGCCTGCGCGTGGAGATCCGCACCGAGTACCAGGTATCACAGCCTGATGGGATCTATTACCGCCCTGGGCACAGCATTGCCACGGCGGTGGTGCCCAGCACCACGATCAAGGCCGAAGATCCAGAGGCGCCGCTCGTACGCATTCCTGAAGGCGCCACCGTCGCTGACCTGATCTCGGCGCTGCGCGCAGTGCATCTGAGCACGCGCGACGTCATTGCCGTACTTCAATCGATCAAGGCTGCCGGTTCGCTCGACGGCGAACTCGTCATCCAATGAATGCACACAGGAGCGCTGATGATGTCCAGCAGTGAGACCACCATCGACGCGATCCGGCTGGCGCTGGGCATGTACCAGAGCCGCGCCGAGATCGCCAATTCCAACATCGCCAATGCTTCGATGCCTGGTGCATTGGCGCTGCGTGCGGACTTCTCGCAGTATCAGGTGATGCTCGATGCGGCCGTGGAGGGCCGCAGTGATGGGCTGCGGCAGGCCATCGCCCACGTGCGTGAGCCGGATATCCGTCCGTTGGAAACGCCGCTGAACCTGGATGTGCAGGTCAGTGAACTAGTGGGGGTAGGCGTCGGCTTCCAGTCACTGACCGAAGCGCTGAACCGGCAGTTCGGCTTGATGCGTCTGGCCGTAGTCGGGAGGAACTGAGCATGCCGATCGATTCAGTACTGGATGTGGCGCGTGACGGCCTGAACTACGAGCGCCTGCGCCTGGATGCGGCCAGTCGCAATATCGCGGCCGCCAACCTCGCGGTGCCTGCCGGTCAGGAGGTGACGCTGTGGCAGGTCGGCAATGGCAGCTCGTTCGGCCGCTGGTTGGGGCAGGGTGGCACGCTGCAGCAGACCCCGGCGGCTACCCGTGTGGTCCATGACCCGGGCAATCCGTTGGCCGACAGCAATGGCCAGGTACGTTTTCCCCAAGTCGACCTGGTGCAGGAAATGACCACCCTGATGACGGCCAGCCGTGGCTATGAGGCCAACGTACGTTCCTTCAACCTGCTGCGCAGCATGATGCTGCGTTCGCTTGAAATCGGGGCCAAGTGATGAGCATCGAGGCAATCAGCCCAATCGGGCTGGAACAGGGACAGAGTCTGGCCATATCGGCGCCGGCCACCCCTGCGGCGGACTTCTCCGGATGGCTTGCCAGTGGAGTTGGGCATGTCGAGCACAGCCTGGATGTAGCCGAGACCGGGGTCCGCGCACTCGCCGCCGGACGTGATGTGCCGGTGCACGAAGTGATGATCGCACTGGAACAGGCACGCCTGGATCTCAGCCTGGCTACCGAAGTGCGCAACCGCCTGGTAGAGGCCTATCAGGAACTGGCGCGGATCCAGCTGTAAGCCACTGCTCCCTCTCATCTATCAAGCCGAGTCCATGGATCCCAGGAATTTCTATCTTTCGTTGCAGCGCCCGGCGCGGATTGGCCTGATCATCGGCATCGTCGCGCTGCTGGCGCTGACCATTGCGACCCTGTGGTGGGTGATGACGCCCCGGCAGCAGCTGCTGTTCGGCAACATGAATGAACGCGATGCTGCCGAGGTGGTCGCGTCGCTCAACGAATGGAAGGTGCCACACACCATCACCGACGGCGGCGCCGGCATCACCGTAGCGGCCGATCAGGTGTATGACACCCGCATGCGGTTGGTTTCGGCCGGGGTGCCGCGTGGGGGGCATGTCGGCTTCGAGCTGTTCGACGATTCGGACTTCGGTGTCACCGAGTTCGCGCAGCGGGTCAATTACCAACGCGCCCTGCAGGGCGAGATCGAACGTACCATCGCCGCGCTTCCCGGTGTCACCAGTGCGCGCGTGCACCTCACCATCCGCCGTCCTGGCCTGTTCGCCGATCAGCATGATGACTCGAAGGCGTCTGTCGCACTGGCACTGGAGCCGGGCCAGCGCCTGACCCGCAAGCAGATCAATGGTGTACGCAGCCTGGTGGCCGCATCGGTGGAGGGCCTGGCGCCGACCCAGGTCTCGGTGCTGGATTCCGATGGTGGTCTGCTTGCAGCCGCAAGCGCGGATGGCGCCAACGATGCCGATCTGCAGGGGCATGCCGAAGAAGACCAGCGGCTGGAGAACCGCCTGCAGGCGCGCATCGTGGATCTGCTGGGGCAGGTCCTGCATGACGAAGAATTCCGTGTGTCGGTGGAGGCCACCCTCAACTTCGACGCGGTTCGTGAAGTGAGCGAACGGCCGCTGGCGCAGGGGGGCGATGGCAACGGCCTGCTTGCCAACAAGCGGGTCAGCCACTCGGGCGGCAGCGAGGGCGGGCAGAACCAGAACGAGGAGGAGTCCACCTTCGTGCACGGTACCGCGCGCCAGGAGATCGCCCGCGCGCCGGGCCGGATCGAGACGCTGTCCGTGGCGGTCATCCTGCCGCCGAACCTGGACGACAGCGAGGTCGAGCGGATCCGTGCGCTGGTCGCCGCCGCAGCCGGCATCAACGAGGTGCGGGGAGATCGCCTGGCGGTATCGCGGCTTGGCCGCGGCCAGCGCTGGGATGCCTCACCCGGCGCGGCCCGTGCCGTCACTGCGCTGGGTGCAACGCAGACCCCACCACCCTCCCAGCCGGCATCGCCGGTGAAGAAGACGGTGGCATCGACCCCCTGGATCCGTTGGGCCCTGATCGCCGTTGCCGGTGCCTTGCTGGGCGGGATTGTGATCCTGGCTACGCAACGACGCCCAAAGCGATTGAGCCGCACCGAACGGGACGCCGTTCTGGCCAGGATGCGTGGCTGGTTGGCCGAGGGGGGCGCGCCATGAACAGTTCGCGCGGCGAACGCAAGTGCGCCCTGATGCTGGCCACGCTGGCGGCGTCTGACCGGCGCCAGCTGCTTGCCCAGTTGCCACCGGCCGCAGCATCCCGAATCAAGCGACTGGTGGGTGAGCTGCAGGCGTTGCGCCTGCCCATCGCCGAGCTTGCCCAGGCGCTGCTGGCCGACGAAGTGGTTGGACTCACCAGCGAAACGTCGCTGGATGTAGAGCAGTTGATGGGACTGGCGGCGCACCTGCCGGATGCCTGGTACGCACGCGTACTGGCGGCCTGGGGGGAGCTGGATCGATCGTTCTGCGTGTCGCTGCTGGAGCCGTCACGTGGTGCGGCGGTGGCGCGCGAGCTGGGCAGGGTGCCCGCGCTGCCGCCGCGCCTGGCCCATGCACTCAAGGCAGAGGCGATGCAGTTGGCCGCGGTGGGGCGCGCCGCATGATCCAGCGACTGCCTGCTGATGAGCCGAGGGTGGTAGGGCTAGGGACGTTGTTCGCGCCCGCCGAAGCGATGGCGTCGCCTGTGATCGGTATCGATCCGGAGCAGGAGCGCCTGCAGCGGTTGCAGGAAGCACGCGAAGCCGGCCATGCCGAAGGCATGCGCCAGGCCGATGCGCAGATCCGTGATGCGGTGGCTGCTGCGGAACTGGCTTGCCAGCAGCGTCACGCCCAGGCCCTGGCGGAACTGCAGGATGAGCGTGCACGACTGGCGCAGTGGTCGCTGCAGCTGCCCACGCAGCTCGCTGAACTGGAACGCGCCACGCTGGCAACGGCGGCACAACTGGCTTATGTCGCCATGCTTCGCGTGCTGGATACGCTGCCTGCCGAAGAGCGTATTGCACAGGCCTGCCGGCAGGCGCTGGCCGAGCAGAAGCAGCGCCCGTTGCGGCTGCGACTGCCTCCGCTGGACGTGCCGTTCGCGCAGGCCCTGGCAAGCGCGGAGATCCTCATCGAAGCAGACGCGCGCCTGCAGCCGGGCCAGTGCCGGATCGAAAGTCCACTGGGGATCGACGATGCGGGGCTGGATGTGCGTCTGGATGCGTTGCGTACCGCCTTCCTGCAGGGACTGGCCAGCGCAGGGGCTGCGCAATGACGGCTGCCTGCGCCCCCCTGCTTGAAGCCATTGCCGCGGCGCCGATGGTGCGTCGCCTCGGCCAGGTGGCGTCCTACAACGGCTTGGTGATCGAGGCGCTTGGCCCCGAGGTCGGTGTAGGCGAGTTGTGCCGTATCGACCGCGACGGGCGTGCACCGATCCTGGCCGAGGTGGTCGGGTTTCGCCAGGGGCGCACCCAGCTGATGCCGTTCGGCGAGATCGACGGCCTGGCTCCGGGGCAGGAGATCCGTGCCTGCGAGCGTACCTTGGAAGTGCCGGTCGGCGACGCCCTGCTTGGCCGCGTGGTGAATGCACTCTGCGAGCCGATCGACGGTCGTCCACTACAGTGCACGCAACGCTACGCGCTGCGCCGGGCGCCGATCAATCCCCTGCACCGAGCGCCGATCGATACGCCGTTGGCCACGGGCATCCGTGCGGTCGACACCCTGTTGACCCTGGGTGAAGGCCAGCGGATCGGCGTCTTCGCCGGCAGCGGTGTTGGCAAAAGCACATTGCTGGGGGCACTTGCACGGGAGGTACAAGCTGACGTGACCGTGCTTGCCCTGATCGGCGAGCGCGGGCGCGAGGTGGGCGACTTCCTGCGCCACTCCCTGGGCGATACCGGACTGCGCCGGTCGGTGGTGATGGTGGCGACCGCCGATGAGACGGCCGTGACCCGCGTGCATGCGGCGCACGCTGCCCACGCCGTCGCCGAGTACTTCCGCGACAGCGGCCGTTCGGTGCTGCTGGTGGTCGATTCGATGACCCGCTTTGCGATGGCGCAGCGTGAGATCGGCCTGGCGGTCGGCGAGCCCCCCACGTTCCGTGGCTACACGCCATCGGTGTTCGCGCAGCTGCCACGGATGCTCGAGCGCTGCGGAAAACTGCAGGCGGGTGGCTCGATCACAGGCATCTACAGCGTGCTGGTGGAAGGCGATGACATGAATGAGCCAGTGACCGACCATATGCGCGCCATCCTCGACGGCCACGTCGTGCTGTCGCGGGACCTGGCCGCGCGCGGACACCATCCGGCCATCGATGTGCTGCACAGTGCCAGCCGGGTGATGGATGCGGTGGCCAGCGGCGATGAGCTGGCACTGGCGCGTGAAGCGCGACGCCACCTGGCGCTGTATGAAGCATCGCGCGACCTGATCGAGCTGGGGGCACACCAGAAGGGCGCCAATCCGGCGCTGGACCGGGTCATCGAGCAGCGGCCGCATCTTGAAGCCGTGCTGCAACAGCCGCCCAGCGAGGCGACCCCGCGCGAAGCGGCCTACCGCCGCCTGGCAGCCGCATTGCAGGGGGCGGCATGAGCGTCCCGCGCAGCAAGGGCCTGCATGCGCTGCAGCGCTGGCGCAGTTTCGGTGAAGACCGCGCTGCGCTGGCCCGCCAACTGGCGCTGCGCGCGGTTGCGGAGGCGACTGCGGCGGTCGCGGTCGTTCAGGACCGTGCGCAGGCGGCCAGCGAGCAGCGCCGGGGGCTACTGCAGAGTCCACTGCTGGATCTGGCGCGCTTGACCGCGAGTGCGGGCATGGAGGACGCCGCATGGCGGGACGTGCAGGTGTGCCAACAGCGCCTGCAGCACGCCGAGGATGATGCCCTGGTCGCGCGCGAGCAGCACGAAACGGCGCACCGTATGGCCCGCGCGGTAGCGCACCGCGCAACGCGTGTGGTTGCGATCGAACGTGATGCGGCCGAGAAGCATGTCTTTGATTCGCTGGTGGAGTTGCGTGGCCGCCTGCGCGGAGGCCCGCATGATTGAACGCATGCCAGCGGGCATGGGGGCACGCGAGCCCGATGCGGTGCCGCGCCCCGTCCGCCCCTCCGCGGCCAGCCCTGCGCGTGATTTCCGCGAGTCCGTGGACGGCAGTCCACCGCGTCCAGATCCTGAAACCACTGGGGACGCTGGGCCCATTGCGCGCGACATCGCGGCTTCCGACGAGCATGGCGCTGGCCAGGCCATGCTGCTGGCGTGGCAGCTGCTGCCCAACAATGCCTTGTCGCAGATGCTTGCCGGCACACGAGTGGCTGCAGAAGCGATGCAGTCCTCGCGCATGCCTCTCGGGGCATACCCCGGTTCCTCCGCAGATGGCCGGGGCATGGCCGCTGCCAACCCCGCGCCGGCGGTGGCTGCCATGTCCGGCAAGAGCGCGGCCGCTGCCGTCGCCGTCGCCGCTCCGAACGCACGGCTCACCGCAGCCTCTACCGCTGCCGATGCCGTGGATGCCAGCGCTGCGCTGTCTGCCCTGGGCGAGCGATGGCAGGCGCGCCTGCTGCGCTGGGGCAGGACCGCAGGCGAGGGGCTGAGCATTCGCATCCGCGATTACCGCCTGGATGCGCAGGATGCGCAGGTGCTTGCAGAGCGGTTGCTGGCATTCGCAGGACAACACGGTCTGCAGCTGCAGCGGATCGTCATCAATGCACGCGAGCTTTGGCGTGCAACCCCCACCTATCCTCAACCGACCGGAGATATGCATGGCCGTTGATGCAATCGGAAGCTCACTGGGCACCCAGCAGAACTCCGCACTGGCACAGAGCAGTACGATCGACCAGGAAGATTTCATCCGCCTGTTTCTTGCACAGCTGCAGTTCCAGGACCCGCTGGAGCCGGTCGACAACCGCGAGTTCCTGGCCCAGCTGGCGCAGTTCTCCGCACTGGAACAATCCCGTCAACTCAGCGAGAACACCGCGTCGATGCTGGCGATGAGTGCCTCCGACCAGGCCGTGGGCCTGCTCAATCGCCAGGTGGACCTGACCAATCTTGGCGTGGCCCGCTCGGGCACGGTGGTGGCGGTGCAGTTTGGCAGCGCCGGTCCGGAGCTGAGCGTGCGCGACGCCACCGGATCAGTCAGCACAGGCATCCGCCTGTCGCAGATCTCCCTCGTCAAACCCTGACCCAGGCGGACCTCCATGTTCCAAGCCCTGTTCAACAGTCTTTCCGGCATGTTCAGCTTCTCGCGAAGCCTGGATACGGTGTCCAACAACGTATCCAACATGAATACACCTGGGTTTCGTGGCAGTGATGCGTTCTTCACCAACGTGGAAGGTGGCTATGGCTCGCGCATCACCGGTGACGACATGCGAACCAACCCCGGCGACATCCGCCAGACGGAGAACGCCACCGACCTGGCGGTGAACGGCAACGGCTACTTCGTGCTGCGCGACCCCGCTGGCGACCTGCATTACACCCGCGCCGGCCAGTTCCGCTTCGACGAGCACAGCCTTCTGGTGGACAGCGTCAATGGCTACCAGGTGATGGGCCTGGATGGCAGCGGCAACATGGTCGCGATCGACCTGGACAGCTATCGCAACATTCCAGCTGTGGGGACCAGCCAGGTGCGCGTCACCGGCAACATCGCGCCGTCCTCGACCACCACCAACATCAATGCGGTGACTGTGTTCGACGCCTCCGGTGCGTCACGCGTGCTTTCGGTCAAGTTCACCAACAACACCGCCAACACGCCGGGCAGCTTCCTGGTGACCGTGACCGATTCCTCGGGAAAGGCCGTGGGCAGCGGCGAAGTGCGCTTCCGTACCGACGGCACGCCATTGACCGGGTACGCAGGGATGGACGTGGTACTGCAGGGGCCGGGCGGCGCGCAGGCGATCCGGCTGGATTTCGGTACCCCCGCAACATTGACCGGCATGACCTCGCTGAGCGGAACCACCAGCAGCCTGTCGGCCAAGGTGACCGATGGCCACGGCATTCTGGCCGTCAACGGCATCACCTTCGATGACAAGGGCGTGATGCAGTTGACCTACTCCGAAACGGAAAAGCGCAGTGGTCCGCAGGTCGCACTGGCGTTGTTCCCGAACGAAAGCGCATTGCACCTGGAGGGCGGGCGCCTGATCGCAGGCGCCAGCGTGCAGGAACGCGATATCGGGCGCCCGGGCGATACCGGCTTTGGCCGCATCCGCGGCTTCAGCCTGGAGATGTCCAATGTGGACCTGACCCGGGAGTTCGCCGACATGATCGTGATCCAGCGCGGCTACCAGGCCAGCTCGCGGGTGATGACGGTCAGCAATGAAATGATTGAACAGCTGTACAACAGCACGCGGGGCGGGTGATGACGGTCCTTCCGTTCCGGCGGCATGGCGTGAGGCGTGTTGCGCAGATCGAAGCAGCATTGCAGCAGCGGCTGGACCATTGGCGCGCCCAGTGGGCCGCCGAGCCTGGCCATTGCGAGGTGCAGGTGGCGGACGTTGCGCTGCCAGCATCACCGGGGCAGTGGTGGCACTGCACGGGAACCAGCGCCTTCGCGCACCTTGGCAACAATGGCCTGGAGCGGATTGCTGCCGCTCTGGGCGCAGTCCCTGGCCGGGAGTCCAGCCCCATCGCGGCAGGAATCGGCCGCCGTGCCTTTGCCGATCTGTTGCGTGAACTGGTGCCATCGGCTGCAGAGGTGATCGCAGGCGCTGCGCCGATGGCGGCCTTGTGCGATGCGCGTCATGGCGTGCTGTGCTTCAGCGTGTCGCTGCCAGGCGCAGAGGCCCTGCTGTATCTGCCGCTGGCTGCCTGCGATGCACTCGTGCCGATCCCGGCCGGCGTCTCCCGGCCCGTGCTGGCATCGCGTCGCAGCGCGTTGCTGGCATCCACCGTGAGCCTGTACGCCACCCTAGAGCTGGGCAGTGCCGATCTGGATGTTGCCAGCACCCTCAGGCCCGGTGAAACCCTGCGCACCTCGCGTATCGCCGATGCCGTGGTCAAGCTGCAGTCGGCCGACGGCCACACCGTGTTCAGCGCAAGCCTGCATTCGTCCGAGGGCCGCAAGGCACTTCGCTGTATCAATGACACAACCCAGCCAGGAATGAAGTAATGGAACGTACATCGGTGTTGGAAGCGGTGCGCGCCGAGCCGGCGCAGGTGGAACAGGGCGATGCGGCTGAGCGCAGCATCGCGCTGATCCGGCATGTGCAGGTGGCGCTGAGCGCGCAGATCGGCACGGTCGATATGAGCGTGGACCGACTGTTCGGCCTGAAGGCAGGGGATGAGGTGGTATTGAACGAGCAGCTGGAAGCACCGGTGACGCTGCTGCTCAATGGCAAGGCGGTTGCACGCGCGGAGCTGGTGGCGATTGATGACCACTTCGGCGTGCGGATCCTGGAGATCGCATGACCGCTGCGCTGTTCGTTCTGGCCGCGGCGCCCATCCGCTTCAAGAGCGAAGCGGGCAGCGTTGGCACGACACTGGTGGGGCCGCTGATCATTGCAAGCCTGCTGCTTGCGCTCGCCATCGCGGCTCTCTACGTCGCGCGCCGGAAAGGCTGGTTGCGGCGTTGGAGCGTGGTGCCGGCCGCAGCGGACATGCCACTGGGCCTGAGGGTGGAGCAGGTGGTGCGGCTCAGCCCGCGCACACGGCTCTATCGGGTCAGCGACGGTGTAGCGGTCTTCACGGTGGTGGAGTCCACCGCGCATGCGCAGATCGTGCCCGGCACCGGACGCGCTGAGCCGGAGGCTACCGATGCAGGCTGACCGCCGCTGGCGCGTACTACCGCTGGTCGCTGTCCTGATGCTGGTGGCCGGCCAGGCGTGGGCGGGCCCGACCGAGGACGCCGTGGCTGAGGCACTGAAGCAGGATTACTCGCCCGCACTGCGCAACTTCGTGATCCTCACGATGTTGTCGCTGATTCCGGTGCTGATGATCGGCATGACCGCCTTCACCAGGATCATCATCGTGCTGTCCCTGCTGCGGCATGCGCTGGGTATTCCGCAGACGCCGCCCAACAGCGTGGTGATCACCCTGGCAATCTGCATGACCTACTTCACCATGTCGCCAGTACTTGATCGCATGAACCATGATGCGATCGCGCCCTACATGAGTGAGCAGATCACCGCCCAGCAGGCCATCGATCTGGGCAGCCGACCGCTGCGTGAGTTCATGGTGTCGCAGACGCGCGAATCGGACCTGCGCACGGTGATCGAGATGGCCAAGGCGCCGGCGCCCAAGACCATGGACGATATCCGCTTCGGCCACCTGGTCACTGCGTTCCTGCTGAGCGAGCTGAAGACCGCCTTCCAGATCGGCTTCGTGATCTTCCTGCCTTTCGTGCTCATCGACCTGGTGGTCGCTGCGGCACTGATGGCGCTGGGCATGATCATGCTGCCACCGACCACCATCAGTCTGCCCTTGAAGATACTGCTGTTTGTACTGATCGATGGCTGGGTGTTGCTGTCCAAGGCGTTGCTGGGCAGCTATTGGAACTGACATGGACACGCATGCCACGGATGGCGAGGCGGCACTTTGGTCCCAGCTCAGGGAGCAGCGCTGCTCGCAGGCGCGTGATGCGCTCTATCTGCGCTACAGGCCGTGGGCGACTGCGATCGCGCGGCGGGTACACCGCCGCTTCCCGCGGCTGGGCGCGGATCGGGACGACTTCATCCAAAACGCCAGCATTGGACTGCTGGAGGCGATTGATCGGTTTGATCCGGCACGCGGCATTGCCTTCCAGGCCTATGCAATGACCCGGGTACGCGGCTCTGTTTTCAATGGGCTTCGCGTGATCCTTGGGAGCACATCGAGCGAGCGTTATCAGGAGCGGCTGGACACCCTGCAGGGCGTGTCCGATGACCCCTTCAATGAGTTGGTCGCTTCGATCGTCGGGTTGGGCCTGGGCTACATGCTGGACGATGCGGCCAATCCGCTGGCCATCGATAGTCACGATGCGCTTCGCTTCGCCGAGGATCAGCAGGTCGTAGGCCAGTTGCTGGCCGGAGTGGAGCAGCTACCGCTAAGGTTGAAGGCGATCATCGTCCGCCACTACTTCGAGTTCACACCGTTCATCGAGCTTGCCCAGGAGTGGGGACTGAGCAAGGGACGCATTTCGCAGCTGCACCGTGCGGCGCTCGATGCGCTGCGACTCAGCATGCAGGCAGTTGATTGAAACCCGTTTTCCCGTAGGGGGACATAGCCGGACCCTAGTGCCT
Organism: Stenotrophomonas veracruzanensis; assembly: GCF_032911525.1. Taxonomy (NCBI): domain Bacteria; kingdom Pseudomonadati; phylum Pseudomonadota; class Gammaproteobacteria; order Lysobacterales; family Lysobacteraceae; genus Stenotrophomonas; species Stenotrophomonas veracruzanensis. Next base: position 59,313 of record NZ_JAWJTI010000002.1, read on the forward strand.
TGTCTCTGAGCTGCTGGCCGTCTCCCCATACCACGAAAAGAAAGCCCTGGCCATGCGGGGCTTTTCTTTTTCCGCGCTTGCATCGGAGTTGTGCCTCGCAGCATCAGTTTTCGTGCACCGCGACTTGCAAACAGACAATTTCCTCCCCTATGGTGCAATCGATTGCATTGCTGTGAATCGTTGCGTTTGATACCGGTTGGGAGGCCGGAAGGTGGATGTCCATCCATTCGATCAGACCGGCCCCGGCGACGGGCCTCACGCGGCGCGATGCGCTGCGCCTCGCAGTTGCCGGCAGCATTGGCCTGGGGGCCGTGACGGCCGCGCGGGCGTTGCCCGCATTCGCCGCCACGGCGCCGCTCAAGGGCAACCTGAAGCACTCCGTCGCACGCTGGACCTTCCCGCAGCTGTCGGTCGCCCAGCTCTGCGCGACGGTAAAAGACATCGGCTTTGCCGCGATCGACCTGGTCGGCCCGGAGGACTGGCCCACCCTGAAGGCGCACGGCGTGGACAGTTCGATGTGCAACGGCGCGGAGCTGGGCCTTACCAAGGGCTTTGCCGGCCGTGAGTTCCACGACCAACTGGCGGAGCGCTACACGCGGCACATCGATCTGGTGGCCGATGCCGGTTACCGCAATCTCATCTGCTTCTCCGGCAACCGCAACGGTATGGAGCCGCATGACGGCATGGCAAACGCCGAGGCCGGCCTCAAGCGCATCCTCGGGCATGCCGAGAAGCGTGGCGTCGTGCTGGTGATGGAGCTGCTGAACTCCAAGGTCGATCATCGCGACTACCTGTGCGACCACTCTGCGTGGGGCGTGGAGCTGTGCCAGCGGCTGGGCTCAGACAATTTCGGCCTGCTCTACGACATCTACCACATGCAGATCATGGAGGGCGACATCATCGCCACCATCGGCAAGCATCACGCCTGCTTCAAGCATTACCACACCGCAGGCGTGCCTGGCCGGAACGAGATCGGAGACCAGCAGGAGCTCCACTATCCGGCCGTCTGTCGCGCGATCCGCGACACCGGTTTCAAGGGGTATCTGGCGCAGGAGTTCACGCCTGCAGCGCCGGATCCCGTTGCCTCATTGCGCGAGGCGATCCGCCTCTGCGACGTCTGAAACGATATCCACCCAGGTGAGAAACCCATGGCAGATAATCACTACGACGCCATTGTTGTTGGCTCGGGAATCAGTGGCGGTTGGGCAGCGAAGGAGCTGACCGAGAAGGGCCTGAAGGTCTTGATGCTGGAGCGGGGCCGCAACATCGAGCACGCCAAGGACTACGTCAACGCGATGAAGGAGGCGTGGGATTTCCCGCACCGAAACCGTCCGACGCAGGCGATGAAGGCCAAGTTCCCGGTGCTGATGCGCGACTACGGCCTCGCAGAGAACCTGGAAGGGATGTGGGCCGACGAGCAGGACTCGCCCTACATCGAGACCAAACGTTTCGACTGGTTCCGCGGCTACCACGTGGGCGGTCGCTCGTTGATGTGGGGCCGGCAGAGCTATCGCTTCTCCGATCTGGATTTCGAGGCGAATCTCAAGGACGGTATCGCCGCGGACTGGCCGATCCGCTACGCCGACATCGCGCCGTGGTACGACCACGTGGAGAAGTTCGCCGGCATCGCCGGCACGCGCGAAGGACTGGACGTGCTGCCGGACGGCGAGTTCCTGCCGCCGATTCCCCTGAACATCGTCGAGAAGGATGTGGCCGCGCGGATCAAGAAGGCCTTCGGCGGAACGCGCCATATGATCCACTCGCGCACTGCCAACATCACTCAGCCGATGCCTGAGCAGGGGCGCGTCAACTGCCAGTACCGCAACAAGTGCATCCTGGGCTGTCCTTTCGGGGCCTACTTCTCGACCCAGGCGGCGACGCTGCCAGCGGCGATGAAGACCGGCAACCTGACCTTGCGGCCGTTCTCCATCGTCAAGGAAGTGCTCTACGACAAGGACCGCAAGCGCGCGCGTGGCGTGGAGATCATCGACGCCGAAACCGGCCAGACCTACCAGTACACGGCCAAGGTGATCTTCCTCAACGCGTCGTCGTTCAACTCGACGTGGCTGCTGATGAACTCGGCCACCGATGTCTGGGAAGGGGGGCTGGGCTCCTCGTCGGGTGAGTTGGGGCACAACGTGATGGACCACCATTTCGGTGCGGGCGCCTCGGGCCGGGTCGAGGGTTACGAAGACAAGTACTACTTCGGCCGTCGTCCGTGCGGTTTCTACATTCCGCGGTTCCGCAACGTCGCCTCGGACAAGCGTGGCTACCTGCGCGGCTTCGGCTACCAGGGCGGTGCCAGCCGCACCGGTTGGTCGCGCGAGATCGCCGAGCTGAACATCGGAGCCGACCTGAAGGAGGCGCTGACCGTACCGGGCGACTGGCGCATCGGCATGACCGGGTTCGGTGAAATGCTGCCGCACCACGACAATACGATCCGCCTGGACCACGACCGGAAGGACAAGTGGGGGCTGCCGGTGCTGGCGATGGATGTTGCCATGCGTGCCAATGAACTGGCGATGCGCAAGGACATGGCCGCCGATGCCGCCGAGATGCTGGAAGCGGCCGGCGTCAAGGACGTGAAGATGCACGACAACGACTATGCCCCGGGCAAGGGCATCCACGAGATGGGGACCGCGCGCATGGGACGTGATCGGAAAAGCTCGGTATTGAATGCGCACAACCAGGTCTGGGATGCGCCCAACGTCTATGTGACCGACGGTGCCTGCATGACCTCCAGCGCCTGCGTGAATCCCTCGCTGACCTACATGGCGCTGACCGCGCGCGCGGCCGACCATGCGGTACGCGAACTGAAAGCGGGGAACCTCTGATGGATCGCCGCGAACTGTTGAAGATGATCGTTGCCGCCACCGGTGCGGCCATGGTTGGCCTGCCTGCGCTGGTGCAGGGGCAGGCGCCGGCGGGCGCCACGAAGATCCATTTCTCCGACGCCGATGTCGGCATGCTGGACGAGATCGCCGAGACCATCCTGCCGCGGACAAGGACACCCGGGGCCAAGGACGCGGGTGCCGGTGCGTTCATGGCGACGTTCGTCAGCGACTGCTACACGGCCCGGCAGCAGGCGACGTTCCGCGCCGGCCTGGCCGACATCGACAAACGCGCCGGCGGCCGCTTCGTATCGCTCACGCCGGAAGCCCGCACCGGGTTGCTGCGAACGCTGGACGCCGAAGCCAAGGCACGCAATGCCGACGTGACCGAGACCGGTACGCCTGAAGAGGGCGAGGCGATGCCGCATTACTTCACGATGCTCAAGCAATTGGCCATCTTCGGCTTCTTCACCTCCAAGGTCGGTGCGACCGGGGTGCTGCAGTACGTCGCCGTGCCGGGTCGCTACGACGGCGACCTAGCCTATGTTCCCGGCACGCCTGCGTGGGGGACCAGCTGATGGACACCAGCCTGATGACCCGATCTCTGTTGATTGTCACCGGCCTGCTGGCCGCCACATCTGCATTCGCCCAGGACAGTGCCGACGCCGCGCGCGATCCGAAGAAGACCGAAGTGTGGACCCCCGTGCCCGCAGTCGTCGCCACGCCACCAGGCAAGGCACCGTCCGACGCCATCGTGCTGTTCGATGGCAAGGATGTCTCCGCGTGGGAGTCGGAGCAGGGCGGACGCGTGCCCTGGAAGGTTGCCGATGGCGCCATGACCGTCGTGCCCGGCAGCAAGGGCATTCGCACCAGGCAACGCTTCTGCGACGTCCAGCTGCATGTCGAGTGGCGCACGCCTGCCGACACGAAGGGCTTCGACGGACAGAACCGCGGCAACAGCGGCATCTTCCTGCAGGAGCTGTACGAGCTGCAGGTGCTCGACAGCTACAACAACCCGACCTATGCCAATGGCCAGGCGGGCTCGATCTACAAGCAGGCCATGCCACGGGTGAACGCCTCGCGCGCACCGGGCCAGTGGCAGGTCTACGACATCATCTGGAAGGCGCCGCGCTTCTCGCAGGGCGGCGGCCTGGCGTCGCCCGCGCGCATCACGGTGCTGCACAACGGCGTGCTGGTGCAGGATGACACCGTGCTGGCTGGGAAGACGGAGTACATCGGTGCGCCGTCGTACGCGCCTCATGCGTGCGCGCCGCTGTATCTGCAGGAGCATGACTCCAAGGTCAGCTACCGCAATATATGGGTGCGCGAACTGTAGCCGCACACGGCCGGCGTGGTCGCCGGCCGCTTACTTCGCCAGGTAGCTGGCGATGTCATCGATTTCCTGTTGCGACAGCTGGGAGAAGGGCGGCATCAGTCCACCGCCCTTGCTGATCTTTTCCTTGATCTGCGCCGGTGCCATGCGCTTGCCGATGTCGGTGAGCGCCGGGAACGCGCCCGGCATGCCCGCACGATCGGCGCCGTGGCAGGCCACGCAGTTCGCGGTGTAGAGCTTTGCGCCCGCAGCCGGGTCGTCCTTGCACCAGGCTGCCGTCGCAACGCTCATGCCGCCCAGGCCGACAGCCATTGCCAGGATCATTCTCATGTGGGGCTCCTTGATGCGTCAGCGGCGCGCACGGGCGTGCACGCGGGTGGTCAGATGTTCACGCAGGTAGTCCGCACCGGTCTGGATGACCTTGGCCGGATCGCGTGGCTGGTCGTGCTCGATGATGTACCAGTGGACGCCGGCGGCTGCTGCAGCAGGCAGGATCGCATTCCAGTCCAGCACGCCCTGGCCCACCGCAGCGAATCCGCCTTCGTCCTGGGCCTGGCCCTTGGGCGCATTGTCCTTGGCGTGCACCGCGAATACGTGGCCGCGGAGCTTTGCCAGCATCACTGCAGGGTCCAGGCCCGCGCGCGCGACCCAGGCCAGGTCCAGCTCGGTCTGCAGGTCTGGACCGGCGGCGGCGAACAGCAGCTCCAGTCCGGTCCTGCCATCGAAGTCGACCAGTTCGAAGTCGTGGTTGTGATAGGCCAGGCGCATGTCCTTGCCGCGCACCTGCTTGGCGAGGCGGCCCAACTCCTGGCCCAGTGCCGTCCAGCCCGCCGCATCGGTCGGCCGGTCCTTCGCATCCAGGTAAGGCACCACCAGCGTGGTGTTGCCGATCGAGCGGTTGAAGGCCACCACCCCATCCAGATTGCCGCGCAGCTCGGCCAGCGGCACATGCGATGAAATCGCCTTGATCGAGTACCGGTCCAGCAGCTGCTTGAGTTCGGTGGCGCTGGTGTTCTGCGTACCGACCGTTTCCACCGCATGGACGCCCGCGTCGTGGACGATCTTCAATTGCTGCTCAAGCGGGCCTGCATCGCGCAGGGTATACATCTGCACCGCGATCGGCTTCTGCGTGCTGGCGGCTTCGCCTGCGAAGGCGGGCAGGGCAGCGAGCAGCAGGATGAGGCCTGCACTTCTACGGAAAAGGGCTTTCATCAACAGATCCTCCCGGCATTCAACCGATGGTGGTCCAGGCGCGTGACCTGGCCGATGCAATGACACGATCAACGATCTGCGCCGAGCGCAGGCCGTCTTCGAAGGTGGGCAGGCCCTGCGGCTGATCGCCTTCGATGGCGCGATAGGTGTCGGCGACAAACGCTTCGAAGCACTGGGCGTAGCCCTGTGCATGCCCGGCCGGCAGCGCGGACAGCCGGCGCTGTTCGGCACTGCCGGCGCCTGGCCCGCGTACGAAGATCTCCTCGCGCTGGTCGGGCAGGCCGATCCAGAGTCGTTCGGCGTCCTCCTGGTTGAAGGCCACGCTGGCCTTGGCGCCATCGATCTCGAACCAGAGGCGGTTGTGGCGCCCGGCCGAGACCTGGCTGACCGTCAATGAAGCCAGCGTACCGGCGCCGGTCCTGAACATCGCCGCGGCAACGTCCTCGCTCATGACGGCCTGCATCGCGCTGGCTGCCATTGGCGTGCTGAAACTCTGCCCGCTGACGGCGCCGCGCTTGGCGATCACCGTGGCGAATGCCGCGTTCACTTCGGCGAAGCGCTCGCCACTGATCCATTCCACCAGGTCGCACCAGTGCGAACCGATGTCGGCGAACACGCGCGACGTGCCGCCCAGCGCCGGGTCAACACGCCAGTTGTTGCTGGCGGGGTCAAGAAGCCAGTCCTGCAGGTAACTGCCGTGGATGAGGTGCAACGGCCCCAGTTCACCGTGGGCGATGCGGGCGCGCGCCTCGCGGACCACCGGGTGGTAGCGGTAGACGAAGGGGACCGTGGCAACCAATCCAGTCGAGGCGGCCAACGCCGCCAGCGCCTGCGCATCGTCCAGCGTCGTCGCCAGCGGTTTCTCGCAGATCACGTGCTTGCCGGCTTCCAGCGCGGCCTGTGCCATGGCGCGGTGCAGATGGTTGGGCGTGCACACATGCACGACCTGCACCTGGGGATCGGCGATCACGTCCTCGATATCCCGGTAGGCACGGGGGACATTCCAGGAGTGTGCTGCTTCATGCGCGCGCTGCGGTGACGAGGCGGCCACGCCGCGTACCTCGGCACCTGCCAGCAGTGCCGCACGACGATGCACTGCACCGATCATGCCGGCGCCAACGATGGCGATTCCAAGCTTGGGCATCGACGGGGATCCTCAGGGTGTGGAGGGCGCGGCCGCAGCCGCCGGCCGATCGCGGAACAGCAGCAGGAAGGCGACCAGCACCACCAGCGCAACACCGGCCGGGAACAGCCAGATCTGCTGCCAGTCGGGTCCGGCTTCGGTGGTGAAGTGCTCCACCACCGCGCCGGACAGGAAGGTGCCGATCAACATGCCCACGCCATAGGTGGCCAGGGTGATGAACCCCTGTGCGCTGCTGCGCGCGGCAGGGCCGGCATGGGCATCGGTGTAGATCTGGCCGGTGACGAAGAAGAAGTCGTAGCAGATGCCGTGCAGCATGATGCCGATCACCAGCAGGGAGAAACCGCTGCCCGCATCGCCGAAGGCGAACAAGGCGTAGCGCACCACCCAGGCGGCCATGCCGACCGCCAGCATGGTCTTCACCCCCAGCCGCACGAACAGGAACGGCATGGCCAGCATCAGCAGCACTTCGGAGACCTGGCCCAGCGACTGCAGGCCTGCTGCACCCCGCACGCCCAGGTCGTTGAGATACGGATTGGTGAAGTTGTAGTAGAACGACAGCGGGATGCAGATGGCGATGGAAGCCAGGAAAAACACCAGGTAGGCACGCGACTTCAGCAGACGCAACGAATCCAGCCCCAGGATCTGTCCCAGCCCGGCATCGCGCTGTTGCGCCAGCGGCGGCGTGTGCGGCAGGGTGAACGCATACAGGCCCAGCACCAGCGATGCCAATGCGGCCATCCGGAAGGTGAGTTCAAGCCGGTGCGCCTGTTCCCAGCCCAGCCAGCCGATCAGCACGCCGGCGACGATCCAGCCGATGCTGCCCGCCACCCTCACCAGCGGGAACTGTTTCTCGGGCGACTGCATGTGCCGCATCGCCACGCTGTTGGCCAGTGCCAGCGTCGGCATGAACAGCAGCATGTAGCCCATCACGCAGGCAGAGAACATGCTGAAGCTGGTGGCCGTGGACGCCAGCCACATGAGCACCGCACCGGCCAGATGCAGTACCGCAAGGATGCGCTGCGCCGCAAAGTAGCGATCCGCGATCAGCCCGACCAGGAACGGCGCCACGATGGCGCCGATGGATTGGCTGAGGAAGGCCGTGGCCACCTGGCTGGCGCTGGCCTGCAGCGGGCCCTGCACCAGGTAGGTGCCCAGGGTCACGAACCACGCTCCCCAGATGAAGAACTGCAGAAACATCATCGCGCCCAAGCGCGACATGGCGTGCGACATGGCTTGCCCTCCCGGGGCGGTAATGGCTCAGATTCCCAGCATGCGGTGCAGTGATGCGGCGTCCGTTCCGCTGTCGGCGAAGTCGTCGAAGGCGCGCTCGGTGACCCGGATGATGTGGTCGCGTATGAAGGCGGCACCCTCGCGTGCGCCGTCTTCCGGGTGCTTCAGGCAGCACTCCCATTCCAGTACCGCCCATCCGGGGAAGTCGTACTGGGCGAACTTGGAGAAGATTGCCTTGAAGTCGATCTGGCCGTCACCGGGTGAACGGAACCGCCCCGGGCGATCGATCCACTTCTGGTAGCCGCCGTACACGCCGCTGCTGGCACTGGCGTGGTACTCCGCATCCTTGACATGGAAGGCACCGATGCGCGCGTGGTAGCGGTCGATGAAACCCAGGTAGTCCATCTGCTGCAGCAGCAGATGGCTGGGGTCGTACAGGATCTTCGCGCGTGGGTGGTGATCGACCACATCGAGGAAGCGTTCGAAGGTCGCGCCGTCGTGCAGGTCCTCCCCGGGGTGGATCTCGAAGCACAGGTCCACGCCGCAGGCATCGAACGCATCGAGGATGGGGCGCCAGCGGCGACCGAGTTCGGTGAAGGCTTGCTCCACCAGTCCCGGTGGGCGCTGCGGCCAGGGATAGAAGTACGGCCAGGCCAGTGCGCCGGAGAACGTGGCGTGTGCGGTCAGTCCCAGCCGCTCGCTGGCTTTGGCGGCCAATAGAAGCTGCTCCACGGCCCAGGCCTGGCGGGCGGCGGGATCGCCGCGCTTGTCCGCGGGTGCGAATCCGTCGAACAGGCTGTCGTAGGCCGGATGCACCGCGACCAGCTGCCCCTGCAGATGGGTGGACAGCTCGGTGATCTGCACGCCATGACCGGCCAGCATGCCGGCAATGTCGTCGCAGTACGCCTGGCTGCGCGCGGCCTCGGCCAGATCGAGCAGATGAGGCGCGCTGGTCGGCACTTGTACGCCAGAATAGCCCAGACCCGCGGCCCACCCGGCCAGCGTGTCCAGCCGATCAAAAGGAGCTGCGTCGCCGATGAACTGCGCCAGGAACAGCGCTGGACCCTTGAGCGTCTTCAACGTGATTCGCCCTCGATGCAATCGATTGCATTATCCTAGCAGGGGCTCACGCAGGACCTGTTGTGCAGTGCACAGCGGGCAGGAGGACTAACGCCATGGCCACCATCTACGACATCGCAAAGCACGTGGGCGTCTCCGCAGGCACGGTGTCGCGGGCGCTTTCGCGGCCGGACAAAGTCCTGCCGGCCACCCGTGCGCGCATCGAGCAGGCCGCCGCCGCGCTGGGCTACGTGCCCAACACGGTTGCCCGCACGCTCAAGACCCAGCGCAGCGGCAAGATCCTGGTCACCGTCCCGGACATCGCCAATCCGTTCTTCGCGCAGATCCTGCAGGGCGCGGAGGAGGCTGCGCAGGCGGTCGGCTACGCGGTTCTGCTGGGCGATACCCAGCATCAACCCGACCGCGAAGAACGCTACGCGCAGATGCTCCGGCGCAACGAGGCCGACGGCATGATCGTGCTGGGCCATCGCCTGCCACCCACGGCGCGGGAGATCGTCGCACAGCGGGGCGCGGCCGCGCCGGTGGTCAACGGTTGCGAGTTCGATCCCGCATTGGGCATTCCCAGCGTCCACATCGATAATGCGGCCGCCGCGCGCGCGGTGATGGAACACCTGTATGGGCTGGGGCACGAACGCATCGCAGTGGTGGGCGGACCTCCCGACAATCCGCTGCACCAGCAACGGCTGGAAGGGGTCCGGGCAGCCGGCAAGGCGCGTGGACGCCTGCGCCAGTTGAACATCGTGCCGGGTGACTTTTCCGTGGAGTCGGGCCATGCAGCCGCGATGTCGATGTTGGCCGCCGCGCCGGTACCGACCGCGGTCTTCTGTTTCAGCGACCAGATGGCGCTGGGTACCCTGGCGGCCTGCCGGGAGCGGGGCATCCGCGTGCCGGAGGACCTGTCCATCGTCGGCTTTGACGACCTGGCCTCCTCGCGCTACCTCACGCCGCCGCTGACGACGATCAGGCAGCCGATGCGGGAGATTGGCGAGCGCGCGGTCAACCTGCTGCTCGCCATCATCGAGCACGTGGATGTGCCGCTGCAGCAGACGCTGGAGTTCAGCCTGATGCTGCGGGGCTCGACGGCTGCACCCAGGGCCGGGTGAAGGCAGGGCAGCGCTCGCTGCCTCATGATTGTCGCCAGACGGCTTCTGCAACCTTGATCCCGAATTGACGCAGAGCTGTCAGACTAACGGCAGGCAGCCCGGCAAGGGCCTTGGTGGCAGCTGCGATCGCTCAAGGGGGTCGGCAATGCCGTTCTTGACGGACTCGACCGAGGTCTCGGTCGAAGGCATCGGTGCGGCACGGCGCATCGGCTGGATGCGTTTCGTGGGCAACGGGTTGGGGGCGGTCCCCATTGCCTCGATCATGCTCGAACGCCAGGACGGCGCGCTGGCGTGGGTCCTGCTGCTGCTCAATGCGCTGGCCTGGCCGGCGCTCGCGCTGGTACTGACCCGGCGCTCAAGGCAGCCTGCCGTGGTCCAGTTCCGCTGCATGGTGATTGATTCCTACTTTGGCGGTGGCTGGATCGCCTTCATGGGGCTCAGCGTCGTACCCAGTGCGTTGTTCGCCGCGCTGCTGGTCGCCGACAAGATCGCCGCCGGCGGGGTGAAGCTGGCGGTACGGGCCACACTGGCCCTGGTAGTGGGGTTCGCGCTCACCTGGTGGGTGCTTGGGTTTCCCTACCAGCCGGTGTCATCGCAGCGCACGATCGTGCTCAGTGTGCCGTTCCTGTTCGTCTACGGCATCGGCCTCAGCATCCTCAGCTGGCAGCTGGCGCGACGGGTGAAATCGCAGAACCGCCAGTTGAAGCGGCTGAGCCGGATGGACCCGCTGGTGGAGCTGGCCAACCGCGGCTTCCTGATCGTCCGCGCGCAGCAGGCACTGGACAAGGCGCAGGGGCAGGGTGGTTTCGCCTGTCTGCTGATGCTTGATGTGGATGACTTCAAGCGCATCAATGACTCGTATGGTCACCGTGCAGGGGACGAAGTGCTGCGCCATATCGCGTCCACCTTGCGCGCCTTCGCCCGGCCCGGCGATACCCCCGCGCGGCTGGGAGGTGATGAGTTCGTCGTGCTGCTGCACGACTGTGCGCCCGGCGATGCGATGCATGTGGCAGAGCGGGTTCGCCTGCAACTTCTGGAAGCCGCGCGGCAGGCAACGCCGGGCATCGAATTCAGTGTCAGCATCGGGATCGCAGCGACGCCGCGTGGCGGCAGCGTCGAGGACTGGCTGGCACTGGCCGACCGCGCGCTCTACCACGCCAAGCGCCAGGGCAAGAACAACGCCAGCTATGGCGAATGAGTCGGCGCGGGCCGCAGCAGCGCTGTCGCAGCACGAGGCCTGATGCCCGTTCATCCTGCACCCGGAATCGTTGCCGCCAATCCTCTACCATGGGCCACCCCGCCCGGACGCGCCGCCCATGCAAGACGCCCTCGTTGCCCAGCCCAAGCCCCCTGTTCCGAGGATCGCGGCCTGGCTGATGATGCTGCTGGGCATGTGGCTGGCGTTGAAGCTGGGCCTGGTGGTAACCCTGCTGTCGGGGCTGCTGGTGTTCCAGCTGACCCACGTGCTGGCGTCCACCGTGGAAGGCAGGCTGCCGCCGGGACGGGCGCGGGCAATTGCGGTGATCGTGCTGTCGGCGATCATCATCAGCGGGCTGGTGCTGGCCGGGATCGGCGTGGCGTCGTTCTTCCGCAACGAAACCGGCGGGCCGGACGCGCTGCTGGCGCGGCTGATGGATATCCTCAATTCGTCGCGCCATCAGGTACCGGCGCTGCTGCAGCCGTATATCCCGGAGGACATGCCGGCGCTGCGTGCGGCGCTCAATGACTGGGCCGCCGAGCACCAGCGCCAGCTGGGCGTGGCCGGCACGTCGGTGGTGCAGGTGGGCGTACGCGTGCTGATCGGCATGGTGCTGGGCGCGATGATCGCGCTGTACGACGAACTTCCGCTGCCGAAGATGGGGCCGCTGGCGCAGGAGCTGGTCGGGCGCACCAGCCGCCTGGCCACCGCGTTCCGCCAGGTGGTGTTCGCGCAGCTGAAGATCTCCCTGCTCAATACCGTGTTCACCGCGATCTTCCTGCTGGGTGTGCTGCCGCTGTTCGGCGTGCACCTGCCACTGTCCAAGACGCTGGTATTGATCACCTTCATCGCCGGCCTGCTGCCAGTGGTGGGCAACATCATCTCCAACACGATCATCGCCATTGTCGCGCTGTCGGTCTCGTTCTACGTGGCAGTGGCCGCGCTGCTGTACCTGATCGTGATCCACAAACTGGAGTACTTCCTCAACGCGCGCATCGTCGGCGGTGAGATCCAGGCCCGCGCCTGGGAGCTGTTGCTGGCAATGCTGGTGATGGAAGCGGCGTTCGGCCTGCCCGGCCTGGTGGCGGCACCGGTGTTCTACGCCTACGTGAAGCGCGAACTGGTCGACCAGCGCTGGATCTGACCCGGCGTGACCTGTCGCATCTGACCGGCTGGACGGGGGGCGCCGGCGTTGTCGGCGCGTTCGCGCGCGCTGCGCTATATCCCCCCTGCGGATCGTACGGCGCTGGCTTGGCGCCGCCGGAGCCGCTCGCTACAGTGAGCCGCACTTCAGGGGAATTCTGCATGGCCGGCAAGGCATCGCCCATCAGGTTGCGGACCTGGGTCTGGATCCTGGCTGGGCTGTTCGTGGTGTGCACGTTGCCGTTGATGGCCATCGCTCTGGTCCAGGGCACGCTGCGCTACACCGCCGCCGAAGAGAACCTGGCCAGCCTGCGCCAGTTGCGGCAGACCTTCGATCTGGCAAACCTGGCTTCGGCCGAGCGCGGCCCGGCCAACAGCCTGCTGGGGGCTGACCCGGCCGACGCCGCCGAACGGGCGCGGCTGGCCGCGCAGCTGGCGGCCGCGCGCAGGCGGGTCGACACCGCTATGCTGCAGCTGGACACCGTACTCAAGAACGACCCGGGCGTGGTGGATGAGCATGGCCTGCTGGCCGACGCGCAACGTCGCCTGCGGTCGGCGCGCGCCGCGGTGGACCGGATGGCGGCGCAGCCGCACGGTGCGCGCCGGGTGGAGGAGGTGGAGCGTGCGATCAGCGGCATGTTCGCCGTGGTTGATCGCCTGCACCTGCTGACTTCGGCGCAGATCAACGTGCTGGTCAGTGCCGACCGTGAAGCGGCGATTCCGGCGATGCAGGGCCAGGTACTGATGGATCTTCGCGAGCATGGCGGCCGCCTGGCGTCGAACGTGATGGCGCCGGTGGCGGTGCCGGGGGCATGGCGCGAGGAACAGGTGCGCGCTGCGCAGCAGACCGAGGGCCGCCTGCTGGAACTGTGGCGGTTGGCGGTCAGCCATGAGTCGGTGTTCCGCAGTGACGCGGCATTGTCATGGCACTGGGACATGGCACGCCGGCAGTTCTTCGGTGAATCGCTGCCGATGATCGAGCAGTTGATCGAGGATGGCCGCCGTGGCGTACCACCGCCGTGGACCGCGGCCGAGTTCACCACGCGCTACGTGCCCACCCTGCAGTCGCTTGAGGCGTTGCGCGATGGCTACCTGAGCGTGTCCATCGCCCGCTTCGAACGCACCCGCGATCGCGAGGCCATGCGCCTGGCGGTGCTGGCGGCGACCGCGCTGGGCACGCTGGTGGTGCTGGGCGTGGCCCTGCGCATCGCCCACCTGCAGATCCTGCAGCCGTTGCTGCAGGCGCAGAAGCAGGTGATCCAGCTCGCCTCGGATGCACCCGGCCCGGAGCAGCATGTCACCCATCCGCTGGCCGAGATGCAGCGCCTGTTCGACGCCATCGAAGTACTGCGTGAGAAATCGCGCGAGCGCTCGGCACTGACCAGCGAGCTGCGCCAGCTCGCTGGCACCGACGAGCTGACCGGATTGTTGAACCGGCGCGCGCTGGATGAAGTGGTGCAGCAGAGACACGCGGAGGGCGATGCAAACGCCGTGGTGATCCTGCTGGATGTGGATCGCTTCAAGGCGATCAACGATGGCCATGGCCATGAAGCCGGCGACGAAGTGCTGGTGCAGGTGGCGCAGTTGCTGCAGCACCACCTGCGCCGCAGCGACAGCATCGCCCGTTATGGCGGCGAGGAGTTCCTGGTGCTGCTGGCCGACGGCGATCTGGCCGGTGGCCGCCAGCTGGCCGAGTCGCTGCGGGTGGCGCTGCAGCGGCTGGATATCGCCCTGGTCGGCGGCAAGGTGCTGCGGGTCACCGCCAGCTTCGGTGTGGCCGAGGGCGGTACCGACGCGCTGGGCTGGCGCACGTTGCTGCGCGCTGCGGATGCGGCCATGTACCAGGCCAAGGCGCAGGGCCGCGATCGCGTGCGCGTGGCGGTTGGCGCTCGCATCACGCGTTGAGGGCACGCGTCAGCCGATGCGTGCATGCACGCGCCGCAGCGTCCGCCCAATCATCCGGCGCGCTATGGGACGGGGTACCGAGAAGCCACGCCACCGCAGCGCACCCACCCGGAAGGTGGCGGTGGCGGTGGCCAGTACCTTGCCTGCCGGGTCGGTCAGCCAGCCACGCGTGAAGGCGATGCTGCCTTTGCTGTGTTCGACTTCGCCCAACCGATGATGCGCCCTGGTCGTGCCGGACTGACGAAACTGGTCTTGGATTCCACCGTGACCGCGATGCGGTTGGCGGGCAGTGTGGCGTAGATCGCCGGCCCCATGCAGTCGTCGAGCATCGCTGACAGGAAGCCGCCCTGCACGTTGCCCATCGGATTGGTCAACACCTGGCCAGCCTCGAATTCGACCTGGATGCGGCGCAGTGCGTCGTCGTAGTCGACGAATCGCCAGCCGAGCAGAGTACCCGCCCGGGAGGGCGGCAGATCACCGTTGACCACGCTGTAGAAGATCGATTCGGGATTCATCGTGGAGCCTCGTGGGGGAGGGGAGAGAAAGGGAAGTCACAGCGGTAGCGACAACAGGGCCAGCACGAATCCGATGACCGACAGCAGTACCACCATGGCGCCGGCGGGCACCGGTGTGCGCGCACCGGTACGCCGTCGCACGCCGGCAGCGACCAGGACCGGCGGCACGGTGGCGGCCAGGCAGAACAGCTGGAACGCCAGCAGCTGCGGCAGCGCGAAGTGACCCCCGAAGAAGATCAGCCAGGCCAGCATCACGCCAGCGCCGGCCAGTGCGATCCAACCTGCGCCGACCACGCGGATGAGTGCCATCAGCAGCACCTGCATGCGCGGCTCGATCTCGGTCCACGGCATGCCCACGGCCTGGCCGTGGTAGGTCATGAAGTCGGAGCGCTTCAGATAGGCGGCAGCAAACAGCGAGACAATGAAGAACGCCAACAGGTAACAGCCGAACGCGAGTCAGGCGAACAGGTCCATGTGGAGGCCATGCGGTTGCGGAGAAGTCGCAGCGTGCACGCCGGCAGCCATGCCGGTCATGCCACGGGGTTGCGCGATTCTCGGGCAGCCCCCCGTTAGAGGCGCGTCGCGGCGTGCAGGGCCATTCCTCCATCTGCTGTTAACGCCAGTGTGGTGGTGAGGAATGCGTCACGCACGCGCCATGCGCCCTATCTCGTTTTCTGTGAAGAGGCCGCAACTGCTCATCCACGCTTCGGTCACTGCTCCGCGCAGACGCTGGGATTCCATCCGAAGAAGGACGACGCCATGACCCAGCTCACCCTGCCCGAACTGGCCAAGAAAATGGCTGGCATTGATTTCACCCTGCTGCAGACCCACGCCGATGGAGAGATCGCGGGTCGTCCAATGAGCAACAACGGTGACGTGGACTACGACGGTGACAGCTGGTTCTTCACCACGGAGGACACCGACATGGTGCGCGAGATTGAAGCTGACCCCGCCGTTGCGCTGGGTTTTTCCGGCAGCAAATCGCTGCTGGGCAAGCCGCCGCTGTTCGTGCACGTGCAGGGCAGGGCTGTGCTGGTGCGCGACCGGGCCACGATGAGCCAGCACTGGGTAAAGGACCTGGAGCGCTGGTTCGAACAGGGAGTGGATACACCAGGACTGGTGCTCATTCACGTGCGTGCCAGCCGCATCCACTACTGGGATGGCGAGGATGAAGGCGAAATAGCCGTCTGACCTGGCAGAGGGAGGCTGGCGGCCGTCGCGGCCATTGCGCGGCGCACCCGGGCTTTGCCATCCTCCCTGCTGTTTTCCGTAGCGTGGAATCCCGATGCGTCCTGCGTTCTGGCTGGCTTTGGCCCTGCTGCCCACCCTGGCGGTGGCGCAACCCGCGCGTACTCCCAAGACCAAGGCTCCGGGGCAGGATCCCTTCAGCGAGCTGTTCGATACCGCCTGCATGCAGCACATCGGTGCCCCGGCGCGGTTGCAGTCGCTGATGGAATCCAATGGGCTGTCGCCGTTGCAGCCTGCCGAAGCCGCGACGCTGTTGCAGGGGCAACCGGGCGTGGCCTGGATGGTGCCTCTGGCCAGTGGCCGCTATGCGGTGAGCTGGGCTGACGATGGCACGTGTACGGTCTACGCCGAAAAGGCCGACGCGGCGGTCGTGCAGAAGGGATTTGCGCGGTTGGTGCAGGCCGCACCGAAGCCGTTGCAGGTACGGTCGCTGCCAGGGCGTGGGCCACTGTCGGCCGATCAGGTGGCCATCCAGTACGGCTGGGCGACGCCGGGGCAGGGCAAGCTGCAGGTGCGCTTCCGTCTGGTCACGCGGGAGGCGGCTGAAGCCGGCGTGCAGGCGATGGCCTCGGCGGCCCCGGGCGAAGCGATGCTGGAACAGGGCGCGCCTGGGCCCTGACAGGGGTCACGTTCCCGATTCAGACTTTCACGCGGCGGGTGATATATCGTTTATCGATAAATTCACCGTGGGGCGGCGAGGCCACCCCAATGCCGGAGGCCGCTTGACCGCTCGTCCCGCCCGCGCCAGACCCGCGCGAGGCCTGTTCACCCTGGCCCAGGCCGCCGTACAGGCCGTCCGGGCGATGTGCTGGCTGGGCATCCTGGCCGCACTGCTGGCCGTGCCACTGGTCGCCCACGACCGCCGCTGGCTGCTCGACAGCGTGCACGATGCCGCTGCCGCCGCCGCGCATGGCAACGATCTGTTCCTGCATTTCTGCCTGGGCCTGGGCGCGATCGTCGCGCTGCTGGTGCTGTGCCTGGTGTTCCTGCGCCATCTGCTGCGGCTGCTGAAGTCGGCGGCGCGCGAGCGGCCGTTCACCCATGCCAATGCACAGCGCCTGCAACGCATGGCGTGGTTGATGCTGTCGATGGAGGTGCTCTCGATCCTGATCGGCGCCTACGCCGCCTGGATGGGGCCGGACTTCACCTGGATGGAGGTGGGCGGGGGCATGTCGATCACCGGCCTGGTCGCGGTGCTGATGCTGTTCGTGCTGGCACGCGTGTTCGCCGTGGGCGCGGCGATGCGCGATGACCTCGATGGTGTCATCTGATGGCGATTGTGATCACCCTGGACCGCATGCTGCAGGAACGGGGCATGACCCTGTCCGAGCTGGCCGGGCGCATCGATATCACCCTGGCCAACCTGTCGATCCTGAAAACCGGCAAGGCGCGCGCCATCCGCTTTTCCACGCTGGATGCGATCTGCCGTGAGCTGCAGTGCACGCCCGGCGATCTGCTCGGGCATGACCCGATGCAGGCGCAGGACGCTGACTGAGTGCTTTCCCTTCTCCCTTACCTACTGACGAAACGGACCTGAAATGGAATGGTTGGCTGACCCCTCGATATGGATGGGCCTTGCAACCCTGGTCGTGCTGGAGATCGTTCTCGGCATCGACAACCTGGTGTTCATCGCGATCCTTGCCGACAAACTGCCGCCGCATCAGCGTGACCGCGCGCGGGTGATCGGCCTGGCGCTCGCCCTGCTGATGCGGCTGGTGCTGCTGGCCGCGCTGGCCTGGATCATGAAACTGACCGAGCCGCTGGTCACCTTGTTCGACCACAGCTTCTCCGGGCGTGACCTGATCCTGCTGGGCGGCGGCCTGTTCCTGCTGTTCAAGGGCACCATGGAGCTGCACGAACGGCTGGAAGGCCGCGAGCATCACGAGGATGGCAAGAAGGTCTATGCCAGCTTCGCGATGGTGGTGGCGCAGATCGTGGTGCTTGATGCGGTGTTCTCGCTGGACTCGGTGATCACCGCAGTCGGCATGGTCGACAACCTGGGCGTGATGTACGCCGCCGTGACCATTGCGATGGCGCTGATGCTGTTGGCCAGCAAGCCGCTGACCCGCTTCGTCAACAAGCATCCCACGGTGGTGGTGCTGTGCCTGGGCTTCCTGCTGATGATCGGTTTCAGCCTGGTGGCCGAAGGCCTGGGCTACAAGATCCCGAAGGGCTATCTGTACGCGGCGATCGCTTTCTCGATCCTGGTCGAGGCGTTCAACCAGTGGGTCCGCTTCAACCGCGAACGCAACGAGCGCCGCCAGCCGTTCCGCCAGCGCACCGCCGATGCCGTGCTGCGCATGCTGGGCGCGCGTCCGGCGAACGGCCACGACGACGAAGGCGTGGACGAGCAGGTGGACGCCGCCGAGCGCCTGCAGCCGGCCGAACACGAGATGATCCGCAGCGTGCTGGGCCTGGCCGATCGGCCGGTATCGAGCGTGATGACCGTGCGTGCCGATGTGCAGTGGATCGACCTGGCGCGCGGCGAGGAGGATGTGGTGGCACGCCTGGTGGCGTCACCGCATACCCGGCTGCTGGTGGGCGACGGTGATCTGGACAGCCTGCGTGGCGTGGTGCAGAGCCGCGACCTGCTGGCCGATCTGCTGCAGGGCAAGCCGCTGCAGCTGGAAGGCAACCTGCGTGAGCCACAGTACGTGCTGTCCAGCGCCAGTGCGCTGCAGGCGCTGGAGCTGATCCGCCAGCATCCGGTGCCGTTGGCGGTGGCGGTGGACGAGTACGGCAGCGTGGAAGGCCTGGTGACCGCCAACGACCTGCTGGCGGCCATTGCCGGTGACCTGGTCGACACCCAGGATGAGCGCTATGGCGTGGTCGCGCAGGGTGAAGATTGCTGGGAGGCCGATGGCGCGCTGACCCTGGACGACCTGCAGCGCCTGGCGGGCATATCGCTGCCGCGCAGCGCCGACTACATGACCATCTCCGGTCTGGTGCTGGAGCGTCTGGGGCGCCTGCCGGACATTGGTGACGCGGTGGAGATTGCGGATGTACGCATCACCGTACTGGCGATGGAGAAGCGGCGCATCGCCCGCCTGCGGGTTGAACGCCTGGGCCATCTGTAGCGTCGAGCCATGCTCGACTGCTTCCTGAGCAGCCGAGCACCGGCTCGGCTCTACACAACATCTCCCGCAACCGTCACCATGGCGGGCCCGCTTTCTTTTCCGGATGGTTGCAGTGCTGAGTACGATCGGTTTGTTGATGGGCCTCTATGTGGCCTGGCGCCTGTTCTGGCCACTGCGCATGCCCATCTGGATGAAGGTCGTGCTGTCGCTGCTGCTGGTGGGCGTTGCCGTGCAGTTACGCATCGTCGCCACATTCTGGGGCACGATGGCCTCGCCGGAGATACCGAAGCTGGCCATCGCCACGCTGGCCACCGGCTCCACCGCCGTGTTGCTGCTGGCGCTGGTGATGCTGGTGCTGGATGTGGGACTGCTGCTGTCGCGCCTGTTGCGCTGGCCACGTGCGGTAGCCGCAATGTGCACGCGGCGTCTGCGACCGGTGGCCGGCGTGCTGGCACTGCTGGTCAGTGGCTATGGTGTCAGCCAGGGCATGGCGGTGCCCAAGCCCCGGCAGATCGAGGTGAGCATCGCCGGATTGCCGGCCGCGTTCGACGGCTATCGTGTGCTGCAGCTGACCGACATCCATGCCAGCCGCCTGCTGACCGGCGACTGGGTGCGCAAGGTAGTGGATGAGAGCAACGCACTTTCGCCGGACCTGATCGTGATCACCGGCGATCTGATCGACGGCAGCGTCGAGGCGCGTCGCGAGGACGCCCGCCCGTTGGCTGATCTGCATGCACCGGACGGCGTCATCGCCATCACCGGCAACCACGAGTACTACGCGCAGTACCAGGCGTGGATGCAGGCGTTCCGCGCACTGCACATGCAGGTGCTGGAGAACAGTCATCTGCAGGTGCGGCGCGGCGATGCGGCGCTGACCATCGCCGGTGTCACCGATCCGGTGGCCGCGCGCTACGGCCTGCCGCTGCCGGATCTGGAGGCCGCGTTGGCCGGTGCCGATCCGTCCGCGCCGGTGATCCTGCTTGATCATCGCCCGCGCAATGCGCGCGAGGCGGCGGCGCGTGGGGTGAAGCTGCAGCTGTCCGGGCATACCCACGGCGGGCAGATCATCGGCATGGACCAGTTGGTGAAGCGGGCCAACGGTGGCTATGTCTCCGGGCGTTATGAAGTGGACGGCATGACCCTGTACGTGAGCAACGGTGCAGGCCTGTGGGCCGGTTTCCCGGCGCGCATCGGCGTTCCATCGGAGATTACCCTGGTGACGTTGCGCGGCGCGCCGTGATCTCTACTGGGGTCAGATCCCTTTGCCACCGGCGAAGGGCTCTGACTCTGTGCCCAACTGCGCGGGGCGCACATGCGCACTTCGGCGCAGCGCCTGTGCCCGCTTGGCGATCCAGCGCACCACGAAGGCGGTGAACAGCAGCGCCGACGGCACCGCATACCAGAAGTTGCCCGGCACGCGCTTGAAGTACGAGTAGGTAAACACCGCCGCGATGATCCACATGCCGGTGACGTGCAGGCGACGCCAGACGGTGGGTCCCATGCGCCGGGCGAGCCCCCGGTGCGAGGTGATGGCCAGCGCCAGGATGGCGATGTAGCCCACTGTGCCCGGGAGGTTTGCCAGCGCGGATCGTGCTGGCCAGAACGCCGGGTTTAGGATGCCGAAACTGGTGATGGCAATTGCATGCAGCAGGTGCGAGAACGCGAACGACAGGCCGATGACGCGCCGTTCGCGCAGCAGCAACCGCGTGAACGGGCCGGGCAGAAGGCTGGCGAACGACGATGCCGTGAACGCTGCCAGGAACAGCAGGAACGATGTGCGCGCAGTGACCCGGATCGCCGCTCGGCTGCCCTCGGCCACATCGGCATGCAGGGCGAACGCGACCAGCGCGAAGGCGATCAGTACCACCGCGATGGCCACGAACAGGCGCCAGCCGTGCAGGAAGGAAGTGTTGGATGGAGCCATGATGAGACCTCGGAGCAGGGGGATGGTAGTGCCGGCCGCTGGCCGGCAACTTCAGAAAGCAGGCCACGCGACCAGCACGCCTGCCGTGCACAGCTCGTCCAGAACGGGCGCGCAGGCCATGCGCAGTGCATCCGTTGCCACGCCATGTGTTTCGGACAGCACCTGCAGTGCCTCATCCACAGGCGCGCCGTCGTCGCCGAACACCGATAGCAGCGCGTAGGCAAGCGGTGACAGTTCCTCGACCTGCAGGCTGGAATCGGCGAGGCGCTGGATCACCAGCAGCGTGGGAGCTGCGCTCGATACCGGCTCCAGCACCTCGTCCTCATGTACCGGCCACTGGTAGCCAAGCACCCGCACCCACGGCGAAACCGCCAGCACATCGCTGCCCGCGGGAACGCGGTGCAGCGGCGGCCCGGCGTCACGCGCTTCAATATGCAGCGACTGCTGCGTGCTCTCGTAGTGGGCCATTTCCGCTGCCCAGGCCGGCAGCGCCAGCGTGTCCTGCACCGCCAGCCAGTCCGCGAACTCGCTGGCGATCCGTGGGAACAACGGGGTGTGACAGGCGTGGCTGGCGTAGTAGTGCTCCACTGTGTCGCGCCAGCAGGCGTCGCCCAGCTGCGACTTCAACCGCGGCAGACTGCCCGCCAGCAGGCTGTCCAGACTGTCAATGCACAGGCGGCGGTAGACCGCCATCCGCCGTGCCTCGACGCCATCGGGCGCAGGCATCGACGGGTCCCGCACATGATCGGCCCAGCGCCGTTGCAGGGTAGCCAGCGACTCAGCCATGGGCCACCTCGGGCAAACGTGCCTCGGCCTGCGCCTGGCGGATCTGCGCAACCTCGCCCAGCAGTTCTGCAAGCGGCGGGAAGTTGAAGTCGCGTTCGAGCAGCGTGGGGCGTACGCCCACCCGCGCATAGGCCTCGCGCAACAGCGCCCAGACCACACCTTTCACCGGCGCGCCGTGGGTGTCGATCTTGAAGCCATCGTCTTCATCGAAGTGGCCCGCTACGTGCAGCGAGGCGACACGGTGGGACGGCACGCGGGCCAGGAATTCGAAGGCGTCGTAACCGTTGTTGCAGGCGTTGACGAAGACGTTGTTGATGTCCAGCAGCAGGTCGCAGTCGGCTTCGGCGAGCACGGCGTTGATGAAGTCGATCTCACTCAAGTCCGCGCCGGCAACGGCGTAGTAGGAGATGTTCTCCACCGCGATGCGCCGGCCCAGCACGTCCTGTACCTGGGCGATGCGGCCGGCCACGTGGTGTACGGCCTCGGCGGTGAACGGCAGTGGCAGCAGATCGTAGAGATGGCCACCGGCGGCGCAGTAGCTCAGGTGTTCGCTGTACAGCTGCACCTGGTGCACGTCGAGGAAGGCACGGGTCTGTGCCAGCAGGGTGCGGTCCAGTGGATCAGGACCGCCCAGCGACAGTGATAGTCCGTGGCAGGTCAAGGGGTGGCGCTCGCTGAGTTGGCGCAGCGCAGCGCCGTGTGCACCGCCGACGCCGATCCAGTTGTCGGGGGAGACTTCGAGGAAGTCGATGGCACCGGCCGGCATTGCCAGCAGCTCGTCGATCAGGCCACGGCGCAGGCCGAGACCGGCGGCATTGAAGGGCAGGGGCAGGGACATGGCGGATGCTCCAGATGGAGGGCGCCGCCTCGAAGGCGGCGCCGGTTGAACGTCGATCAATCGGCAACGCGGGCGAACAGGCCCTTCGGCATCGGCTTGCCGTTGGCGGTGTAGACGCTGCGCAGGTAGTCGTGCGCTTCCTGCTCGCTGATGTAACCGTCGTGGTCGGTGTCGATGCGGTCGAACTCGGCGGCACGCTTGGCGGCCACAGCGTTGAACTCGGCGCGCGAGACCTTGCCGTCGCGGTCACGGTCGGTGCGGGCAAACGAGGCATCGCCGCACTTGCCTTCGCCACACTGGCCCTCGGCCACCTTGGCCTTGCCGGCGGGCTTGCCGGTGGTGGCCTTGTTGGCCCCGCACTTGCCTTCACCGCATTTGCCTTCGGCGGCGGCGCTCATGGCCACCGCGCTGATCGCCAGCGGCTGGATCGCCGCGGCCTGGCCGGCCAGCAGCAGGCCACCAGCCAGGGCGATGCCGATGGCACCGATGCGCGGCAGGCGGGGGGAAGGGGTGTTCTTGGTCGAAACGGACATGGTGGTGACTCCTTGGGAATGCACGCGGGGCGTGCGGGATGGACGCCGCCGAAGAGGCGACGGAAAGCGAAACGCTCGGGAACAGGGGAATCGGCTCAGGCGGCGCGGCGACGGCGCAGCAGATGGCCCAGCAGCAGCACACCGCCGAGCAGGGCACCGCCGAAGCCGATGCCGGGCAACAGCGCGGCAACCGGCAGCAGCAGGGCGATCAGGCTGACGCCCCAGCCCAGGCCGTCATTGCCTGCCGTGGCGCGGCCGGGGACGGCCAGCAGCCGGTCCACGCTGAGTGCGCCACCGCCGTTGAGGATCAATGGCAGCAGCATGGCCAGGAACAGCAACGGCAGCTTGAAGTTGCCGTAGCCCTGGTCGGTGATCGCATAGCCCTGCCAGAGTTCACCCAGGCCGTTCCATTGGTCGGGCCAGTGCACGGCGGCGATGGCGACCACGGTCAACACCCAGAAGATGTAGGCCACCGAGCGCGTCGCCAGGCCAAGCAGCAGCATCACCGCACCCACCAGTTCCAGCCAGGTGGCCAGCTGCCAGTTCAGCGACGCGGGCAGGGTGGAGAACGGGAACGGCAAGCGGCCTTCCAGGTCGGCGAACCAGTTCTGACCGCCCAGCTTCTCGCGGCCGGATTCAAAGAACTCCCAGGCCAGCAGGGTGCGCAGCGCCAGGGGTGACAGCCAGCGGCCGACGGCATCCAGGCGGGGGGTATACACGGAAGAGGCGGTGCTGATCATGGTGGTGTCCTGCGGGCCAGTGGTCGATGGAGGCCATTCCAGACGGCGCAGGTATCGGCAACGTGTGCCGTTGCCTGGGGTTTTGTCAGCGACTGTGGTCGCGGCCGGGATTTCGTACAGTCAGATACAAAGACGATGCGTTGATGCACATCGGGGCGTTGCGCGCCCGCGTGCAGGGAGCGATGTCCACCCGGCAGCGCCCGGCCAGGACCGTCGCCCGAATGTATCCCACTGTAGAAACCCGCCTGCGCCCTACAGTCCGGTACAACTCCGCGCTACGGAGAAACAGCGGCGATACACCGGCAGGCGGAAATGGCCACTCCCAACACCGGAGTGTCACCCATGATCCGTACCTCGCTGCTTGCCGCCGCGCTCGCCCTTGCCGGCGCCGCCGCCCCCGCCTTCGCTGCCCGGGCCGATACTGCTGCACCGCCCACCGTCATCCTGGTGCACGGCGCCTTCGCCGATGGCTCCAGCTGGAGCAAGGTCATCAGCACCCTGCATGACTGGAAGCTGCCGGCGGTGGCCGTACAGAATCCGCTCACCTCGTTGGCCGACGACGTCGCCGCCACCCGCCGCGCGATTGCCGCCGCGCCCGGCAAGGTGGTGCTGGTCGGCCATAGCTGGGGTGGCACGGTCATCACCGAAGCGGGCAATGACCCGAAAGTACAGGCGCTGGTGTACGTGGCCGCCTTCGCGCCGGATGCCGGGCAATCTTCGGCGCAACAGGGCGAAGGTTTCCCGGTCGGTCCGGGCCTGGCCCGACTGCAGGAAAGGGATGGCTACCTGACCTTGCCGGCGGATGCCATCGCCCAGGACTTCGCGCCGGACGTGATGAAAAAGTCGGCCGCACTGCTGTACAGCACGCAGGTCCCGTTGAAGGCCAGCGCGCTGGGCGAGGTGGTGAACGTTGCGGCGTGGCGCAGCAAGCCGAGCTGGTACGTGCTCAGCCGCGATGACCGCATGCTGTCGCCGCAGTTGCAGGCCGCGACCGCACGTCGCATTGGTGCACAACTGCAATCGGTCGGCAGCAGCCATGTGTCGCTGCTTTCGCATCCAGCGCAGGTGGCCGACAGCATCCTGGAAGCAGCGGGGGTGAAGCCGGCGGAACTGCCGCTGGCCGAGCAGGGTGGCTGAGCGATGGCCGGACTGCGAGGGTACGCATTGCCGCTGTTGCTGGGCCTGCTGGGCGGAGCGGCGTTGTTACTGGCATGGCCCGGTGCGGATGCCGGCGCGCAGCCGCTCGATGCAGTACCGATGGCGGGGTTCAACGGTGGCGGGCCCTGGCACAACAGCCCACCGCTCACGCTGACGCAGTTGCGGGGGCAGGTGGTGCTGGTTGAGTTCTGGACCTACACCTGCAGCAACTGCCTCAACGTGGCGCCGTATGTCCACCAGTGGCATGCACGGTACGCGCCGCAGGGCCTGAGGGTGATCGGCGTGCATACGCCGGAGTTCGCCTATGAAGGGCTGCCTGGCAACGTGCGCAAGGCCATCGCACGGTTGGATATCACCTGGCCGGTGGTGCAGGACAACCAGTACCGGATCTGGAACGCCTGGGGCAACCGCTTCTGGCCCGCGCTGTACCTGCTCGACCGGCAGGGGCGTGTGGTCTACCGCCATTACGGCGAGGGCGACTACGCACGTACCGAAAGCGAGATCCAGCGCCTGCTGGCCAACCCCTGAGCCGCGCTACCATGGCCGCGCCGCGCGGCGCTGTCCCCCTGCCTTCATCGAGAACGCAATGAACCACGTACCGCATATCCTGGTCGTCGACGATGACAGCGAGATCCGCCAGATGCTGGCTGACTACCTGCAACGCAACGGCCTGCGCGTGAGCCAGGCCGACGGTGGCCGGGCCATGCGCGCGCTGATGGATACCCATGCCGTGGATCTGGTGGTGCTGGACGTGATGATGCCGGGCGAGGATGGACTGAGCCTGTGCCGCAACCTGCGCGCCGGCAAGCATCGTGCGGTGCCTGTGGTGCTGCTGACTGCCCGCGACGACGAGACCGATCGCATCATCGGCCTGGAAATGGGCGCTGATGACTACGTGACCAAACCCTTCTCTTCGCGCGAACTGCTGGCACGCATCAATGCAGTGATCCGCCGCACCCGGATGCTGCCGCCGAACCTGCAGGTGAGCGAAGCAGGTCGCCAGCTGGCCTTCGGCGAGTGGCGCCTGGACACCACTGCACGCCATCTGCTGGATGCGCAGGACACCGCGTATCCGCTCAGTGGCGCCGAGTTCCGCCTGTTGCGCGTGTTCCTTGATCACGCCAATCGGGTGCTCAGTCGCGACCAGCTGCTCAGCCTCACCCAGGGCCGCGATGCCGAACTGTTCGATCGCTCGATCGACCTGCTGGTCAGCCGCGTGCGCCAGCGCCTGGGTGACGATGCACGCGAGCCGACCTACATCAAGACCGTGCGCAGCGAAGGCTATGTGTTCAGCGTGCCGGTGCAGTTGCTGGGGCCGGACGAATGAACACTGGCGCACGCCGTCCACGCTGGCCGCGCACGCTGTCGGCGCGGCTGCTGCTGGTGCTGCTGGGCGGACTGGCCCTGGCCCATGCACTGTCCTTCGGCCTGCTGTTCTTCGAACGCTACCAGTCCACCCGCAGCATGATGCTGCGCAACCTCGACGAGGATGTGGCGGTGAGTGTTGCGCTGCTGGAACACCTGCCTGCGGAGCAGCGTGAGGCCTGGGTGCCGCGGCTGGAGCGGCGCACCTACCGTTACCTGCTGCGCCCGGCCGCGGCCGGGCCAGGGCTGCAGACCGAACGTGCACGCCAGGTCACGGCGATCATCGATGACAGCCTGCAGCACCGCTATCCGTTGCAGGCACGGCAGGTGGCTCGCCTGCCGGAGCGGTTCGAGGTGGAACTGCGCCTGCACGACGGCACTCCCTTGACCATTGAAGTCACCCCGTCGGGCCTGCCGCTGGCGCGCTGGCTGCCCGCCGTGCTGCTGGTGCAGCTGGCGCTGCTGCTGGTGTGCGCGTGGCTGGCGGTGCGCCTGGCCATGCGCCCGCTGCAGCAACTGTCGCATGCGGTGGAGCATCTGCAGCCGGGCAAGGACGGGCCCGCACTGCCTGAAGATGGTCCTGCGGAAGTAGGCGGTGCGGCAGCCGCACTCAATGCACTGCAGGCACGCATTCGTGGCCATGTCAGTGAGCGCCTGCAGATCCTGGCCGCGATCTCGCATGACCTGCAGACGCCCATCACGCGCATGAAGCTCCGGGTGGAGACCCTGCCTGAAGACAGCACCCAGCAGCGGCTGCTGGCCGACCTCGACCACCTGGGTCAACTGGTGCGTGAGGGCGTGGCCTATGCGCGCAGCACCCACGTCGCCAGTGGCGCGCCGGTGGCGATGGACCTGGGCGCGTTCCTGGCCAGTGTGGTCGGCGATTACGAGGATATGGGCAAGCCGGTCAGTGGCGGTGCGCCCGCTGGACTGGTCGTGCAGACCTGGCCGCAGCCGCTGCGCCGGGTGGTCGGCAATCTGGTCGACAACGCGTTGCGTTACGCCGGTGCCGCCGAGATCGAGGCGGGCCGCGATGAGGCCGGAAGGGTGTGGATCAGCATTTCCGACCGTGGCCCCGGCATTCCCGAGGACCAGCTGCAGGCAGTGCTGGCGCCGTTCCACCGGCTGGAAAGCTCGCGCAATCGCGATACCGGCGGCACTGGCCTGGGCCTGGCCATCGCGGTGCAGCTGGCACAGTCGCTGGGCGGCTCGCTGCGGCTGCACAACCGCGAGGGTGGCGGCCTGCGGGCGGAGCTGCAGCTGCCGGGGTAACTGGCGGGGCCAGAGCGCCCACGCATGGCGTGGATCTACGGCATTCCTGCACGGCCTCGGGATCGGCGATCATCCAGCGGGTGTCGAAACCAGGAAACACGCAATGCAGGGAACGCATCATTCAATCCGGCGTGCGCGCCACGCCGCGCTGCTGGTCGGTCTACTCGCGCTGGCGGCATGCCAGCGCACATCGGATGCGCCGACCAGGGCGCCCGTAGCGGGCACACCGCTTGCCGCCCCGGCCACCGCAACAGACCTCTCTCCGCTGCTCGATGCCTTGCCGACCTGCGCGCTGGATGGCTGGTACATCGATCAGCAGACCGCCCGCCCGGCTCATCCCTGGTTGGCCGCGAACGCGTCGAAGCCCTGCAAGGAGGATGAGGAGAACGAGATCGCCACCTTCTGCGTGCAGGGGCAATGGAAGGGGCTGCCGGTGGAGGAAGTGATCCTGCCGACGATGACCTTTGTCTCGTTCCGTGGCGCGAAGATCGGCCTGCCGCTGGAGAAGGCACGTCCCATCGTCCGCCAGCGCTTCGGGCAGGAATTCCCGGGTGGCGCGGCGTACGAGGCGGGCCGTGAGCCGAAGCTGATGGCCGATCCCGAGGATGCGCAGCGCTCGTGGCTGCTGTGCAGCACGCCGGAACCGGGAGACGATCTGGGCAGCCAGGCAGGCGTGAGCTATTCCGGCATGAACCTGCCCTACGACCGCGACGGTTGCAGCTACCGCTACAGCCCGGTCGACTTCTGCGATGCGCCGCACCGGGCCGCCATAGAAGACGCGCTCCAGCACCAGGCGCCCAATTTCAACCAGCACTATCTGCTGGTGCAGGTCGATGATCGTCCCGAATACTTCCAGCGCACGTTGGTGCTGGTCGACACCCGCACTGGACGCGCCACGCCATTGCCGATCGATGCCTTCACCGGGCCGGCGGGAAAGGGCGGAGAGGCTACCGGCTACGGGACACTGGAGACGGGCGTGGATCAGCCGCAGTTCTGCCTTGATGGCGCGTTGCTGGTCTACCGCGTGTTCGAGGAAGGACGCTTCTGCTTCGGATTTGACGGTGAGCGCTTCACCGGCCATGAAACCCAGTACATGCAGGCGACGGATAGCCGATGACCGGTATTTCACCCCGACCATGCCACCCTGCTTCGAACCTGCACATCCGGGATCGAGGCTGTTGAAGGCGAACACGCAATGACTGCCGCGCGGCAGCGCTCAATGTGGGTGGCGGGCCTTTCCACTGTAGTGGAGTGGTACGACTTCACTCTCTACCTGTACTTCGCCACGGTGCTGTCGCGGGTGTTCTTCGGCGGCGGTAAAGAGGCGATGCTGGTCACCCTGGCCGGCTTCGCGGTGTCCTACCTGATGCGTCCGCTGGGCGCGCTGTGCTTCGGCCACCTGGGCGACCGCCTGGGCCGGCGCTGGATGCTGCTGGCTTCGATGGCGTTGATGGCAGCAGCAATGCTGGCCACTGCCCTGCTGCCGACAGCGTCCACGGCAGGTACGACGGCGGGCGTGCTGCTTCTGGTACTGCGCTGCGTGATGGCGTTTTCGGTGGGCGGTGAGTACACCGGGGTGGTGGCGTACCTGCTGGAAAGCGCGCCGGCGCGGCGGCGTGGCCTGGTGACCTCGCTGGCGTCGGCGGCCAGTGAAGTAGGCGCACTGCTGGCGGTGGCGATCTCCGCGGTTACCGTGGCGCTGCTCGCGCCCGTGCAGCTGGACAGCTGGGGCTGGCGTATTCCGTTCTTCGTCGGTGCCGCGCTGGCACTGGTGATCCTTGTCGCACGCTCGGGCATGCACGAATCGCCTGAGTTCGAGCGTCAGCGCCGTGCGGGCAGCATTCCGGCCACGCCGCTTCGCCATGTTCTGCGCAACCATCCGCTGGCGGTGGCGCGCACGTTTGCGATTTCGGCGCTGGGGTCGATCACCTACTACGTGGGCATCACCTATGTGCCCGCATTCCTGCATGCGCGGGGCCACGATGAAGGCGATGCGCTGTGGCTGTCGACGATCGCGGCAGTGGCGGTCATCGCGATCACGCCGCTGTGCGGCGCATTGTCCGACCGCGTCGGACGACGGCCGGTGCTGTTGGGCCTGACCGTGCTGGCAGCGGTGCTGCCGCTGTCCCTGTTTGCGTGGATGGCGCAGGCGACGGCGGTGTGCATCGCACTGGCCGCGGTGCTGCTGGCTTGCGTAGCCGGTGGCGTAAGCGCGGTGGCTGCCCCGGCCACCGCCGAGCAGTTCCCCGGCGAAGGCCGCGTAAGCGGGTTGGCACTGGGCGTGACCATGGCCACTGCATTCTTTGGCGGTGCAACACCCTGGCTGGCGCAATGGTGGGTGGAACGCAGCGGCTGGGCGGCGGCGCCGGGCGCGATGATCGCGCTGGTGGCGGTGCTGGTGCTGCCGGTGCTGTGGACCCTGCCCGAGACGACCCCGGGCAGGGGCAAGCGCTAGGCGATCAGACCGCCAGGGTCTGCTCGATGTCGGCCAGCACGGCCGGTGCATCCACGCCGATGGCGATCGACTGCAGTACGTGGCCATCCCACACGCTGGGGCCGAAGCCCATGCCCTCCGGCTTTGGAATGGTCATGCCGCGGGCGACGCCGTCGGTGGCCACGCGCACGCTGGCGCGCTCGAACTGGAACAGTTCCGGACGGGTCAGTGCGATGCAGGCGCAGCAGTCATGCACGACCATGCCCTTGTGGCCGGCCTGCAGGTAGAAGTCCACGTAATCCTGCGACAAGGCGCGGACCAGTTCGGCATCGGCGCCACCGATGGCGGCCAGTTTGTCCAGGCCGTCACGGTCCATTTCCACGCGGGTGGTGACGTCCAGGCCGATGGCAGTAACCGGCCAGCTGGCGGTGAACACCACGTCGGCCGCTTCGGCATCGCCCCAGATGTTGGCCTCGGCGGCCGGGGTGATGTTGCCGTTGACGTGGAAGGCGCCGCCCATGATCACCACGCCGCGCACCAGGCCGGCGATGTCCGGGGCTTGCTGCAGGGCCAGGGCCAGGTTGGTCATGCGGCCGACCGCGACCAGGGTCACCTCGCCCGGATGGGCGCGGACCAGGTCGATGATCAGCTGATGGGCCGGGCGGGCATCAGCAGCCACGTCCAGACTGGCCGGCACCGCGTGGTTGCCCAGGCCGTTGTGGCCATGGATGTGCACCGGCCAGGCTTCCGGGGTGGCTTCCGGCTGCAGCGGGCCCGCGGCACCGCGCGCGACCGGGGCGGCAAAGCCCCAGGCCTGCTTCAGGTACAGCGCGTTGTGCGTGGTCGACTCCACCGAGGCATTGCCGAAGGTGGTGGTGACGCCGATCAGGTCGATCTGGGCGTGCTTGTGCAGGTACAGCAGGGCCAGGGCGTCGTCGACGCCCGGGTCGGTATCAAAAATGACTTTCAGCATGTTGTTGTTCTTCTTCTTCCGTGTGGTGCGGGGGGCGCCGGCGGCCCGGAGGCAGGCCGGCGCGCCCTACATTGTCCCATCTTCATGACAGGCAGGGCCATTGCCGGGGTGACAGGCCATAATGCCCCCAGTCCAGGCACGGAGTCGCCGAATGCTGATCGTTGCCCTTCTGTTGGTCCTGCTGGTGCTGGGCCTGAACGTGGTGGCTACCGTGGTGATCGTCAGGCGGGATGGCCTGACGGCGGGCGGCCGGGCGGTGCAGTTGCTGCTGATCTGGCTGCTGCCGCTGGTCGGCGCCATCCTGTGCCTGGCGGTGGCCACGGCCGATGGCTCGGGCAGCCGGGAGGACAACGGTCTCGGCGGCGCCTACGATTACTCGGGCGGGTATTCCGGCGACAACTACAGCCAGCACAGCCACAGCAGTTCCGACTGCAGCAGTGATGGTGGTGGGGGTGACGGCGGCAGCTGCGGCGGTGGCGATTGACGAGATGTTCCGGGATGCCGGCCAAGGTCACGTCCTGGTAGTGCCGGCCGCTGGCCGGCAACCTCATCGGCTCAACCGCCGCCTTCGGTCGGCAAGGGCGCCGGCACGTTCAACAGCCCGCCTGCTGCCACATAGGCGGCCAGAGCCTGGCCCTGGCTCAGCAGGTGGCGTTCCATGGTGCGTTCGGCAGCCTGAGCGTCGCGGCGTCGGAAGCACTCCATCAACTCGCGGTGTTCGGCCAGCGACTGCGCGGTGCGGCCCGGTGTCAGCAGCTGGCGGCCACGGTGCATCTTCAGGATGCGATGCAGATCGTGGGTGATGCGGATCAGCCACGGGTTGCCGGCGTAATGCTGCACGGTTTCGTGAATGAGGTAGTTGTTGCGGTAGTACTCGGCGATGTTGCCTTCGGCCGCTGCCGTCTCCATTGCTGCATGCAGGTCTTCCAGCTGCTGCACACCGGCATCGTCGATGTGCTTCACCGCCTCGTGCGCGCAGCGGCCTTCCAGCATCGCCATCACCGGAAACAGCTGGTTGAGGTCTTCCAGCGTCAACCGGGTGACCCGGCAGCCACGGCCGGCATCGATCTGCACCAGGCCTTCGGCGGCCAGCAGCTTCAGCGCTTCGCGTAGCGGTGTGCGGCTGATGCCCAGTTCTTCGCACAGCGCGGGCTCGTCGATCCACTCACCCGGCGGCAGGCGGTAATCGTAGATGCGTTCGCGCACGTGTTCGGCAACCTCTTCATACAGAGGCGCGCGCTTCTTCGGTGACCGCGGGGCAGGGGCAATAGCCATGCGCAGAGTGTAACGCCAGGTCGTGCCGACCAGTGGCCGGCACGACCGTTCGGCGGTTACATCCAGCCCGGCACCACGAACACCAGCCAGGCCAACAACGGCCCCAGGGCCACCACCAGGCCGCTGTAGACCAGGAAGCGGCGGAACAGGGTTTCGCGCTCTTCCTTCGCGGCCGAAGCCACCACCAGCGCGCCATTGGTTGAGAACGGGCTGACATCGACGATGGTGGATGACACCGCCAGCGCACAGATCACGCCGGCCGCACTGAGGTGCCCCTGCATCAGGAACGGCACGGCCAGTGGAATCGTGGCGCCCAGCACTGCGGCCGACGAGGCGAATGCAGAGACGATGCCACCCACGTAGCAGACCAGCAGTGCACCCAGCAGCGGGATGCCGATGTCGGACACACCATTACCGATGAAGTCCACCGCGCCGGCATGTTCCAGCACGCCGATGTAGGTCACCACACCGCAGATCAGCAGCACGGTGGACCAGCTGATGCCATCGACCGCACCCTTCTGGCTTTGTGGCGACAGCAGCGCCAGCGCCACCGCCACGGTGATCGAGACCAGACCGACGTTGAGGTTGTAGATCAGCGCGGCCACGCCCAGGCCGAGCAGGCCGATCAGGGTGAACAGGCGCTCGCGGGTCAGGCCCACCGCATCCAGTGCCGCCGGATCATTGCTGAGCGTGCCGCCGCCTGCTGCGACCAGCGCGCCATGGCCTTCGATCGCGAACTGGCGTGACGACGCCTGCGGGCCACCGGCCATTGCCAGTTCGGCATTGCCGATCGTTCCTGCTGCGGTGATCGAGCCGCGACGCAGCAGGGCGATGCCACCGAAGGCGAAGAAGCAGATCGTCGCCATCATGAAGTTGAAGCCCAGGCTGGTCAGGAACACCGCCATCTCGGTCACTTCCAGCCCGGCCTTCTGCACCACGCCGTTGGTGATGCTGCCGTACACGCTGATCGGCGAGAAGCCGCCCGCCTGTGCGCCATGGATGACCAGCAGGCCCATCATCAGCGGGTTGATGTTGTACTGCTTGGCAAAACGCAGCGCGACCGGGCCGATGATGGCCACCGCTGCCGGGCCGAGCGCGCCGAAGGCGGTCAGCACCGCGGTGATCACGAACATCACCCACGGGATGGCCACGATATGGCCGCGCACGGCTTTTACTGCCCAGTGCACCAGCAGGTCGATGGTGCCGTTCTTCTGCGCGATGGCGAACAGGTAGGTGATGCCGACCAGGGTCAGGAACAGATCGCCGGGGAACCCGGCCAGGACCTCCTTGCCGCCCATGTCGACCCACAGCCCGCCGATGATGAAGGCCAGCGCGAAGGCGACCGCGCCCATGTTGATCGGCATCGCCGTGGCGACGATGAACATGATCACCAGACCGATGATCGTTGCGATTTGTGGACTCATGCGCCCTCCCAGACACGTGACTCACGTACAGCGCGGATGGAGACCCGCCATCCCGGGGTAAGGCGACGTACTGCGTGGTGCGTGATACGTACTGCTCGAACCCGTTACCGCAGCCGCTCCAGCGCACTGCGGACCCACGCCGCGGCGCCTTCAAGGCTCTGGAACTCTTCCACCGCGCGCACTTCGCAGCACGGATAGGCCGGTGCGACCATGCGCGCCAGCGCGTTGCCCGGGCCCAGCTGCAGGAAAACCCGCGCGCCGCGCTCGAAGGCCTGGCGCATCACCTGCGCCCATTCGATGGTCTGTGCCAGCTGCGCCGACAGCGTGTGGACCGCCATTGCGCGATCCCGCACCGGTCGCGCATCGATGCCGGCCAGCAGCGGCAGGCGTGGGGCCTGCAGTGGCGAGGCAGCGAGTGCGGCAGCAAACGGTGCTACCGCCGCCGCCAGCAACGGTGTGTGTGCAGGCACGTGCACCGGCAGCGGACGGATGTCCGCACCCTGCGCCTGCGCTGCATCGGCCAGCCGCAGCAACGAGGCGTGCGTGCCGCCCACGATGAAATGGTCCTGCCCGTTGGCGATGGCCACGTGCGCACCGTGCAGGTCGCACAGCGGCTGCAGTACATGGCGTTCCAGGCCAAGCACGGCCTGCAGGCCTGCATCGGCGGGGCTGGCGCCGTCCATCAACTGCGCGCGCTGCGCCGCCAGGGCAAGGCAGGTGGTCGCATCGAAGCTGCCGGCGATGGCATGCGCGGCCAACTCGCCGATGCTGTAGCCGGCGATCAGCGTCGGCGTTGGCACGCTGTCGCGCAGCCCGTGCCACTGCGCCAGGCTGGCCGCGCACAGCAGCGGTTGCGCCTGCGCATTGTCGAAACGGTCGTCGGCCGCAGCGGCGGAAAGCACATCGCGGCCGAGCACCGTGCTGGCCGCATCAAGGGTGTGGCGTGCGGCCGGAAGATCGCGCACGCGGTCGAACATCGCTGCGTGCTGCGCGCCTTGGCCGGGGCAGAGCAGGGCCAGGCTCATGCACGCTCCTGCTGCAGCAGGAACCCGCTGCAGGCCAACAGGTCTGCGCTGCCGCCCGGGCTCAGCCGGCGCGCGACGAAGCCATCACCGATGCGACGCAGATGTGTCTGCCAGTCCGGCGCGAAGGTGCCGCCCGCTTCCAGGAAGGTGCGGGCCTGTCGCTGGGCCCAGCGCAGGCCGTCGGCGCCGCCACGGTGCAGCAGGTTGAGGTCATCCACGCACGCGATCAGCTGCATCAGGGTCTGGCACATCGCGGCCTCGCGTGGCAGGCCGCTGGCCAGTGCGTGACGCAGGGTAGGCAGTGCCACGCCGCGCAGCAGCGGATAGCCAGCGGCCGCTTGTTCGCGCACACCCTGCACGCCGTGCCGTGCACGCGCGCGCTGGCCAGGGCTGTTCGCATCCAGGGGTGCGTCGGCGAGCTCGACAGACCAGCGGCGCACGTCCTGGCAGACCTGCTCACCCGTGGCGGCATGGCCCAGGCGGGAGCGACAGGCCGCGGCGGCCGCCACCAGCAGGCCGAGACTGAAGACCGCGCCACGATGGGTATTGACGCCGGCGGTTGCGCGCAGCATCGCGATTTCGGCGGCGATGCCACACCGGCGCAAGGCGTCGAAGTCCGCCCCGGCTGCACCGAGGTGGGCCACGGCGGTGAAATAGTGGCGCAGCGCGAACAGGCTGCGCAGGAATGTGCCGGCGTCCATGTCGTGATGGCTGCCGCTGTCGAATGGTGTGACCAGTCCGGGCTTGGGTGCCAGCGCCAGCTCCGCATGCAGGCTGGCGACGGCGAGGCGCCCCAGACGCGCGCTGTCCACGGCAGCTGCCGGCCTGACTACCGATTGCACGACGGCGTTCATGCGCTCACCCCGGCGGAGGCGAACAACGCATCGCGTAGTTCCAGTGCGGCACCATCGAGGCGCTTGACCAGTACCTCGCGGCTGCGTCCGGCGTACTCCCGCCAGTTCACGGCGGCGTCGTGGCCCAGGCACAGCTCGCCATCGACCCGCCGGTCGTGTTCGGCTTCCCATGCCTGTAGCCGTGCAGCCAGGGCATCGGCCTGCGCGGTGGTGTCGATCGGCCACAGCAGATCGACGTCCGAGCGCGCGTGCACATAGCGCAGGCCAGTAAGGTGCTGCCACGCGAAGGCACCGAATACGCGCGCCTCAGCGATGTTCTGCAGCACTTCAAGGGGCCGCCGCCAGTCCTGTGGAATGTCGCCTTTCAGCACCGTCTGAAGTGCCGGCGGCGGCGTGGTGCGCAGCACATCGTGTGCTGGCACGCGCAGGCCCAGGCGCAGTTTGCCCTCGGCGGGCGGCAGCGGCACGCCGAGACGCAGGCGTGGATCGGGATCGTCGGCGGCACGCCGCGCGACGATGGCCGGGCGGCCCTGCGCAAACCAGTCGGCCAGGCGCGACTCATGCGCGGCGATGTCCGCCTGCCAGCCGGCGTGCGCTGACAGCCAGACCAGCGTATGGCGGGGCAGCCGCTCAGGCATCGCCCTGACTCACCGCTTCAGCCACGCGTGCGGCCAGCATGCGCCCGCCACGTTCGGCTCCGCGCACGGCGCGGCGGTCGCCATCGGCGGGCGTGCGCAGGGCCTGCAGAAGGTGCTGGGCAAGATCGCCCTCCCACAGCGATTCCACCGCACCCATCGCCACGTAGTTCTCCACGCCCGGTGCGAACACCGGTGAGGTCTGGCTCAGCGCCTGCAGTTTATCCAGCGGCTGCTTGGTCACCCGGGCCATCGCGCGCAGGTCCATCACCCGCACCTGCGCATCCGGCAGGGCGTGGATGTGGTCGGCCATCAGCCCGAACGAGAGGAAGCCGCCACTGACGGATTCACCGTAGACCAGCGTGACCAGTCGCGCGCCACGTCGACGCGCGAGATCCAGCGTCTGCGCCAGGTGCGCGAAACAGCCGTTGATGCCGAGCAGTTCGTCGCGGCGTGCCAGGCGCTGGCCGGCGGTGTCGACCAGCATCACGATCGGTTGCTGCGGATGCGCGGCGGTGCTGGCCAGCACCGTTTCGGCCAGTGCCAGTGCATGGTCCACGCCCACTTCGAGCTTGTCGGCGGTGCCGATCACAGTCACGTCGCCGTCGTCGGTGGTGGCGCTGCCGGTCAGCACCGAATCGTTCACCGCAACGGCATGCCCATGCGGAAACAGGGCATCGAGCAGTGTCTGCAATGTCATGCTCATGGCAGGCTCCGGTCGGCGGTGGCGATGAGGAATTCATCGGTGTCGAGCAGTGGCAGGCGTTCGGGATGGGCAATGCCCAGCCGCGCCCAGATCTCCAGGCCATCGCGGCAATCACTCCAGGCCTGCACGCGCGCCTTCAATGCCACATGGCGTTCCTGCAGCGCGGCCAGTGCAGTATCCGCATCGGTACTGCTGGTATCAGGCTGCAGCGCATTGAATGCCGCTTGCGCGAACGCCTCGATGGCATCGGGCACCAGCACCTGCGCCTGGTCGATCAGGTAGCGGTGCTTGCCTCCCGTTACGCGCCAGACCAGTGCGCGGTCGCGGGAATCGAACTCTTCCACGCCACGCACGGTTTCGATCACCTCTGGCCCGGACAGCGACAGCCTGCCTTCCTCGGACATGATCACCATGCTGCAGCAACGAGCAACGATGCCCATGCCACCGAATGCGCCGTTGCCGCTGCCGATCAGCGCGATCACCGGCACGCCCGCTGCACGCGCGTCCAGAGTGGCGCGCATGATCTCGGAAATGGCGATGAGCCCAGCATTGGCTTCGTGCAGCCGCACACCGCCGGTATCGAGCAGGAGCAGCACGCCGTCAGGGCGGGTTTCCGCCGCACGACGCAGCAGCCCGGTCAGCTTGGCGCCGTGCACCTCGCCCACGCCGCCGCCCATGAATTCACCCTGCTGTGCGGCCAGCAGCACGCGTCGGCCGCGCAGTGTGGCTTCGCCAACAACAATGCCGTCGTCGAACGCCGCGGGCTGGTCGAGCTGTGCCAGGTGCGGGCTCATCATCCGCCGCGCCGGGCCGAGGAATTCACGGAACGAGCCGGCATCGACCAGACCGGCGATACGCTCGCGCGCATCGGCCTCGTAGTAGCTGTGGCGCTGCGTCCGGTTCATCGTTCTTCTCCAGCAAGCAGGGTTTCCACGGCCTGGTCCAGGCGCAGGCTGACCACCGCCGGGGTGGCACCGGCATCGTTGATCGAGATGCGTACATCGCGTAGCGGATGACGCTGTGCGAAGTCGTCGATCACCGCTTGCCACACGCTGCCGAAGCCCTTCGCGGCGGTGATGATGCGCACCGTCATCGCGCCATCCAGCGCAGCGGGTTCCAGCAGGATTTCCAGGTTGCCCGAGGCCAGCACGCCGACCAGCACCGCGTCGCGCGGAAACTGCACCGCAGTGTGTCCTTCGAATCGATAGTCGAGGGTTTCCATGCTCAGCCCCTTACCAGTTGCGGAAGCGCTTGGGCGGGTCGTACAGGCCGCCGGACCAGCGCACCAGGTCCTTCACCGAACGCGCCGCCAGCAGGTCACGGCTGGCATCGCGCACGGAGATGCCAAGGTCATCGGGACGGCGGATCACGCCGCGGTCGCGCAGGTTTTCCACCATCGTGCGGTCGCGGCCCAGGCCCACGGCGGTATAGCCGGCCACGCCGCGGATCGCCTGTTCGCGCTCCTCAGGGGTGCGGCACAAAAGCAGGTTGGCGATGCCTTCTTCGGTCAGCACATGGCTGACGTCGTCGCCATAGATCATCACCGGCGGCAGCGGCATCTGTGCGCGCTCGGCCAGTTCCCAGGCATCGAGGCGGTCGACGAAGGCCGGCGCCATGTGTTCGCGGAAGGTTTCCACCATCTGCACCACCAGCTTGCGCCCGCGAGGCATCTCACCCGGGCGTGCGGCCTGCTGGCCGGCCTTGATCCAGGCCTCGCTGGCATGGCGCCGGCCACGTGCATCGGAACCCATGTTCGGTGCGCCACCGAAGCCGGCGATGCGGTCGCGGGTGGCGGTGGAGCTGTTGCCCTGCAGGTCGATCTGCAGTGTGGAACCGATGAACATGTCGCAGGCGTACAGGCCGGCGGTCTGCGAGAACGCGCGGTTGGAACGCATCGAGCCATCGGCACCGGTGAAGAACACATCGCCTCGCGCGGCGATGTACTTCTCCATGCCCAGTTCCGACCCGAACGAATGCACCGATTTGACGAAGCCCGATTCGATCGCCGGAATCAGTGCCGGGTGGGGGTTCAGCGCCCAGTGCTGGCAGATCTTGCCCTTCAGCCCCAGCGATTCGGCGTAGGTCGGCAGCAGCAGCTCGATGGCCGCAGTGTCGAAGCCGATGCCATGGTTGAGGCGGTTGACGCCGTACTCGGCGTAGATGCCCTTGATGGCCATCATCGCCATCAGCACCTGGATCTCGGAGATCTGCGCCGGGTCGCGGGTGAACAGCGGTTCGATATGGTTCGGCTTCGGCGCCTGCACCACGAAGTTGACCCAGTCAGCGGGTATGTCGACGCGGGGGAGGGTGTCGACGATCTCGTTGACCTGGGCGATGACGATGCCGCCACCGAAGGCGGTGGCCTCGACGATCACCGGCGTGTCTTCGGTGTTCGGGCCGGTATAGAGGTTGCCGTGCCGATCTGCGGCCTGCGCGGCCACCAGGGCCACGCGCGGGGTCAGGTCGATGAAGTAGCGGCCGAACAGTTCCAGGTAGGTGTGGATGGCACCGATCTGGATGCGCCCTTCAGCCACCAGGTTGGCCAACCGTACCGACTGCGGGCCGGAGAACGAGAAGTCCAGTTTCGAAGCGATACCACGCTCGAATACATCCAGGTGCGACGGCAAGGACAGCACCGACTGCACCATGTGCAGGTCATGCACGCGGGCGGGGTCGAGGTCGGCCAGGGCTTGGGCGAGGAAATCGGCCTGCTTCTGGTTGTTGCCTTCCAGGCAGACCTTGTCGCCCGGTTCCAGCAGTGCATGCAGCAGTTCACCCACATCGGTGGCGGCGACCTCGCGTCCCCGGGCCCACGGCGCGGCACGTTCCAGGCGCCCCTGGCGGCTGCGTTCCAACGTATCCCAGCTCAGGTTCATCGACCGGCTTCCGATGGGTGTTGATGTAATTACGACATAATTACAAAAAAGGATGCAACCTGCAGTGCAGCAAAAGGAAGGGCCCGCGCGGAGGCGGGCCCATTCAGGTTGGGGGTGTGCCGACCAGCGGTCGGCACCCACCGGTTCGCGAGTCGCTCAGAACTTCCAGCGCAGGCTGGCCGACACGAAGCGCGGCTCGCCGAAGTTGTTGTAGTCCAGGTTGGCCCAGTAGGTCTTGTCCAGTGCGTTGCGCACACTCAGCGTTGCGGTCCAGCTGTCGCTGATGCGGTAGTTGGCGTTGAACTGCACCAGCGAATACGCCGGCTGGTTCACCGTCACCGTGCCGCCCAGCGGGTAGGCGATGTTGTAGCCCTGCACCTTGCTCTGCCACTGCACGCCACC
Source organism: Stenotrophomonas veracruzanensis (assembly GCF_032911525.1). NCBI lineage: Bacteria > Pseudomonadati > Pseudomonadota > Gammaproteobacteria > Lysobacterales > Lysobacteraceae > Stenotrophomonas > Stenotrophomonas veracruzanensis. Next base: position 99,552 of record NZ_JAWJTI010000002.1, read on the forward strand.
GCCAACGCTCAGGCGTTCCAGCGCACCGCGCAGCTGCAGCTGGGTGTTGAGCTGCAGCAGATCCTTCGGCGGGTTGGCGTACAGCAGGTCGGTGGCGGCACGGGTGACCTTGACGTGGGTGTAGCCGGCATTGACCGTCCAGCCCGGCAGGATCTCGCCGTTGACGTCCATCTCCCAGCCGCGCGCCTTGGTGCCGTTGACGCCGATGTAGGCGGAGGTGCCATCGCTCAGCGAACCTTCCGGCACGCCCATGTCACGCACGGCGTAGTTGTCCTGCTTGGCCTCGAACACGGCAGCATTGGCGGTCAGGCGGCCGTCCAGCCACTGGGTCTTGATGCCCGCTTCCAGGTTCGAGCCCTGTACTGGTGCCAGCAGGTTCTCGTTGCGGTCCTTGAAGTTCTGCGGGTTGAAGATCTCGGTGTAGCTGGCATAGGCCGACACGTTCGGGGTGATGTCGTAGACCAGGCCCACGTAGGGGGTGACTTCATCGCTCACTTTGTACGCACCGCTGGTGCCGGTGTAGGCGCCTGCGGCGTTGTACGAGCGGCTGAGGGTTTCCCAGCGGCTCAGGCGTGCGCCGGCAATCAGCGACAGCGGATCGGCCAGGCGCAGGCGGGTGGCCAGATAGACGCCACTCTGCGTGGTCTTGGCCACGCGGCGCGCGCCGGTGCGGCGGTAGGTCACCTCGGAGATGTCGCCGTTCCAGTTGTACACGTTGGGAATGTAGTAGCAGCGCTCGCCGCCGCAGCGCGCCCAGTCGTTCGGGAAGTCCAGTGCCAGGGTGTTGGTGGTGCCTTCCAGGTCCGACCACTGCGCGCCGACGGTGAGGTCGTGGTCGCGGCCGAACAGCGGGAAACTGCCGGTCAGGTAGGCATCGACGTTGCGGCGGGTGTCCTTCGAATCACCGGCGGCGGCACGCAGGTAGATGCCCGAGCCGGTCACCGGGTCCGGGTTGCCGGTGCCGTACAGGCGCACGTTCTGCACGTTGCCGCGGGTGTAGGCGGTATTGATCTTCAACAGCCAGTTGTCGCCGAAACGCTGTTCCAGGTTGGCGAAGGCGGTATTGCTCTCGCGCTTCCAATAGCTCCACTTCGGCGACAGGTTGGTCGAGCGCGGCAGGTGCGCGAAATTGCCCTGGCTGTCGAAGAACGGCACGGTGCCCCAGGTTGAACCGGTGGGGTTGTTGTCCTGGCTCTGGTAACCCAGGGTGATTGTGGTGCTGTCGGTGATGTCGCCTTCCAGCACTGCCATGCCGGCCATCTTGTTCTCGTCGTAACGGTCGTAATACAGGCCACGATCGGTGTAGGCAGCGACCACGCGGCTGCGGAAGCGGCCGTCGGCGGTCAGCGGCGCGGTCACATCCGCCTCCATGCGACGGTAGTCCCAGCTGCCGGCGCTGACCGCGAACGACGCGTCGAACTCCTTGCCCGGGCGCTTGCGCAGCAGGTTGACCGTGGCCGAGGGCACGCCGGCGCCGCTGAGCAGGCCGTTGGCGCCGCGGATCACTTCGATACGGTCGTAGAAGGCGGTGTCGTACTCCTGGTTGGTGGAGCCGCTGTAGGTGGGGATGCCATCAACCTGGAAGTCGGTGATGGCAAAGCCGCGCGCGTAGTACAGCGGGCGCTGGGTGTCATAGAAGGACACGCTGACGCCGGTGACGTTGCGCATCACATCGTTAATGCTGAACAGCGACTCGTCCTGCAGGCGCTGCAGGCTGATCGCAGTGGCCGACTGCGGGGTTTCCTGCAGGGTGATCGGCAGGCGGGTGGAGCTGGAGGGCGGAGCGGACTGCTCGGCACGCACGCTCACCCGGTCCAGGGTCTTGGCGTCGGCAGCGCCATCGGTGGCGGCGAACACGCTGGGCGCGGCCAGCAGGGTCAACGACGAAAGCAGGGCAGCCGGCAGCAGCGCGCGGCGGGGCAGGCGGTTACGGAAGATCAGGGACATGGTGGGCTCGAGGCTCGGAAGCGGGGAAGGGCGGCAACAGTCGTCCAGCACCCGGGGCGGCGGCTTCGGGCACGGTCAGGTCCATCTGGAAGGGCGCGGTCACCGCGCAGGACGCAAATGTAAATAATTCTTAACAACATTACAATTCGCGTCATTGTGCGCAGGGTTCCCGGCACGGGGAATCGCTTTCCGTAGAGCCGAGCCATGCTCGGCTGCTTTTTGCCGGAGCCGAGCATGGGCTCGGCTCTACAGGCGGTAGCCTGCCCAAACGCGGACGGCCACCCGAAGGTGGCCGTCCGTCTGCATCGAAAGCAAACTGCGGGCTTACAACGCCTGCAGTTCCTCATTGGCGTTGCGCTTTTCCTTGGCCGCTGCCGGCACTGCAACCGGAGCGGGCGATGCCGCGTTCGCATCCACCGGCACCTCCAGATACGGCAGATGCAGGGTCTGGCTGGTCAGCGTACGGATCTCATTGACCAGCGCGGCGCTGTCGTTGAGCTTGCGCCCGTACGACGGCACGATCTCGCGCAGGCGGGTTTCCCAGCCGGCCTTCATCTGGTCCGGGAAGGCCTTGGCCATCAGGTCCAGCATGATCGGCGGCGAGGTCGACGCGCCCGGCGAGGCGCCGAGCAGGGCGGCGAGGGTGTGGTCCTTGTCGGTCACGATCTCGGTACCGAACTGCAGCACCGGGCCCTTCAGCGGATCGCGCTTGATGATCTGCACGCGCTGGCCGGCGGTGACCAGCTTCCAGTCACCCGGCTTGGCGTTGGGGAAGTACTTGACCAGTTCGGCCTGGCGGTCGGCATCGTTCAGGCGCGCCTGGCCCATCAGGTACTGCACCAGGTCCAGGTTGTCCTTGCCCACTTCCAGCATCGGGCCGACGTTGTTGTGGTTGACCGAGGAATACAGGTCCCACCACGAGCCGTGCTTGAGGAACTTGGTGCTGTACAGCGCGAACGGCCCGAACAGGACCACCGGCTTGCCGTCCAGCTTGCGTGCATCCAGGTGCGGCACCGACATCGGCGGCGAACCGGTCTCGGCCATGCCGTAGGCCTTCACGCCATGGCGGGAGGTCACGTCCTGGCCCTGGAAGGCGAGGAACTGGCCACCGACCGGGAAGCCGGCGTAGTCCTTCGATTCCGGAATGCCCGACATCTGCAGCAGCTTCAGTGCGGCGCCACCGGCACCGATGAACACGAAGCGGGCGTGGGTGGTGGACTCGGTACCGGCCTTGAGGTCCTTCACCGTCACGTTCCAGCTCTTGTCGGCGTTCTGTCGCAGCGCGCTCACTTCATGGTTGAGGTGCAGGCTGAAGTTCGGGCTGCGCTGCAGGCCGGTGGTCAGCTGGCGGGTGATCACACCGAAGTTGACGTCGGTGCCCAGCGGCATCCAGGTCGCGGCCACCTTCTGCTTCGGGTCACGGCCTTCCATCAGCAGCGGTGCCCACTGCTTGATCTGTGCCGGATCCTCGGAGTACTGCATGCCATAGAACAGCGGATTCTTCACCAGGGCCTGCTGGCGCTTGTGCAGGTAGGCAATGTTGTCATCGCCCCAGACGAAGCTCATGTGCGGGGTCGGGTTGATGAAGTCGCTGGGCTGGCTGAGCCGGCCTTCCTTCACCTGGTGCGACCAGAACTGGCGCGAGACCTCGAACGATTCGGCGATGCCGACCGCGCGCTTGGTCTCGATGCTGCCGTCGGGCAGTTCCGGGGTGTAGTTCAGTTCGGCGAAGGCCGAGTGACCGGTGCCGGCGTTGTTCCAGCCGTCGGAGCTTTCACCGGCGACGCCGTCGAGGCGTTCGTAGACCTGGATGTTCCAGTCCGGCTGCAGTTCCTGCAGGTAGGTGGCCAGGGTGATGCTCATGATGCCGGCGCCGACCAGCACAACATCGACGGGCTTGTCGTTGCTGGCGGCGGGCACCGAGCGCTGGGTCAGCGGCCAGTACAGGAACAGCGCGGCGGCCAGCAACAGCAGCACGAGCAGGGCGAGAAGAGCCTTGCCAAATTTCTTCATGGGGGCGGGATCGTTGGCGGAGGGGAAGGGGTCAGGATGCGCGTGGGGCAGGGAAAGGGCGTGAAGAAACAACGCCTTGCAACATCCTGGCGCGATTCTAACTGGTTCCGGTCCTTTTTTGATGCAACGCAGCATCCGATGTTTCGCGGTCCCGTCACCAAGGCGGGCGGGGCCGCTCTGGCGATCGCATCCGTGGTAGCGCCAAGCCATGCCTGGCGGCGACGCCTTCAATCAGACGAGCTCAAGAATCTCATCGCCGGCCTCATCAATCTCGCCGGTCGGGCGCCAGCCCAGGCGCCGGTAGAAGCCATGCGAGCGCGAACGCGGGTCGGCCGAACAGGCCAGGAACAGGCGGGTGTGGCCGGCATCGCGGGTCAGGCTCACCACTTCCTGCAGCAGTTGGCGGCCGATGCCGCGGCCTTCGTACTCTGGAAGCAGGGCCAGCACCAGCACCTCGCCGCTGTCGCGGTCGGCAAAGCAGTAGCCGGCCATGCGCTCGCCCTCCCAGGCGACGCGGCCAATCGAATCGCCCTGGGCGATGCCGGCCGCCCAGCTGTCCCCGGTGATGCCCAGCTGTGCCAGCTGCTCGGCACTGAAGGCGTTCTCGCGGGTGCGCCCACGCAGGTCGATGCAGGCGGCGGCATCTTCGGGGCGGGCATCGCGCAGGTACACGGGCATGCCGGACATCCTTGTAATGGTCGGCCCGCCAGTATCCGCATCGCGCATGGACCCGGTGTGTAGGCTCGATGGAGATCCGGTGGAGCAGAAAAGGGGACGGAGGGGATTAAGTCGTCTTTGCCCCGTATGTCGTTTGGCCTTGAACGCCTTGATCCCCTCCGTCCCCTTTTCAGCGCTTGCGTCGGATCAATGCCGAGGATGCATCCAGCACGGCGCGGGTCAGCAGCGCCATGGTCTGCACGTCGCCCTTCCAGTGCTGCCAGTACAGCGGCACGTCTTCCCACGCGCGCTGGCGTACGTAGACCAGCCGGCCGGCGTCCAGGTGGCGCTTGACCAGCGGCAACGGGTTCATGGTCCAGCCCATGCCGCCTAGGTTGGCCTGCACGAAGGCGCGGGTGGAGGGAATCCACCAGGTTGGTGCAGTGCTGGGCAGGTCGTCGCCGGCCATGCGCCGGGCGAAGCGCGACTGCATGTCGTCCTTGCGGTTGAACACCAGCACCGGCGCCTGCGCCAGCGCCTGCGCGGTCACGCCCTTGGCGAAATGACGCTCGCGGAACTCCGGCGTGCAGGTCGCCGCGTAGCGGATGCTGCCCAGCGCATGGATCTGGCAGCCCTGGACCGGCTCGTCCAGCGTGGTCACCGCGCCCAGCACCGTGCCCTGGCGCAGCAGCTCCACGGTGTGGTCCTGGTCCTCCACGCGCAGGTCCAGGGTGGTGCCGGTGCTCTGTGCGAACTGCGAGGCGGCCTGCGGGAACCAGGTTTCCAGGCTGTCGTGGTTCACCGCTACCGGGATGCTGGCCTGTGGCAGATCCTCGTCGGCCAGACCCATCCGGTGCAACGCATCATGTTCGAGCAGGGCGGTCTGCTCGGCCAGCTGCACCAGCAACTGGCCTTCGGCGGTGGCGGTGGCCGGGGTGCCACGCTTGACCAGCAGCCGGCCGATCCGGTCCTCCAGCGCCTTGACGCGCTGCGAGACGGCCGACGGCGTGACATTGAGCGACTGCGCGGCGCGGTCGAAGCTGCCTTCGCGGATCACTGCGGCCAGGGCACGCAGCTGGGCATGATCGATACGCATGGAATTAAGTTCCGCTAATGTTGGTTTAGGAAGTTTAGCTCGTCTTTTCCATGTTGCGGCGCGACAATGGCGCTCGTTCCGGTGCTGTCCGCCTTCGCGAGGCACCGTCCCCCCAGGCAAGCAAAGGCAGTGAATCCCATGTTCTCGGTCATCTCCGCCAGCACCGGCCTCGGTGCCTGGTTCTCTGGTGCAGCTACCGGCATCGGCCTGTTCGCCGTGGTCGGCGCCCAGAGCGCCTTCATCCTGCGCCAGGGCATCCTGCGCAAGCACATCGTGCCGGTGGTTGCCACCTGTGCGGCCATCGATGCGATCTTCATCTTCGCCAGCGTGGCCGGCCTGCGCACGCTCACCTCGGCACTGCCGTGGCTGACCACCGCCGTGCTGTGGACGGGCGTGGCTTTCCTGGCCTGGTATGCGATGAAGTCGGCACGTCGTGCGATCGCCGGCGGCGGCGGCATGGGCGAGGCTGACAGCGACGACGGCAGCCGCCGCGCGGTGCTGATGGCTGCGGTCGGTTTCTCGCTGATCAACCCGCACTTCTGGCTGGACATGATGGTGATCGGCTCGATCGCCGAGAACTTCGGCAACGCCCGCATGGCTTTCGCCGCTGGTGTGGTCACCGCCAGCTGCCTGTGGCTGACCGCGCAGGGCCTGGGCGCACGCCTGCTGGCACCGCTGTTCACCAAGCCCAGTACCTGGCGCGTGCTCGACGGCACCATCGCGGTGATCCTCAGCATCCTGGCCCTCACGTTGGCGGTGCGCGGGGTCCACTGACCCGGCGCACGCCCCCCGAACCCACGTCCTGACTCTCTCTCCAAGGTAGTGGTAACGACGGCACCGGCAACGGTGCCGTCGTTTTTTGTGCCCACTGGCGGGGCGGCCGCTGGCCTGCCTAGAATCGGCAAATCTGGACAGGGTGTCCGGCAGGGAGGGGGAAGGATGCGCAGGACTGTATTTGCCGCGCTGCTGTGCGCGGTGGTGGGCGGAACGTCGGCGGGGAACGGCGGGGTGGACCTGGAGAAGTACCTGAAACCAGAGTCGTTTTCGGACGTCAAGCTGTCGCCGGGGGGCGACTATGTGGCCGGCACCGTACCGCTGGACGATTCCACCGCGCTGGTCATCCTGCGCACGTCCGACCGCAAGCCTGCGGGTGTATTCCGGCCACAGGCGAAGAACCATGCCAACAGTTTCGAATGGGTAAGCAATGAACGCCTGCTGGTCGGCCTGGCCGAGAAGCTGGGCGCGCTGGATACTCCGCAGCTCACCGGCGAACTCTACGGCGTCAATGTCGATGGCAAGGGCGGCGAACTGCTGGTCGGCTACCGCGTGCAGGGCCGTGGGCTGGGCACGCGCATCCAACCGAAGAAGGTCGAGGCGGTCGCGGCGTTCCTCACCGACGAGCTGCCCGGCGATGACCGCAATGTACTGATCGCGGTGTGGCCGTTTGCCGATGATCCCTATACCCGCGTGGAGCGGCTGGATGTGGTCAGCGGGCGCCGCGTGCGCGTTTCCGGCTCACCGGTGCAGCGCGCCGGATTCACCACCGATGACAAGGGCGAAGTGCGTTTTGCCCTCGGTGCGGCGTCGGACAACGTCCAGAAGCTGTACTACCGCGCCGGCACCAACGCGCAGTGGTCGCTGGTCAATGACGAGTCGCTCAGCCACAGGGTCGAGGGCGCGCTGGGCTTTTCCGAGGATGGCACGCTGGCTTACCTGCAGGTCGAGCAGCCCAGCGGCCCCGACACCATCGTCAGCTGGAATCCGCAGAGCGGCGAACGGCGTGAGGTGCTGCGGGATGCGGTGGTCGATCCTTCAGCGATCATCCGTCGCCCGGGCACCCGCGTGCCCGTAGGCGCACTGTACCTGGGGGATGCACCGCGCACCCGGTTCTTCGATGAAAAGGGTGCCGATGCCCGTCAGTACCGCAGCCTGGAAGCGGCGTTCGGTGGCCCGGTATTCATCACCTCCAGTACCCGCGATGGCGGCAAGGTGGTGGTGCAGACGTGGTCGGGCAGCAACCCCGGCGATTTCTACCTGTTCGATACCCGCGCCAAGGCCGCCGAACATCTGGTCAGCCGCAGCGAGTGGATCGATCCCAAGCTGGCCGCCAGCGTGCGTCCGTTCTCGTTGAAGGCGCGCGACGGTACGGCACTGCATGGCTTCCTGACGTTGCCCAACGGCAGCAGTGGCCGCGATCTTCCGTTGGTCGTGGTGCCACACGGTGGTCCCATCGGCGTTTTCGACAGCGGCGGTTACGACCCTGAATCGCAGATGCTGGCAGCGGCCGGCTATGCCGTGCTGAAGGTCAATTTCCGTGGTTCGTCCAACTACGGCCGTGCCTTCACCCAGGCCGGCGCCAGGCAGTGGGGCGCGGCCATGCAGGACGATGTGACCGATGCTACGCGCTGGGCCATCGCCGAAGGCATCGCCGACAACAGCCGCGTCTGCATCTACGGTGCCAGCTACGGTGCGTATGCGGCAATGATGGGCCCGATACGCGAGCCGGGGTTGTACCAGTGTGCGGCCGGCTATGTCGGCGTGTACGACCTGCCGCTGATGTTCACCAATGACGCCCAGTCCAGCGATTCGGCCATGACCTGGCAGCGCGAATGGGTGGGTGATCCTAAGACATTGGGGGCCAGTTCACCGGTGAACCTGGCCAAACAGGTAAAAGTGCCGGTGTTCCTTGCTGCAGGTGGCGAAGACACACGCGCGCCGATCAAGCACACCGAGCGCATGGAAGCCGCGCTGAAGGCGGCCGGCTCGCCGGTGGAGAGCCTGTATTACCGAACCGAGGGCCATGGATTCTACCGGCCAGAGCACCAGCGCGAGTACTACCGCAGGCTGCTGGCCTTCCTGTCGCGCAGCCTGGGCGGCAGCACCGCCAACGCCAGTCCAGCCGCAGGTGCTGACAAGGCGCCGTGAAGCAGACCCGCCGCGATCAGCGGACCCGGTGCCGGGCAGGGGGAGCCCGGCTTCAAGGAGGACGTCATGAAGCATGCAAGGGTACTGGCCGCATTGATGGCCATATGCGGCTGGGCTGGGGTGGAGGCTGCGGAAGTTTCGCTGGACGGCTATGTGCGTCGTGCGGAGTTCAATGACATCCAACTCTCGCCTACCGGCGAATACATTGCCATGACCTTGCCGCTGGAGGGCGCGACCGCCGTGGCGGTCCTGCGTACCGACACGATGGAACTGGTCGGCAATTTCCGGCCGCCACGCAACAATCATGCTGCCGAGGTCGACTGGGTGAGTGACACCCGTCTGCTGATCGGGCTGGCCGAAAAATGGGGACCGCTGGACCAACCGCGGCCGACGGGCGAACTGTACGCCATCGACGCCAATGGCAAGCGCGGTGATCTGCTGGTCGGTTACCGTGCGCGCCCGGACGAGCCCGGCTTCGTGACCGGACGGGTGGCCGAGCAGGTCGCTGCATTCCTGGCCGATCCGCTCGCTGCCGACGAGCGCAACGTGTTGATCTCGCTGTGGCCATTTGCCAACGACACCAATACGCGGTTGGAACGGATGGATGTCATCACCGGGCGCCGCGTCCTGGTCTCGCGCTCGCCGGTGCAGCGCGCAACGTTCACCACCGACAATCAAGGTGAACTGCGCTTCGCCCACGGTGCCGCCGCCGACAACGTCAACAAGCTCTACTATCGCCAAGACCGCGAGTGGACCCTGGTCAACGACGAAGGCAGCAGTCATCGCATCGAACGCCCGATTGGCTTCTCCGCCGATAATCGGCTGGCCTACCTGGTGGTGGAGCAGGCCCGCGGCCCCGATACGGTGGTCAGCTGGGATCCGGTCAGCGGAGAACGGCGTACGCTGCTGCAGGACGACACCGTCGACCCCACCCGCGTGGTCTACCAGCCCGGCACGCGCGTGCCGGTGGGTATCCAATTCGTCGGCGCCGTCACGCGCACCGCCTTCTTCGATGAGCAGTCGCCGACCGCCAGCATCCAGCGCAAACTTGAAAAGGCGTTTCCAGGGCAGGCGGTGAGCCTGGTCTCCGGCACCCGTGACAACACGCGGCTGCTGATCAAGGTGAGCTCGGCGACCAATCCAGGCGACTATTTCCTGTACACCACCGCCACCCGCAACGCCGCTTTTCTCACCAGCCGTCATCGCTGGTTTGATCGCGAGGGCGGTGCCAGCGTGCGTCCGGTCACCCTGGCTGCGCGCGATGGCCTGCCGCTGCAAGGCTTCCTGACCCTGCCCAAGGGCAGTGATGGCCGCAACCTGCCGATGGTGGTGGTCCCGCATGGTGGCCCGATCGGCGTATTCGATGACGGTGGTTTCGAGCGCGAGAACCAATTGCTTGCCGACGCCGGTTATGCGGTGCTGCAGGTCAACTTCCGTGGCTCGGGCAACTACGGCCGTGCACATACCCAGGCGGCTGCCCAGCAATGGGGCCGCGCGATGCAGGACGATGTGACCGACGCCACCCGTTGGGCGATCAGCCAGGGCATCGCCGACAGCGGACGCATCTGCATCTACGGCGCCAGCTACGGTGCGTACTCAGCCATGATGGGCGTCGTGCGCGAGCCCGGGCTGTACCGGTGCGCGGCAGGCTACGTCGGCGTGTACGACCTGCCGTTGATGTTCAAGCGTGGCGATATCCAGGATCGTGCTTCGGGCGTGACTTACCTGCAGCAGTGGCTGGGCGACCCGGCCACGCTGGGGGCGGTGTCGCCGGTCAATCTGGCAGCGGGCATCAACGTACCGGTACTGCTGGCCGCCGGTCGCGAGGACCTGCGTGCGCCGGTTCAGCACACCGAGCGCATGGAAGCGGCGTTGAAGCAGGCCGGTGTGCCGGTGGAGGCGGTCTACTATCCGCGCGAAGGGCATGGCCTGTACAGCGAAGCGAACCAGCGCGATTACTACACCCGGTTGCTTGCCTTCCTGTCGCGTAGCCTCGGGGGTGGTACAGCAGCTGCGGCGACGGCTTCGAGCAAGGTCAAGGCACCCTGAAACACGCGCGGCGGCAACCATCGTGGTTACCGCCGCAGTGAGCGGGTGTCACTTCACCCCGTGCATCATCCGCTTCAGCAGCGGCGCGGCGATGAAGGCCAGCACCGCGCAGCCCAGGCCGATCCACATCAGCAGCCAGAACAGGTGCGCATAGGCGCCGGCGGCCGCGGCCATGTCCATTGTTTCGCCTTCGGGCACGTCAATCGCCGCCAGTTTGCCGAACAGGGCGGCCAGCGTTTCCGAAAATGCCGTGGCGAGGAACCAGGTGCCCATCATCAGGCTCATCACCCGCGGTACCGCCAGTTGGGTGACCGCCGACAAGCCGACCGGCGACAGGCACATCTCGCCACTGGCCAGCAGGAAGTAGGCCAGCACCAGCCACCACACGCTGGCCATCTCGCCGGTGGCGCCCACCTGCTGCGCGGCCAGTGCCAGCGGCACGAACGACAGCGCGCCGATCACCAGGCCCCAGGCTGATTTGACCGGCTTGCCCGGTTCCCAGCCGCGGCGGTCCATCCACGTCCACAGTGCGGCGAAGGCCGGTGCCAGCAGCACCAGGAACAGGCCGCCGAGGTAGGTCAGCGAGCCGGCGGTCTGCGGAATCACCAGGCAGTCGCGTACCAGCAGCACCAGCATCAGCACGACGATGGCGGCGAAGAACGTGCGTGGCGCAGATGAGCCCGGACGACGCTCGGACAGCCGCGCGCTGACCACGAAGCCCAGCGGTGCCAGCAGCAGCGAGATGATCGACCAAGGCAGCGGCGTACCGCCGGTGATCACCAGCGAGGGCACGATGTCCTTGGTCAGCAGGCGGTCGGTGAAGGTCACCCACGAGCCGTAGGACTGCTCGTACATCGTGAAGAACACCAGCGCCATGAAGATCAGCACCATCAGCGCGATCATCTGCTGGCGCTGCACCGGCGTGCACTTGCTGCCGGTGAACCAGGCGAACCAGACCAGCACGCCGCCCAGCACCACCAGCATCAGCATCAGCGCCAGGCTGACTTCACCACCCAGCGCGAACGCGCCGTTGCCGGCCGCCCACATCAGCCACGCCACCGGCAGCACACCGAGCACCGCGCATAGATAGATGAGCCATTCGCGCGGCAGGCCCAGCACCTTCTGCTTCAGCGCAGCCGGCTGCGGTGGCTCGGCGTGACCCTGCAGGTATTTCTGGCCCCACAGGAACATCGCCAGGCCGGCCAGCATGCCGATACCGGCCGCACCGAAACCGTACTTCCAGCCGTAGGCCTCGCCGAGGAAGCCGCACACCAGCGAAGAGAACAGCGCGCCGAGGTTGATGCCGGCGTAGAACAGCGAGAAGCCCGAGTCGCGGCGCGGGTCGTCCTTGGGGTAGAGCTTGCCGACGATGGTGGAGATGTTCGGCTTCAGGAAACCGACGCCCATGATGATCAGCGCGAGCGAGAGGTAGGTCACTGCCAGCGCCGAGGTGTCGCGCACCACTTCACCGTTGACCCGGTAGGCCGCGTGACCCTCGAACGCCATGCCGAGGTGGCCGAGTACCAGCAGGATGCCGCCGAACAGCACCGCCCGGCGCATGCCCAGCCAGCGGTCGGCCAGCATGCCGCCGAACACCGGGATGCAGTACACCAGGCCACCGTAGGCACCGAGCAGGTCCAGGCCGGCCTTGTCGCCGAACAGGTGGTACTTGGTCAGGTAGAGCAGCAGCAGCGCCTTCATGCCGTAGAAGGAGAAGCGCTCCCACATTTCGGTGAAGAAGCAGACGTATACGCCCTTGGGATGGCCCAGGAAGTCGTCGGAAGCGGTAGCGGCAACGGTCATTGACGGCGGGGACTGCGGAAAGGGCGCGATTATAGAAGGGGAGGGGCCGGATCACGGTGCTTATGACAAATGCGACTTAATCCCCTCCGTCCCCTTTTTGCTGCAGGTGTGGCCTGGCCTTGCCGGATCGGCCGGTTGGCGTTGCCGGGCGGGTCGGGGAAGGCGTTGGGCCATGTCCGGCGGTGACCATGCGCACTGGACTTGCCGGCCCCTGAACGCTAGCGTGATCGGGATTTTTTGCCAGCAGGGGCTTCCATGAACCACGACGCTGCGCCCAAGCAGCTCACCTTCCGCGCAGTGGCCCTGGCCATCGTGCTGGCGGTGGTGCTGTCGGCCGCAAACGCCTACCTCGGTCTGTTCGCAGGCCTGACCATCGCCACCGCCATTCCCGCCGCGGTGATATCCATGGGCGTGCTGCGCCTGCTGGGCGGTGGCTCCATCCTCGAAAACAACATCGTGCAGACCGGCGCTTCGGCCGGTTCGTCGATCGCCGCCGGTGTGATCTTCACCATCCCGGCGCTGGTGATCATGGGGTACTGGCCGGACTTCAAGTACTGGTGGGTGCTGGGCATCGCCGGTCTCGGCGGCCTGCTGGGCGTGCTGTTCTCGGTGCCGCTGCGCCGTTCGATGATCGTCGAAGACCCGCTTCCGTTCCCGGAAGGCAAGGCGGCGGCAGAAGTGCTCAAGGCCGGTGAAAACCCGGGCCCGGGCCTGAAGATCCTCGGCCTGTCGGCGGTGATCGGTGCCTTCGTCAAGCTGGCCGCGGAAAGCGGTATGCGCCTGATTCCCGATGCCTGGGCTACCTCGGCCTACGTCGGCAGTTCCAAGATCACCGCCTTCATCGGCACCAACCTGTCGCCGGCGTTGCTGGGCGTGGGTTACATCGTCGGCCTCAACGTCGGCATCGTGGTGGTGTCCGGTTCGATCCTGACCTGGCACATCGCCATTCCGATCTACCAGGCGTTCTTCATGAACACCGATCCGGCACTGGCCGCGTCGGTTGCCGCGGCTTCGTCCACCGAGGCGGCGTTCGCCATCTGGGGCGCGAAGATGCGCTACCTGGGTGTCGGCGCAATGCTGATCGGCGGCATCTGGACCCTGATCTCGCTGCGCAAGTCGCTGCTCAACGGCGTCAAGAGCGGCTTCGCCGCCGCCCGCAAGAGCGGCGGCCCGGTACTGGCGCACACCGAGCGCGACCTGCCGATGAAGTGGATGCTGGTGGCCCTGGTGGTGTTCGTGCTGCCGCTGCTGGCCCTGTACCAGGCCATTGTCGGCCAGTGGCACGTGTCGATCCCGATGACCCTCATCATGATCGTCGCCGGCTTCCTGTTCGTGTCGGTCTCGGCCTACCTGGCCGGCCTGATCGGTTCGTCCAACAACCCGGTCTCGGGCATCACCATCTCCACCATCCTGTTCGCCTCGGCCGTGCTGGTCGTGCTGCTCGGCAAGGATGGCCTGCAGCCGGTCGGCGCCTTCGGCGCGCCGCTGGGTGCGGTGGCCGCGATCATGATCGGCGCGGTGGTGTGCTGTGCCGCAGCGGTTGGCGGTGACAACCTGCAGGACCTCAAGGCCGGCTACATCGTTGGCGCCACCCCGTGGAAGCAGCAGCTGATGCTGGGCATCGGTGCGTTCTCGTGCGCGCTGATCATGGCGCCGGTGCTGAACCTGCTGGCCACCGCCTACGGCATCGGCGTGAAGTCCGAGCTGCACCCGAACGCACTGGCCGCACCGCAGGCCAACCTGATGGCCTCGGTGGCCAAGGGCCTGTTCGGTGGAGAACTGCCCTGGACCTTCATCGGCATCGGTGCCGTGGTCGGTGCCGCCATCATCGCGTTCGACAGCTGGCTGAAGTCGCGCAATGCCCGCTTCCGCGTGCCGGTGCTGGCTGCCGCCATCGGCATCTACCTGCCGCTGGAACTGATGGTGCCGATCTTCCTCGGCGGCCTGATCGCCTACCTGGTCGAGCGCTTCCACAAGGTGCGTGCCGATGACGAGGAAGGCCGCGACCGCGTGCACAAGCCGGGCGTGCTGTTCGCCGCCGGCCTGATCACCGGTGAGGCACTGATGGGCATCGCCATCGCGATTCCGATCGTGGTCAGCAGCCGCGCCGACGTGCTGGCCGTGCCGTTCCACCTGCCGGGCGCACAGTGGATCGGCCTGGCCGTGCTGTTCCTGGTTGGCTGGCTGATCTACCGCACCGGCAAGCGCGCCGTGGCGTAAGGGATGGGTAGTGCCGGCCAGCGGCCGGCACTATCGTCGCCCCCCCCCGACAGACCGCGCTACGGCGCGGTTTGCTTTTTCTGGCGGCGGGACCGCCCCCAACGGCAGCCATGACCGATGGCCTTGGCAGCCCCGGCCGCACGGGCCTACCATCGGTTTTTTGCCGTCCTGCGGAGACCCCGATGAAACTGCGTCATGCCCTGCTGCCACTGAGCCTGCTGGCCGCCCTGCCCAGCGTTGCTGCTGCCCGTGGCCTGGAAGTCCGCGACATGGTGGCCATGGACCGCGTCTCCGCACCGGTGCTGACCGCTGACGGCGGCACCGTGGTGTTCGCCAAGCGCAGCGTGGACGCCAACCTGAAGGCCTCCACCGCGCTGTTCGCGCGCAACCTGCGTACCCGCGATGCGGCCCCGCCGAAGCAGATCACCCCGGCCGGCTGGAACGTCAATTCTGCTTCGCTGTCGGCCGATGGCCAGACTGTGTACTTCCTCAGCGCCAAGAACGGCAGCCAGCAGCTGTACGCGCAGCCGATCAGCGGCGGCACCCCGCGCCAGCTGACCGATTTCCCGGTGGACGTGGACAGCTACCACGTGTCGCCGCAGGACGACCGTGTGCTGTTCAGTGCCGGCGTGTTCCAGGCCTGTGCCTCGGACCTGGCCTGCACCGAGAAGAAGCTGAAGGACGTTGCCGGCGCCAAGGCCAGCGGCAAGGTCTTCGATTCGCTGTTCGTGCGCCACTGGGATACCTGGAACGACGGCCGTCGCAACACCCTGTTCGTGGCACCGCTGCCGATGGCCAAGGCTGGTGCGGTCAAGGGCGCTTCGGCACTGAGCGCGACCATCGATGGCGATGCACCGTCCAAGCCGTTCGGCGGCAATGATGATTTCGCGTGGTCGCCGGATGGCGCCAGCGTGGTCGCCAGCATCCGCGTGGCCGGCAAGCAGGAGCCGTGGTCGACCAACTTCGACCTGTACCGCTTCGACGCTGCGGGCAAGCAGGCACCGGTCAACCTGACCGCCTCCAACCCGGCCTGGGATGCCGGCCCGGTGTTCAGCGCCGACGGCAAGACCCTGTTCTACCGCGCGATGAAGCGCCCGGGCTTCGAGGCTGACCGCTTCGGCCTGATGGCGATGGACCTGGCAAGCGGCAAGACCCGCGAGATCGCCCCGCAGTGGGATCGTTCGGCCGGCGGCATCACCCTGTCCGCCGACGGCGCCAGCATCTACACCACTGCAGATGACCTCGGCGAACACCCGCTGTTCCAGATCGACGTGGCCAGCGGCAAGGCCACCAAGCTGATCGGCGACGGCAGCGTGACCTCGGTGGACGTGGCCGGCAACAGCGTGGCCATCACCCGCAACAGCCTGAAGAGCAACGACCAGGTGCTGGTCGGCCTGCTGCCGGCTGCGGGCGAAGCCATCGGCGAACTGCGCGCGCTGACCCCGGCCGCCGGTGACGTGCTGAAGGACGTCAACTTCGGCGACTTCGAACAGTTCGAGTTCAAGGGCTGGAACAACGACACCGTGCATGGCTACGTGGTCAAGCCGCACAACTACCAGGAAGGCAAGTCGTACCCGGTCGCGTTCCTGATCCACGGCGGTCCGCAGGGCAGCTTCGGCAATGGCTGGAGCTATCGCTGGAACCCGCAGACCTATGCGGGCCAGGGCTACGCCGTGGTGATGATCGACTTCCACGGTTCCACCGGCTACGGCCAGGCGTTCACCGATGCGATCAGCCAGCACTGGGGCGACCGCCCGCTGGAAGACCTGCAGAAGGGCTGGGACGCAGCGCTGAAGAAGTACTCCTTCCTCAACGGTGACAAGGCCTGTGCGCTGGGCGCCAGCTACGGCGGCTTCATGGTCAACTGGATCGCCGGCAACTGGAACAGCCCGTTCAAGTGCCTGGTCAACCATGACGGCGTGTTCGACCAGCGCATGATGGGCTACGCCACCGAAGAACTGTGGTTCACCGAGTGGGAGCAGGGCGGTACCCCATACCAGAAGGCTGCGAACTACGAGAAGTTCAACCCGGTCAACCACGTCGCCGACTGGAAGAAGCCGATCCTGGTCATCCATGGCCAGCAGGACTTCCGCATTCCGGTCGAACAGGGCCTGGCCGCGTTCACCGCTGCCCAGCGCCAGGGCATCGAATCGAAGTTCCTGTACTTCCCGGATGAAAACCACTGGGTGCTGAAGCCGAACAACAGCATCCTGTGGCATGACACCGTCAACGCCTGGCTGAAGCAGCACATCGGCAACTGATGACTGCAGCGCCGCCCTCCGGGGCGGCGCTTTTGTCTCCGCCGGTGGGTGCCGACCGTTGGTCGGCACACCTTCCACCAACAGCAGCCGAGCATGGCTCGGCTCTACACGAGCACCTGCATGATCCAGAACGACATCGTCGTCTTCGGTTTGATCGCCGCCACGCTTGGCGCCGTGTTCTGGACCGCCTCGCGCGAGCAGGGCCTGTGGAAGCGCTTCTATACCTTCGTCCCAGCGCTGCTGCTGTGCTACCTGATTCCCGGCATCTACAACACCGTCGGCCTCATCGACGGGCAGAACACCAAGCTCTACAACCCGATCGCGCGCGACATCCTGCTGCCGGCGGCGCTGATCCTGCTGACCCTGGCAGTGGACATCAAGGGCATCCTGCGGCTCGGCCCGAAGCTGGTGCTGATGTATCTGGGCGCTTCGGCCAGCATCATGCTCGGTGCGGTGGTGGCGTTCCTGGTGATGCGCGCGATCCATCCCGACACCGTGGCCGGTGACACCTGGGCCGGCATGGCCGCACTGGCCGGCAGCTGGATCGGCGGTGGCGCCAACATGCTGGCGATGCGCGAAGTGTTCGACGTCAATGCGACCACCTTCGGTCAGTTCGCGGTGGTCGATGTCGGCGTGGGCTATGTGTGGATGGCCGCGCTGATCTTCCTGGCAGGACGTGCGGCGAAGATCGATGCACGCAGTGGCGCTGATACCTCGGCCATTGATGAACTGAAGGAGCGCATCGCGCGATTCCAGGCCGAGCACGAGCGTATTCCCAGCCTGACCGACCTGATGCTGATTGTGGCGGTCGCCTTCGGCGGTGTTGGTCTGGCGCATGCGATCGGTGCACCGCTGGCAGCGTGGTTCAAGGCCAATGTCGGCTGGGCCTCGCAGTTCAGCCTGGATGCGCCGTTTGTGTGGGTGGTGGTGCTGTCGACCACGCTGGGCCTGAGCCTGAGCTTCACCCGTGCACGCAATCTCGAAGGCGCGGGCGCATCGCGGCTGGGCTCGCTGCTGCTGTATTTCCTGATTGCCTGCATCGGCATGCAGATGGATCTGCTGGCGTTGCTGGATCGCCCATGGCTGTTCCTGCTCGGCCTGATCTGGATCGCCGTGCACATCGCGCTGCTGTGGTGCCTGGGCAAGCTGCTGAAGGTGCCGTTCTTCTACTTCGCCATCGGTTCGCAGTCGAACATCGGTGGCCCGGCTTCGGCACCGGTGGTGGCCGCGGCGTTCCATCCGGCCCTGGCGCCGGTGGGCGTGCTGCTGGGCACGATGGGCTATGCCACCGGCACGTACCTGGCCTACATCGTCGGCATCACCCTGCGCGCGCTGGCCGGGCAGGGATGATCCTGTAGGGCCGAGCCCATGCTCGGCTTCTCTTCGTCGTCACCTGCACGAATACAAAAGCAGCCGAGCATGGGCTCGGCTCTACAGTAAATCCACGCCACGCGTGTGCGCTTTACGCCACCGGCAATCCGCGTTCGACCAGCCACG
This sequence comes from Stenotrophomonas veracruzanensis, assembly GCF_032911525.1. NCBI lineage: Bacteria > Pseudomonadati > Pseudomonadota > Gammaproteobacteria > Lysobacterales > Lysobacteraceae > Stenotrophomonas > Stenotrophomonas veracruzanensis. The sequence continues at coordinate 118,020 of NZ_JAWJTI010000002.1, forward strand.
CCTTCGCGTCTTCGGCGTCCTGTTCGAACCACGCCTGGGTAGACCCCAGCCGATACGTATACCCCCAGGTATCCATGTCGGCCATCAGACGCGCACTGCCGACACCGGGCAGCTGCCCGGCCAGCACGATCTGCAGGTAGCAGGTGGCATCTTCCTCGGCAACCGAGTCGGTGGCGTCGGTGTGCACCTGCGCACGTCGCTCCGGCGGCAGCACGATCAGGTGGCAGGCTTCGTGCAGCATCGAGTGCACCGGCGTGTCATCGCGCACGTAGACGTTGCTGGCGATGATGCCGGCCTCGGGTTCGCCCCAGTAGCTGCCGGGAATCGGTTCACCGGCCGCCACGTGGTGCAGCCGCAGGCCATGCGCGGCGAGCAGGCACTGCGCATCGGCGAAGGCGATATCGCCCACGCAGGTGATGTCCACGGCGGTTGTCGTATCGGTCATGCGGGTCGGGCAGCCCCGCCCATGCAGGCACGGGCGGGGCAGGAGATCAGGGTTTGTCCGGGCCTTCAGGCAGCGCCACGGAGATGTCCAGCACATCGTGCTGGCCATCCTTCACCAGGTCGACCTTCACTGCATCGACGTCGATGTTCACGTACTTCTTGATCACTTCCAGCAGCTCGCGCTGCAACAGCGGCAGGTAATCGGGGCCGCCGCGGTTGCTGCGTTCCTGCGCGATGATGATCTGCAGGCGGTTCTTGGCGGTTTCGGCGGTGGTCTTCTTCGCTTTGAGGAAATCAAACAGGCCCATGCTTACCCTCCGAACAGCTTGCTGAAGAAGCCCTTCTTCTCGACGTTGGTGAAGCGCATCGGGCGTTCTTCGCCGAGGATGCGCGCGACGGCGTCGTCGTAGGCCTGGCCGGCTGCAGACTCGACATCCAGGATGACCGGCTCGCCCTTGTTGGAGGCGTTGAGCACGTCACCCGACTCGGGGATCACGCCGATCGCCTTCAGGCCCAGCACTTCCTCGACGTCGGCGATGCTGAGCATCTCACCGCTTTCCACGCGCACCGGGGTGTAGCGGGTCAGCAGCAGGAAGGCCGGCACGTCCTGGCCGGACTCGGCCTTGTGGGTCTTCGAATCGAGCAGGCCGATGATGCGGTCCGAGTCGCGCACCGACGACACTTCCGGGTTCACCACCACCACGGCGCGGTCGGCGAAGTACATCGCCAGGAAGGCGCCCTTCTCGATGCCGGCCGGTGAGTCGCAGATGATGTAATCGAAGCCGTCGGCGGCCAGGTCCTTCAGGACCTTGCCCACGCCTTCCTGGGTCAGTGCGTCCTTGTCGCGGGTCTGCGAGGCGGCCAGCACGTACAGGTTCTCGAAGCGCTTGTCCTTGATCAGGGCCTGCTTGAGGGTCGCTTCGCCGTGCACGACGTTGACGAAGTCGTACACCACACGGCGTTCGCAGCCCATGATCAGATCGAGGTTGCGCAGGCCGACGTCGAAGTCGATCACCGCCACCTTCTTGCCGCGCCGTGCCAGGCCGCAGGCCAGGCTCGCGCTGGAAGTGGTCTTGCCGACGCCGCCCTTGCCGGAGGTGACTACGATGATTTCAGCCAAAGGACTTCTCCTGATGATTCTGTTTGGGTGCTGCGTCAGTCCAGCGCAGCGATCTTGATCTGGTCCTGTTCCAGCCACACCTGAACGGCCTTGCCGCGCAGGGAGTCCGGGACATCGTCCAGTACCTTGTAGTGGCCAGCAATGGCGACCAGTTCCGCATGGAAATCACGGCAGAAGATGCGTGCCGCGGTGTTGCCCTGGGCCCCTGCCAGCGCGCGGCCGCGCAGGGTGCCGTAGATATGGATGCTGCCATCGGCGATGACCTCGGCGCCGGCGCCGACGGTGGCCATCACGGTCAGGTCGCAGTTCTCAGCGTACAGCTGCTGGCCTGACCGCACGTTGCCCAGCTGCATGCGGCCCGGCTGCGGTGCAGCGGCGTCGGCCGACTTGGCCACCGGCGTGGCGGGGGCCGGCTTCGGCTCGGCACGCACCGCGCGGCGCGGTTCCGGCGCGGGCGGCGGCGGGGCCGGTTCGGCCTCCGCACGCTCGTACTGCGCACGGAACTTGGCCAGCAAAGGCAGGCCGAGCTGCTGCGAGAGCAGGTCGACCGCACTGGTGCCGTAGGCCAGTGCCACCGGCAACACACCGGCGTTGCGCAGGCCATCAACCAGCGCCTGCGCGGTGGCCACGTCCGGCACCTGGCTCAGGCCGCCGAAGTCGAGGATCACCGCAGCGCGGCCGAACAGCTTCGGCGCACGGGTGACGCGCTCGCGCATTTCCTGCACGAGGCGCTCGACATCAAGGGTACGGATGCGCAGGTTGGCGATGCCCACTTGGCCGATCTTCAGTTCACCAGCCTGTTCGTAATCGAAATTCACCGCCACGCTCAGGTCCCCGTCGGCCGCTGTGCCTGCGCCGGCAGCTGCCGGGCACGTGTCCATGCCACATCCGGCAGCTTGCCGCCATAGGTCTCCTGGACCCACGGGTAGCTGCACAGTTCCTTGGCCAGCATGCTGGCGCGCACATCGACCTGGGCCATGGTGTTCTGGCCCAGCTCGCGGAAGCCGAAGCTGCCGTGGAAGAGCAGGGCGGCATCGGCGCCATGGTCGAGGAAGACCTCGCAGGTCATCTGCGGGTAGCGCAGTTCGGCGAAGCTCTGCGCGTCGGCATAGAACGCACGGCCGACGCCACCGCCGCGACGGCGACTGGCGACCACGATGCGGTCGATGTAGAAGAACGGGGTGTCCAGCTGCTGCTTGAACCAGGCGAAATTGCTGCTGTCGTGCTGGCTGTCGCTGCCGAAGCCGATCAGGAATCCGGCCAGGTTGCCGTCGCGCTCGGCGACGCGGAAATACTCAGCGGTTTCGTAGAACAGGCGCAGACGGGCCGCATCCAGGGGAAGGATGGCCAGGCCAGCGTTGTTGTTCAAAGCCAGGACGGAATCGAGCTCGTGCTCGCGCACGTCGCGGATGACAATCGACATTGTGACTCCGTGGGGTAACGCGGTTGGTCCATCAAGGGACCCTGCGCACGATTATTGCATGCCCGGGGTGGGCTGCGGCATGAACAGGCGACCGGGCAGGCATTACTTCCGTGGGGTGCGGTACGCAGGCGCGGCCCGTAGAGTGCTGGCATGTTGGGAGTCCTCAGCCATACCCGTGTCCTCCGCCTGGCCGGCCTGTTCACCTGGGTCATGGTCGGCCTGCCGTTGGCATACTCGCAGTTCGAGAACCTGCACAGCCGCAACGACATGGGCGGCTGGGCGATCCTGCTGTTCGTCGCCTACCTGTCCTTCGGCACCGCCTATTACTGGCTGACCCGTATCCTGCGCAGCGACAGCCACACCAGCTGGCTGGACCGTGGTCTGTTGCTGCTGCTGACGATCTCTGCGCTGGGGGTCAGTTTCCTGAGCGGCTCGGGCCTGGGCAGCATCCTGATGATGGTCGCCGCCGGAGTCATCCCGTGGATGCTGTCGGTACGGCTGGGCGTACTCTGGCTGCTGGTCAGCCAGCTGGCGGTGGCGCCGGTCTACTACATGCTGCTGCGCTTCCCGCTGTTCGAAGCGGTGATGCAGTCGCTGCTGTATGGCGGCTTCTCCATGTTCATCTTCGTGACCAGCCTGGTCGCCCGCCAGCAGACCGAGGCCCGCGATGAGCAGCGCCGGCTCAATTCGGAACTGCGCGCCACCCGCGCCCTGCTGGCCGAGAGCGCCCGGGTCAACGAGCGCACCCGTATCTCGCGCGAGCTGCATGATCTGCTGGGCCATCAGCTGACCGCGCTGACCCTGAACCTGGAAGTGGCCGGGCACCTGGCCGAGGGCCAGGCGCTGGAGCATGTGAAGCGATCCCACGCGTTGGCCAAGCTGCTGCTGGGCAATGTGCGCGAGGTCGTCAGCCAGCTGCGCGAGACCGGTGCCATCGATCTGGCTGCGGCCCTGCGCCCGTTGACCGAGAACGTGCCCTCGCTGGACATCCAGCTGGAGATCGAGGATCCGCTGAACGTGGAGGATCCACAGCGGGCCCACGTGCTGCTGCGCTGCACCCAGGAAATCATCACCAATGCGGTACGCCACGCCGGTGCGCGCCACCTGTGGATCAAGGTGTACCGTGAAGCCCCCGACCGGGTGGTGGTCGAGGCCCGCGACGACGGCGTCGGCGCGGATATGGTCAATGTGGGCAATGGCTTGCGCGGCATGCGCGAGCGCCTGCAACAATGTGGGGGCCAGCTGCAGATCGAGACCCGCCCCGGCGAAGGTTTCCGGCTGCGGGCGACGGTGCCGGCAACGGTGCTGGTGGCCGCCCTTACCAAGGTTCCTGAAGGAGTGCGTTGATGATTCGCGTCTGCCTGGTCGACGACCAAACCCTGGTGCGGCAGGGAATCCGCTCCCTGCTGGCGCTCGACGACGGTATCGAGGTGGTGGCCGAGGCCGGCGATGGCCGACAGGCGGTCGAGCTGATACCGCAGGTGCGTCCCGACGTGGTCCTGATGGACATGCGCATGCCGGTGATGTCCGGCCTGGAGGCGCTGCAGATGCTGTCGCGCCAGGAGCAGCTGCCGCCGACCATCATCCTCACCACCTTCGATGACGACCAGCTTGTGCTGGCCGGGCTCAAGGCCGGTGCCAAGGGCTATCTGCTCAAGGACGTCACCCTGGCGCAGCTGGTCGGTGCCATCCGCACTGTGGCCGACGGCGGCTCACTGGTGCAGCCGGCCGTGACCCAGCGCCTGCTGTCCGGCCTGGAGCACATGCGCAACGAGTTCGTCAGCCTGGACCGTCCGGACCCGCTGACCGACCGTGAGACCGAGATCCTGCGGCTGATGGCCAGTGGCTTCTCCAACAAGGAGATCGCCAATTCGCTGGGTGTCGCCGAAGGGACCATCAAGAACCACGTGTCCAACATCCTCTCCAAGCTGGGCGTGCGCGACCGTACGCGCGCCGTACTGAAGGCGTTCGAACTCCAGCTGGTCTGAGGAAAATCGTTCTGGTACAAAGACTTGGGTGAAGGTCGGAGGTTGCGGCCAAGGTTGCCCCCTACTGGCCGGTAGCCGTATGCGTTACCCTTCGAATTCTTTGTCCATACAAATACGCAGCCGGCAGGGAAACCGGTGCGCCAATCCCGATAAACAATGCCCGCGAAGCCTGCTAGGATTGGCGCTTCGCTTCAATCAACCCGGCCGTGGGATCGGCCCCGGAGACTCTCTGAATGACCCGTATTATCGAGTTCCTGATCGCCTTGGGGATCGTGGCTGGCCTGTTCGTCATCATTGGCGTATGTCTGCCGGGCGAGCGTCACATCACCGAAAGCATCGAGACCAACCGCAAGATGACGATCGTGTACGACACGGTCAGCAGCCTGCGCCGCTTCAAGGACTGGAACCCGCTGGTACTGCGCGATCCCGCCGTTGAACTGAAGCTGTCCGGCCCGGCCTCCGGCGTCGGTGCCACCCTCGACTTCACTTCCAAGGACCTGGGTACCGGTTCCTGGAAGATCACCGAAGCCGAAGAGAACAAGCGTGTTGCCATCGCCATCGAAGACGCCACCAAGGGTCACGACAAGATCAGCACCTTCACCCTGGAGCCGACCGGCAAGGGTGGCCGCAACGTCAAGATCACCCAGGACTACTCGGTGAAGTACGGCTTCGACCTGTTCGGTCGTTACGCCGGCCTGTATGTCAGCCGCCAGATCGGCGACGACATCAAGATGGGTCTGTCGCGTATGGCCAACATGCTGGCCAGCGTCCCGAACGTCGACTACCGCACCCCGGAAGCCCCGCTGACCGACCTGGCCATCGTCGATGTGCCGGCTGAAGACCTGCTGGTCGTCAACGCCGGTAACGTGGACCGCGGTCAGGACACGATCACCAAGTCGATCAAGGACAACCAGGAGTGGATCAAGCGCGTGATGGAGGCCAATGGCCTTGAAGCCGCCGGTCCGTTCCGCATCATCACCACCGACTTCGGTCAGGAGAAGTACGCCTTCGACATCGCCCAGCCGGTGAAGAAGAAGGGTGCTGAAGGTGCCACCGCTGAAGAGCTGACCGTCAAGATCGACGGCGGCGCTCCGGTCAAGTACGTGCACGTGGCTCCGCACCGTTCGGCGCATGCGGCCTACACCGGCCACATGGCGGGTCTGGACGTGGCCCGCAACGGCCTGCGCGCCTGGGCCGTGACCTCGGGCAACGAAGTCATCGACCGTCCGTACGAATCCTGGAAGGACGGCATCGACAAGTCGTTCACCCCGGAAGGTACCTACGACATCTACTGGGCCGTCAAGTAAGCCTCGGCTGACCCATGTGATGTTGGACACGAAAACGCGCCGCTCATTGCGGCGCGTTTTTTTTTGATCTGGCGCCCGGCAAGGGGCGCTGCGCAAGGAGCCCACATGTTCAATCTGGAACGTCGCGCACGTAAGCCTTCGCTGCTGGCCTGCCTGGGGGCATTGCTGGCCGCTGCCTCGATCGGCCTGTCTGCCTACGCCTCGCACGGTGTGACCGACCCGCTGGCGCAGCAGCATCTGAACATGGCGGCGCTGTACGCGTTCGCACACGGTGCGGTGCTGGTAGCGATTGGCCCGCGCGCGCAGGGCGCGATCGCGCATCTGGCGCTGTATGTGCTGCTGCTGGGCGTGCTGTTGTTCTCCGGCAGCCTGGTGGGCGGCGCGCTGTGGCAGTGGCCGACGCGGATGGCGCCGATCGGCGGCACCAGCATGATGGCCGGATGGGTGTTGCTGGCGATCAATGCGTTGAGGCGGTAACTGAGTCGACATTGTCGCTTCAATCCATGCTGATGCGATCTGCAGCGTTCAGGGGCGTTACTTTTCTTTTCGCGCGAAAAGAAAAGTAACCAAAAGAAACGCGCCGCCGGCCGCGAGCCGATGCTGCGCATCGGTACCCTGTGCTCCTCGGTCCGCCGAGGGACGGTGCGGGAACTCGCTGCGCTCAGACACCCGCACCTCTTCGCCCTCGCCGGACCTGCGGTGCTCGGCTCGCTTGAAGGCGAACCCAACAGCTGCACGCTGATTCGTTGTAGAGGCTTCGAGCGAAGCGACCCGCTTTTGTCTTTGCTCTCTTGTTCCATTCCGTGGCGGACGCACACGGAAACTGTCAGAGGCCGGGCGGGTAGGCTGGGCAGGGGTATCCGCGCCATGGATGGCGCGGCTAAGCCTCCAGGGACGGATTCACGGCGTCCCCTGCCCAGCCTACCCGTCCGGACAGCTCCATGAATTTCGCATTGCTTTCGCCACGAGGGGCTCAGCCGTTGGCCGGTTTCCAGCACCAGTGCCAGGGTTCGTAGACGATGCCGTGCGGATTGTCGCGCGGGTAGCTCAGCTGGAAGCCATGCCCGCCCGCATGTGCCTGCAGCCACGCGAACGCGTCGGTGGCTTCGAAGGTCTCTTCGGCGGGAGCATCGCCGGGGGTACCAATGTCCAGCGCATGGCCGCTGTGGTGTTCGCTGAAACCCGGGGCGGCATTGACCTTCAGGATCTCCGCCACGCTCAGTCCGCGCGCCAGTTTCCGTTCAAAGATGCCCAGCTGGTAGGCATGGCTGCGGAAGCCGGAGATCGCGTCCAGCGCAATGCCATCCCGTGCCGCATGCAGTCGCATCCGTCGCCAGCCCTGCGCGGCGCCACGGCGCAGCCATAGTGGCCGGGCGAAGCGGTCGCGGCCGGCAAAATGCAGCAGGCACGGTTCGGGCTCCAGCGGCAGGCCGCTCTCGTCGGCGTAGCGCTGCGGGTCCAGGCCGAGCTGCTGCAGGCGCTGCTGCAGCCCGGCCAGCGGAAGCCATTGCTCTCCCAGCGCAGCGCCAACCGGGCGCGCCGCCGTGGCGTCGAGCAGTGTCAGTGCGTCCTCGACCCCGGGCTCTCGCGGCAGGCGCGGCACCATCGAATGCAGGCCGTGCGGCAGTACGGCCGCCAGATAGCGGCCATCGCGCTTGCGTCGCAGCACCCATTGCGCCCGTGCCAACAGGCGTGCGTCGAGGTTGCTGCGTGCGCGCAGCAGGTGGGCAGGCCACAGTTCGATGGCCTCGGTATTGATCAGCAGGGGCAGGCGTCGTTGCATCGCCTCAGCTTACTGCCGTGGTGCCGGTGCGGCCACCTTGCGTAGTGCATCGAGCAGCGACTGCGGCCGGTCCAGACTGAGCAGCAGCGTGCTGCCATCGCTGACCGGCAGGGCGAGAACGCGCGTGCGGTCGGTGACCAGCGCGAAACCCTTGCCGCCGCCCTGCAGGCGGAAGTGGCCGGAATAGAAACCCGGCATTGCATAACCGTTGGTCTTGAAGCGGATGCCATAACGAGGGTCACGTTGCAGGTCGACCACCTCGGCCTGGTCCAGCCGCAGTTGCGCCACCGGCACGCGCCGTCGGTACATCGTCGAGCGCACGTCCAGCACGTCGCCGGCCAGTTCCACCCGACGGCGGAAGAAGGCTGTGCCCAGTCCGATGCCGAGCAGGGCGATCACCAGCAGGCTCCATGCCGCACTGCCGCCCATCCGGAACCAGGGCGGCGACAGCGTTACTTCGATCCAGGGTGCCGTGGCAGGCGCCTTGTACAGTTGTGCATACAGGCAAGCGACGAAGGCTGCCAGCAATGGCAGCACGACCCACAGCACGCGTAACGGCGAACTCTCGGCCACGTCGAACGGTTTCGGGTCACTGCCGCCCACGGCTCAGGCCTCCTTCTTGAACACCAGCATCGCCGGGCGCATCGGCGCCGGGATGATGATGTTGACCAGCTCCCAGCCCAGTTGGCCCTGGCGGCTGAGTTCGGCCTGGACATCCTCAGGCTTCAGCACGCCCATCATGGACGTCTTGACCTCGATCGTCTGGTAGCTCCAGCGCTTGCTCATTCCTTGTCCTCCGGCGATGGCTTGGGTTTTGGCAGGCGTCCTGCCTTGCGCAATGCGTCGCGCAGTACGTATTCGATCTGTGCGTTGAGGCTGCGCAGCTCGTCGTCAGCCCAGCGCTGTGCCGCGGCCAGGACCTCGGCATTGATGCGCAGCGGATAGGCTTTCTTCTCACTCATGAAAACTCCTGGCGGGGCGGTGGGGCGCCCCGTTGCGAGGGTGGTTCAGTACAGGGAGCCGGCGTTGACGATCGGCTGGGTGCCGCGGTCCGAGCACAGCACGGTCAGCAGGTTGCTGACCATGTGCGCCTTGCGTTCCTCGTCCAGCTGCACCACGCCGTTCTTCTGCAGTTCGGCCAGGGCCATCTCGACCATGCCCACCGCACCGGCCACGATGCGCGTGCGCGCGGCGATCACCGCGTTGGCCTGCTGCCGCTGCAGCATCGCCTGGGCGATTTCGGCGGCGTAGGCCAGGTGGCTGATGCGCGCATCGATCACCTGCACGCCCGCATCGGCCAGGCGCTCGGCCAGTTCGTTCTTCAGGTGCTGGGAGATCTCGCTGGCGTGGCTGCGCAGCGCCAGCTGGCCGTCCTCGTGCTGGTCGTAGGGGTAGCTGGTGGCCATCGCGCGCAGCGCCGATTCGGACTGGATGTGCACGAAGCTCTCGTAATCGTCCACGTTGTAGACCGCCTCGGAGGCATCGACCACCTGCCAGACGATCACCGCGGCGATCTCGATCGGGCTGCCGTCCAGCTCGTTGACCTTCAGCTTGCCGCTCTCGAAGTTGCGCACGCGCTGGCTGACCCGGCGCTTGGCAAAGAAGGGGTTGTTCCAGCGCAGGCCGTTGTCCTTCACGGTGCCCACGTACTTGCCGAACAGGCTCAGCACGGCCGCCTGGTTGGGCTGGATGGTGTACAGGCCGGCCAGGATGAACACGCCCAGCGCCACCAGCAGGGCGCCCAGCAGCATCAGCAGGAGGTTGGGCGAGCCGGCGCTGGCCTTGGCTGCCACGCCCAGTACGAACAGGGCGGCGCCAGCGAGGGCGACGAGCAGGGCGCCGGCCAGCGTGCCGAGGCCGTTGAGGGAAGACAGCGACTTCTCTTTCATGGCGGTACGTCCTTGAGGGTTCGGAATGAAGATATCAAAGTGATATCACTTTTCGACTACCGTTCGTCGGATGCCATGGCCAGGGGGCGTGGCCAGCTAGAATGCCCATCCGCCTTCACATTGCTGCTGGAACCGCCATGGCCAAGCTTGGAACTCCGTTGTCCCCCTCCGCCACCCGCGTGCTGCTGCTGGGCTCGGGCGAACTCGGCAAGGAGGTGGCCATCGAGCTGCAGCGGCTGGGCGTGGAGGTGATCGCCGCCGACCGCTATGCTGATGCCCCGGCCATGCAGGTCGCGCACCGCTCGCATGTGATCGACATGCTCGATGCAATGGCCCTGCGCGCGTTGATCGCGCAGGAGCAGCCGCACCTGGTGGTGCCGGAGATCGAGGCCATCCACACCGAAACCCTGGTCCAGCTGGAACAGGAGCAGGGCCTGCGGGTGATCCCGACCGCGCGCGCTGCACGCCTGACCATGGACCGCGAAGGCATCCGCCGCCTGGCCGCCGAGACACTGGGCCTGCCGACCTCGCCGTACCGCTTCGTCGATACCGAGGCCGAATACCGTGCTGCCGTGGCCGCCATCGGCCTGCCGTGCGTGGTCAAGCCGGTGATGTCGTCCTCGGGCAAGGGCCAGAGCACCCTGCGCAGCGAAGCGGACATCGCCCCGGCGTGGGAGTACGCGCAGACCGGTGGCCGTGCCGGTGCCGGTCGCTGCATCGTCGAAGGCTTCATCGATTTCGATTACGAGATCACCCTGCTGACCGTGCGCCATGCCGGCGGCACCTCGTTCTGCGCGCCGATCGGGCATCTGCAGAAGGATGGCGATTACCGCGAAAGCTGGCAGCCGCAGCCGATGTCGAGTGCTGCGTTGGCGCGTGCCGAAGAGATCTCGCGTGCGATCACCGACGACCTCGGCGGCTGGGGCCTGTTCGGTGTGGAGCTGTTCGTGAAGGGCGACGAAGTATGGTTCAGCGAAGTGTCGCCGCGCCCGCACGACACCGGCCTGGTGACGCTGGTATCGCAGGAGCTGAGCGAGTTCGCGCTGCATGCGCGCGCCATCCTCGGTCTGCCGATCCCGGTGATCCGCCAGAGCGGCCCGTCGGCCTCGTGTGCGCTGCTGGCACATGGCGAGGGCGTGCCGTATTTCAACAACGTGGCCGCCGCCCTGCAGGTGCCGGATACCGCCGTGCGCCTGTTCGGCAAGCCGAGCGTGCACGGCCATCGCCGCGTAGGCGTGACCCTGGCGCGCGCGGAAACCATCGACGAAGCACGCGCCATCGCGCGTGATGCCGCCGAAGTCATCGGCGTCGAGCTGCGCCCTTAAGCCTGCATCTGCTTTTTGCAGAGCCGAGTCCAGGCTCGGCTCTGCAACCGCCGTGGCAGGTACTAGCGTCTACGCCAGGGCAGAACGGTCACATGAATGATGGCCACGATGCCCAGCGTCGAACCATAGAGCCACCAGGTACCAAAGCGGTCGGCGTAGCCCTTCCAGCAGGCAACTGCGGCCGGAATCAGGCCGATCAGCATCAGGGGCAGCAGGGTGAATACCCATCTTTGGCGCATGGCCATCAGCAACGCAATCACCGCAGCAACGCCGGCAATGATCAGCAGATTCTTCTTCAAGTGCGGCTCCCCTTGCCGTTCCGTTGCTGGACTCTAACAAAGGGGCGCCGCCTTCTGTAAAGACGCCTTACGGCTTCACGTCCACCCACACCAGGTGGTGGTCGCTGCCGTCGGCGATCTTCGCTTCCGGGCTTTCATTGGCCGGCCAGAAGATACCGCTGCCGACGTATTCGAAACCGGTCGAGGGCAGTACGTAGTCCAGGCGCATGGTGCCGGACTTCGGGCCGAAATCGCCGGTGGCGTGGAACGGTGCGCCCTTGCGCTCGATGCCCTTGGCCGCATAGGCCAGGCTGGTCTGCTCGCCGCCGACGCTGCGCGGGGTGGGGTAGCGCAGCACGCGGGCGTTCTCGATCAGCTCGACGATCGCCTCATGGCGGCCATCGCCGTCGACCGGGTCGTTGTTGAGGTCGCCGAGGATCACGAAGCGCGCATCCTGCGCCAGGCCACCGCACTGGCCCTTGTCGTCGCACAGCCACGGCTTGTCACCCTTGGACAGGTACTCCTGCCACAGGCGCAGTTCGTCGTGGTTGCGTGCTGCGTTGCGCTTTTCCGGGCCGTCGAATACCGGCGGCGTCGGGTGTGAGACCAGCGCGTGGACCACGCCACCCGGGGTCTTCACCGGCACGTCCCAATGCGACTTCGACGACAGGCGCAGCTGCGACCACACATGGTCGTTGTAGAAGCTCTTGCCGGTGCGCGGGTCGACCGGACGGATCGCGCCGGGCATCGCGCTCCACTTCAGCAGCTGGAAGCTGCGCACCTTGGCTTCGTCGATCGGGTAGCGCGACAGCACCAGCATGCCGTACTGGCCCGGGTGCAGGCCGTAGCCCCAGGCATCGTTGCCGCGGCTGCGGCCTTCGCCGCCGACCACGCCGTTGTTGTCCAGGTCCAGTCCACTGGGCACGCCGGTATTGACCGGGGCCAGGTAGCGGTAGGCGAAGTGCAGCGGCTTGCCGCCGCCGGGCTGGGCCACTTCCAGGTAGCGCTTCTGGAACAGGTCGGCGGCACGATGGGCGTCGTCGAAATCGAATTCGTTCAACAGCACCAGATCCGGACGCACCTGCTGCAGTACCGCGGCGATCTTGCGTGCGTGCTCGCTGTCACCTTCCAGTTCCTTGATCAGGCCACCGGCGTCGTCGGAATACAGCGAGGTGTTGTAGGTGGCCAGGCGCAGCGCAGCGGACGGCTTTTCGGTCATCGCGGGGGACGTGGCGAAGGCAGGGGCGCTGGCGCCGCAGAGCAGGGCCAGGGCGAGGATCAGGGGATGGCGGCGGGTCATGTTCATGGGCCGTATTGTGCACCCGGCCCGGTGTCAGCGGTTTGTCAGCGCCCGTCCAGATCGTTGTCGAAATCGTGCCAGCGGCGGCCATCGTAGGCTTCCAGCGGATGGAAGCGGCGCTTGTAGTCCATCTTCTGGTGGCCACGGATCCAATAGCCCAGGTACACGTGCGGCAGTCCCTCGCGGCGTGCCCATTCGATCTGCTGCAGGATCGCGAAGGTGCCCAGTCCACGTGCGGCGTGGTCCGGGTCGAAGAAGGTGTAGACCGCCGACAGGCCGTGCTCGGTGACGTCGGTCACCGCCACCCCCAGCAGTTGGCTGGGCTGACCGTCGTGGCCGGGCAGGCGCATTTCCATGAAGCGGGTGTGCGACCAGCTGCCGATCAGGAACTGCTCGAATTCGTGCGGGCCATGGTCGTCCATGCCGCCGTTGGCGTGGCGGTGGGTGAGATAACGGTGATACAGCGCGAACAGGTCGTCACGGGCGGTGGCGGCGGTGATCCGCACCTCCAGGTCGTCATTGCGGGCGGCACAGCGGCGCTGGCTGCGGTCGGGGGCGAAGCGGGCCACCGGGATGCGCACCGCCACGCAGGCCTGGCAGTGCGCGCAGTGCGGCCGGTAGACCAGATCGCCACTGCGGCGGAAGCCCCAGCTCAGTGCCAGCGGGTACAAGCCACCAAGGCGACGATCGTGCGGATCCAGCACCAGGTCACGTGCCACCCGGTCCGACCAGTACCCGCAGGGGTGCTCGCCGGTCTGGAAAAGTCGCAGTTCGTCGTCTCTGTCGCCATGAATCGCCATGGGCACAGCATAGCCCCAGGTTGTCGCAGTGGCGGCGACTGTCCGCCGGATGAATGGAACCGGCAGCGGCGTCAACCGATGTCGCGCCCGGGCGTTGTCGTCTCCCGAGGGTGAAGTGATCACCCCGACGCTGTTCCCATCCCCAGGAGTGACCTCATGATCCGTACCCCCCTGCTGCTGGCCCTGCTGCTCGGCACCTCCGCTTCCGGTATCGCGCTCGCGGCCGACACCCCGACCACGCCGGCGCAGCGCCCGGCCAGGCTGGACACCAACGGCGACGGCGTCATCGACCGCAGCGAGGCCGCTGCCCACCCGCGCCTGGCCGCGAAGTTCGACGAGCTGGACAAGAACAAGGATGGCAAGCTCTCGCGCGATGAGCTGCCGCGCTGGCAGCATGGTCGTCGTGGCCATGGCGGTGAGCGCTGGGCCAAGCTGGACGTCAACAAGGACGGCCGCATCAGCCGCGAGGAAGCCAAGGCCGACCCGCGCCTGGCAGCTCGCTTCGACCAGCTTGATCTGAACAAGGACGGCTACCTGGACAAGGCTGACCGCGAGCTGCGCATGAAGCAACGTCGTGATGCCTGGTTCGCTGCCGCCGACACCAACAAGGACGGCCAGCTGAGCAAGGCCGAGTTCGACGCAGCCAAGGGCCCGATGCACGGTGGCCCGCGCCATGGCGGTCCGCGTGATGGCGCTGCGCCGAAGCCGCAGCCGCAGCGCTGAGGGTCAACGCGGTGAAATGACGACAACGCCGGCAGACTGCCGGCGTTGTCCGTTACACGTTTCCGTTGCGCATCAGCGCATATACCACCAGACCGATCACGAATACGTTCGCCCCGATGATGCCGGTGCGCCCGTACACGGATTCGTATTTCCAGTTGGTTCCGCTGCGGCCGCGCCGCGCTGAATCGCGCGCGATCATGGGTGCCATCACGCGCTGCAGCGGCACCAGGCACTGGTAGTTCACCGTACCCAGGCCGATGACGAGAATCGCAAGTTGCAGCCAGAATGGCACCTGCAGCATCAGCGAGATCAGCAGGCTGGTGCAGACGACCATCGCGGTGAACGTATTGAGGTGCACGAAGCGTCGCACTGCTGTTCGTTCCTGCTGGGTGTCTGCGAAGCGCAGCAGGAAGCGGCCACCCAGATAGCTGCCGATGATGCCGCCGACGACGCCACCGGCAACGGTGGCCCAGTCGCTGGCGGGAATCAGGTGCAGCTGGCTGGCGGCGGCCGTCAGTGAACCCATGGCGGCCCCGCCTGCGGCACTGACGCCGCCCAGGCCCAGCTTGCTGCCGCCCACGCCGATACCGGTGCCGAGCAGGATCGCTGCGCTGGCAGTGCCGGGCGCGGCCACCAGTACCATCGAAACCACCGCCGTAGCGAACGCGGCACTGGGTGCGCTGCTGCGCGCGAACTCGCCGAAGCGCTGCAGCAGGCCGTCGCGCACCAGGGCGCGGGCACGCGACAGGCGCTTGCGCACGGCGGCGTCACTGAGCCCAAGCAGGTCGGCCACCTGCTGCGAGCGCTGGCCTTCGCGGTAGTACAGCAACAGCACTTCGCGGCTGTCGGCGGGCAAGGCGGAAATGATGTCCTCGGCGGCGATCTCTTCCTCCACCCGCTGCAGGCGGTCGGCCGCGCCCGGCGACGGGTCGGCGGCCATGCCCATCGCCACCTCGGCCGCCTCGCCGGTCAGCGGCCGGCCACGTTGTGCACGTATCCAGTCGCGGGCCAGGTTGCGGGTGATCTGCCGAAGCCAGGGCAGGAAACTGGTCGAACTGCGCAGCTGGTGCAGCTGCTGCCAGCCCTTGACGAAGGCCTCCTGGGCGATGTCCTCGCTGGCCTGGCGGTCGCGGGTGATGGCCAGCGCGATGGCGGTGACCGTGTTCTGGCAGGCCAGCACGATACGGCCATAGGCGTGCTGGCACCCGCTGGCGGCGGCGGGCAGTTCGCGTTCCAGGGTCTGGTCGATCGATGCGGCGAACGTCGTCATGGCGGCGGCTCTCCTGCTGGGATTGTGTCCCATGACGGAGCCGCGCGCGAAGTGTGACCGGCCTTCTGCACGGTAGTGCCGGCCGCTGGCCGGCAACCTCATGACAAAAAAGGGGACGGAGGGGATTAAGTCGTTTGTGCCTCAAACGACTTAATCCCCTCCGTCCCCTTTTTGCGGCTGCCGGCCAGCGGCCGGCCCTACCCGTGCGTCACTTCGAGGGCTGGATGCGGACCCGGACTTCTTCCTCTTCCGGTGCGGCCTGCGGAGCCGGTTGCGTCTGCTGCGGCTGGGCCTGCGGGGCAGGGGCCGGTGCGACCGGCGCCGGGGCGCCGCGATGGCGCAGGCCGATCACCAGCGCCACGCCGGCGATCACCACCAGCAGGGCGATGCGGATGCGCCAGGCCCAGCTGCGGCCACCGCTGCCCTGTTCTGGCGCGTCGCGGAAGGCGAATTCGGCGGTCGGATGGTCGCGGCGGGTGGTGTCGAGCAGTCGCGCCTCGCGCAGGATTTCACGCGCGCGCGGCTGGTCGTCGGCGCGCACGATCCATACCGCTGGGTAGGCGTTGGCGTTGCCCAGGTCGGTGTAGCTGAACTGGCCGCGGCGGCGGGTCTTGTACGAGCGTCCATTGGTCACTTTGACGTCGATGCCATGCCCGCGCAGGAGCTCGGCCACGCCTTCGACGGTTTCCACGCGCTGGCTGCTGAAGATCTGGCGCATGGGTTACTCCTTGGCTGGCACGGCGGCGGCCGCGGCCTGGTCGGGAACGACGCGGATCAGGCCTTCCTGCGCGGTGCTGGCCACCAGTACGCCATTGCGGGTGAAGAACTGGCCGCGTGCCAGGCCGCGCGAATCCTGCGCGCTGGGGCTGTCCAGCGAGTACAACAGCCAGTCGTCGGCACGGAACGGGCGGTGGAACCAGATTGCGTGGTCGAGCGAGGCCATCTGCACGTGCGGGTGGTAGTAGCTGATGCCGTGCGGGAAGGTCGCCGTGCCCAGCAGGTGGAAGTCGGAGGCGTAGGCCAGCAGCGCCTGGTGCAGCTCCGGCGCATCGCCCACCGGTTCGCTCAGGCGCAGCCACACCTGGTGGTAGGGCGGGCGCTTGGGCGGGTTGAGTTCGTCACGCGGGTAGACGTGGCGGAACTCGAACGGGCCGCCGCGCGACAGCCAGCGCTGCACCTTGATCGGCAGCCGCTCCAGCACTTCGGCCGGCAGCGGACGGTTCGGTTCAATGTCTTCCGGCTGCGGCACTTCGGGCATCTTGTGCTGGTGCTCGGCGCCGGTCTCGGCCTGCTGGAACGAGGCCGCGCAGAAGAAGATCACCTTGCCGTGCTGGATCGCGGTGACCCGGCGCACCGAGAAGCTGCCGCCATCGCGGGTGCGGTCCACGTCGTAGACGATCGGGTGGTCGATGTTGCCCGCGCGCAGGAAATAGGCGTGCAGCGAGTGCACGTGGCGGCCGTTGTCGACCGTGGCCTGCGCCGCGGCCAGCGCCTGGCCCAGTACCTGCCCGCCGAACACGTACTTGGTGCCGATGTCGCGGCTCTGGCCGCGGAACAGGTTGTCCTCCAGCCGCTCCAGCGTGAGCAGGTCGATCAGCTCGGAGACGACGGGTTCGGGCGTGTCGTTCAAGGGGGGCGGCCACAGCAGTGAAGAGGCCCCGATTATACCGGTGCAGGCCAGCCCATCATCGGTAGTGCCGGCCGCTGGCCGGCAGCCTCATGAGCCAGTTGGGGCGCCTGCGGTGGCCGGCCAGCGGCCGGCACTACCGTTCACTTGCCGAGGCGCGCCACCAGTGCGTGCAGCGCGTTCTGCGCATCCGGGGCGAACCATGCCTCGACAAAGCGGTCCAGCTGGATCAGGTCCGGGTGCAGCGCCTCATGCAGGTCGGCACGGGCAATCGCGCGGGTCAGCAGCATCGGCTGGCGCGGCTGCTTGAGCAGGTTCTGCAGCCAGGCAATGGCGCGTGCCACCACCAGGTCGCCCTCGGCCAGCTCATCCACCAAGCCGATCTGCAGCGCCTGTTCGGCCGGCACCAGCGAACCGGTGGTCAGCAGCACGCCGGCGCGGTGCACGCCCACCGCACGGCGCAGCAGGCGCTGGATGCCCTCCGGCGCGATCAGGCCGACCTGCACTTCGTTCAGGCCGATGGCATATGGCCGCGACGGATCGGCGCTGCGCGCCATCACCCGGTAATCGCAGCACAGGGCCAGCACGCAGCCACCTGCCGGGGCGTGGCCGGTGATCGCCGCGACCACCGGAATGCGACTCTCTGCCAGTGTGCGCACGGCGCCAAAGAAGGCGTTCCAGGTGTCCAACAACTTGTGCTTGTCATCGCCATGCGAGAGCAGGTGCGGCACGTCCATGCCGCCGGTGAAGACGCGCTCGCTGCCCGACAGCACGATGCCGTGCGCGTCTTCGGCCATGGCCAGCTCGATGGCATGGATCAACTGCCGGCACAGTTCGGTGTCCAGTGCGTTGACCGGCGGCCGCGCCAGTCGCAGTTCGCGGATGGGGCCATGGTTGATCACCTCGATGAGCGTCGTCATGCTGCGGTCTCGTTGCGAAGAAGGAACCCGGGCGATGATAACCAAACCATTCGTTGGCGTACTGTTGGTTCTGTGTGCGGCCGCAGCATCGGCTTCGGTGCCCGAACCGGCCTGCGTCACTGTGGAGCAGGGCTGGGCGCGGCTGCCACCGAATCCGGCGATGCCGATGACCGCCGGCTATGGCGTGATCCACAACGGCTGCAGCAAGGCGGTAGTGATCACCGGCGCGGCCAGCAGCGGCTTCGGTGATGTGTCGCTGCACGAAACCACGATTGTCGATGGCGTCAGCCGGATGCGCGCGATCGAACGCCTGCCGCTGGCACCGGGTGCCCGCGCGGAACTCAAGCCCGGTGGCCTGCACCTGATGCTGATGCAGGGCAAGGGTGCGCTGAAGGAAGGCCAGGCGCTGCCGCTGCGGCTGCAGCTGGAAGGCGGTGGCGAAGCAGGCGCGACGTTGACCGTGCGCAAGGCCGCGCCGTAGCGGGATGGTAGTGCCGGCCGCTGGCCGGCACTACCCGGGGGCTTACGACCAGTCGTACGAGAACAGCACCGTGCGGCTGACCGGCTCGTACAGCATCACGATCGCGTCGGCACCGGTGGCGCACCAGTTGTAGCCGGCTACGTCGGCCACGGCGAAGAATCTGTTGCCATTGCGGGTGATGATCACCGTTTCGGCATCGTCCGCAGCGTTGGGGTCATCGGCTGCCTCGGTGAAGCCCAGTTCGAAGGCCGCGGGAATCTCCGCGGTCTCGGTCCAGTTGCCGAAACCAATCGGGCCACCCAGCGTATCCAGATAATCGCGCTCGCTGGCCTCACCCTTGCCATAGCGCGAGTAGCAGGCGAGGCGACCGTGCACGGTATGGTAGTCGCGGGCCTTGGCGTAGCTCTCGCGCATCTGCGCGATGTGTTCCTGCGCGTGCTTGTCCTGCACCGCGTCGCCGATGAAATAGCCCTCGTTGCCGAGGAAACGCATCTCGTTGCCGGCGGTCAGTTCGAAGGCGATCCAGTTGGTGCCGGTGAAATCGTTGTGGTGTTCTTCGGTGGTCTCGCCGATGCAGCCGTCGTAAGGCTCGATCGGGCACAGCATCGTCGCCACCTGGCCGGCCAGTTCCGGGCGCAGCACACCCAGATCGATCTTCAGCAGCGGCAGCAGGTGCTGGCCGAGCCAGGCCTGGTCGGCGGGAAAGACGTCGGTGGGGAAGGGGACCATGCCGGGTAGCAGGTCGCGCAGTTCGGTCTGGTGGATCATGTCAGTCCTTTGAGCCGGGCGGGTAGAGTCGAGCTTGCTCGACTGATCCGGCAAGCAGCAGTCGAGCAAGCTCGACTCTACGAGTCACAGGGTCGGGCATGCCGGCCAGCGGCCGGCACTACCTTCAGGTGGAAGCGTTGCGGATCGCGTCCGGCAGCGGTGCGCTCCTGCCGGTCTGCGTATCCATCCACACCACCACTACGTTGCCATCCGAGTACAGTTTTGAGTCGTCCTGCTGGTCGACGATGCGGTGGCCGATGGTCACGCTGCTGTTGCCCAGGCGCTCGACGAACAACTCGACCAGGATGTCGTTGGGCCACACGATCGGCAGCCGGTAGTTGACGTTGGTCGCGGCCACCACCGGTGCGATGCGGTCGGTCATCGACACGCCTTCAACGCCCAGCATCCAGCGCACGCGCGCTTCCTCCAGATAGGAAATGTACTTGGCGTTGTTGACGTGGCCCATGCTGTCCATGTCACGCCAGCGCACGCTGATCGGGATGCGGGCCAGGATCTTGTGTTCGCTGCTCATCAGGCGTCCTTTTTCTTCTTGCTGGCAGTTGCGGTCTTGCTGGCCTTGCCGGTGCTCTTGGCGGCGGCGACCTTCTTGGCGGGCTTCTCAGGCTTCACCTTGCGCGGCGGGCGTGCATCGGGCTTGTTGGCCACGGCGGCGGGCTGCTCCGGGCGCGCGCTGGTGGACGGCAGCATGCGCGCAAGGAACTGGCCGGTATACGATTGCGGGCAGGCCGCCACGTCTTCCGGCGTGCCGGTCACCAGGATGGTGCCGCCGCGATGGCCGCCTTCCGGACCCAGATCGACGATCCAGTCGGCGGTCTTGATCACGTCCAGGTTGTGCTCGATCACCACCACCGTGTTGCCTTCGTCGCGCAGCTTGTGCAGCACGCCCAGCAGCGCTTCGATGTCGTGGAAGTGCAGGCCGGTGGTCGGCTCGTCGAGGATGTACAGGGTGCGGCCGGTATCGCGGCGCGACAGTTCCTTGGACAGCTTCACGCGCTGCGCTTCACCACCGGACAGCGTGGTCGCGCTCTGGCCCAGCTTGATGTAGCTCAGGCCGACGTCGACCAGCGTTTCCAGCTTGCGTGCGATCGACGGCACCGGCTCGAACAGCTTCAGTGCATCCTCGACGGTCATTTCCAGCACGTCGTTGATGTTGAAGCCCTTGTACAGGATCTCCAGCGTTTCGCGGTTGTAGCGCTTGCCATGGCAGACATCGCACGGCACGTACACGTCCGGCAGGAAGTGCATCTCGACCTTGATCAGGCCATCGCCCTGGCAGGCTTCGCAACGGCCGCCGCGCACGTTGAAGCTGAAGCGGCCCGGTGAATAGCCACGCGCACGCGCTTCGGGCACCTGTGCGAACAGTTCGCGCAGGGGGGTGAACAGGCCAGTGTAGGTGGCCGGGTTCGAACGCGGGGTGCGGCCGATCGGCGACTGGTCGATGTCCACCACCTTGTCGAACAGGTCCAGGCCATCGATCTCCTTGTAGGGGGCGATCGGATGCGAGGCGCCGTTGATCTCGTTGGCGGCCAGCGAGAACAGGGTGTCGTTGATCAGGGTCGACTTGCCCGAGCCGGATACACCGGTCACGCAGGTCAGCAGGCCCGACGGAATCGCCAGGTCCACGCCCTTCAGGTTGTTGCCGGTCGCCCCACGCAGGTGCAGGGTCATCTTCGGGTTCGGCGTGTGCCGGCGCGCCGGAATCTCGATCGCGCGCTTGCCCGACAGATACTGGCCGGTCAGCGAGCGCGGCGCCTCCAGGATGTCCTGCAGGGTGCCCTGGCCGACGATCTCGCCGCCATGCACGCCCGCGCCCGGGCCGATGTCCAGCACGTAGTCGGCCAGCCGGATCGCATCCTCGTCATGTTCGACCACGATCACCGTATTGCCCAAGTCACGCAGCCGGGTGAGGGTGCCGAGCAGGCGTTCGTTGTCGCGCTGGTGCAGGCCGATCGATGGCTCGTCGAGCACGTACATCACGCCGACCAGGCCGGCACCGATCTGGCTGGCCAGACGGATGCGCTGCGCTTCGCCACCGGACAGGGTGTCGGCCTTGCGCTCCAGGGTCAGGTAATCCAGGCCGACATCGACCAGGAAGCCGAGGCGTTCGCCGATCTCCTTGACGATCTTCGCGGCGATCTCGCCGCGCCAGCCCGGCAGGCTCAGTTCACTGAAGAACTTCAGTGCCTCATCGATCGGCAGCACCACCAGGTCCGGCAGCGGACGGTCGGCAACGAACACGTTGCGCGCTGCCTTGTTCAGGCGCGCGCCGTTGCATTCCGGGCACGGCTGTTCGCTGATGTACTTGGACAGCTCCTCGCGCACCGCCGGCGACTCGGTTTCCTTGTAGCGGCGTTCGAGGTTGGGAATGATGCCCTCGAAGCGATGCTTGCGCTGGGTGCGGCCACCGGCTTCGGTGAAGTAGGTGAAGGTGATCGTTTCGTCGCCGCTGCCGTACAGCACGGCCTGCTGCACCTTGGCCGACAGCGAGTTCCACGCGGCGTCCACGTCGAACTTGTAGTGCTTGGCCAGCGAGGCGATCAGCTGGAAGTAGTAGGCGTTGCGACGGTCCCAGCCGCGCACCGCACCAGCGGCCAGCGACAGCTCCGGATGCACCACCACGCGCGAAGGGTCGAAGAACTCGGCGATGCCCAGGCCATCGCAGCCGGGGCAGGCGCCCATCGGTGCGTTGAACGAGAACAGGCGCGGTTCCAGCTCCGGCAGCGAGTAGTCGCACACCGGGCAGGAGTACTTGGAGGAGAACAGTGCCGGCGTGGCGTCGGCGGTGTCCAGGCTCTGCACCGAGGCCATGCCATCGCCCAGTTTCAGCGCGGTCTCGAAGCTCTCGGCCAGGCGCTGCTTGATGTCCTCGCGCGGGCGGAAGCGGTCGATCACCGCCTCGATGGTGTGCTTCTGGCGCAGCGCCAGCGGCGGCACCGCATCGATTTCATACAGCTCGCCGTCCACGCGTACACGCACGAAGCCCTGCGCGCGCAGCTGGTCGAAGACCTGTGCGTGTTCGCCCTTGCGATCGCGGATGACCGGCGCCAGCAGCATGTAGCGCTGCTCCGGGTCCAGCGTCAGCACCTGATCGACCATCTGGCTGACCGTCTGCGCTTCCAGCGGATAGCCGTGGTCCGGGCAGCGCGGGGTGCCGACGCGGGCGTACAGCAGTCGCAGGTAGTCGTAGATCTCGGTGATGGTGCCGACCGTCGAACGCGGGTTGTGCGAGGTCGACTTCTGTTCGATCGAGATGGCCGGGGACAGGCCTTCGATGTGGTCCAAGTCCGGCTTTTCCATCACGCTCAGGAACTGGCGTGCGTAGGCCGACAGCGACTCGACATAGCGGCGCTGGCCTTCTGCATAGATGGTGTCGAACGCCAGCGAGGACTTGCCCGAACCGGACAGGCCGGTGATCACGATCAGCTTGTCGCGGGGCAGGTCGAGGTCGAGGTTCTTCAGATTGTGCGTCCGCGCGCCGCGGATGCGGATGAAATCCATCGCCATGGGGGATCCGGTTGTGGGGGCGTTGGCTGGGTGCCGGGCCAGCAGGGAACGGCAATCGGTCAGCCTACCGAGGTGACCAGATGGGGGCAATGGGCCACAATGCCAGCCCGATGTCTCACCTGATGAGACAGGCCGACAGCTTTGTGTAGAGCCGAGCCATGCTCGGCTGCCTGGACCCCGAACCGTTCAGCCGGGCATGGTTCGGCCCTGCAGGGGCCGGCCGTCCAGGCCGTTCGGGGGTTGACTTGACCCGCGGCCATTGATCTGCGTACAATTCCGCTCCTGTCCGCCCTCGATGGCGGCAGCTCAGACCACAATAACTACAGAGGAAGGCCTGGTCATGTACGCAGTACTGGTCACCGGCGGTAAGCAATACCGCGTGGCGCAGGGCGAAAAGCTCCGCATTGAAAAGCTCGAAGTCGAAGTCGGCAGCGAGATCAAGTTTGACAACATCCTGATGCTGGGTGACAGCGACGGCGTGAAGCTGGGCGATGCGCTGAAGGGCGCTGCCGTCACCGCCAAGGTCCTGTCCCAGGGTCGTGCTGACAAGGTCCGGATCATCAAGTTCCGTCGCCGCAAGCACCACATGAAGCGTCAGGGTCACCGTCAGTACTACACCGAAATCGAGATCACCGGCATCGCCGGCTAAGCATCAGGAGAAGCAGTCATGGCACATAAAAAGGGCGTAGGCTCCTCGCGCAACGGTCGCGACTCCAACCCGAAGTACCTGGGCGTCAAGATCTTCGGCGGCCAGGCCATCGAAGCCGGCAACATCATCGTGCGTCAGCGCGGCACCCAGTTCCACCCGGGTTCGGGCGTTGGCCTGGGCCGTGACCACACCCTGTTCGCCCTCGTGGACGGCAAGGTGGAGTTCTCGGTCAAGGGCGCCAAGAAGCGTCGCACCGTCAGCATCGTCTCGGCCGACGCCTGATCCAGGCATCGCCGGCACCCATGCCTCGGCATGGGGGTGCTGCATGAAGAGCCCCGCTTCGGCGGGGCTTTTCGTTAGAGTTGAAGCAAGACCGGCCAGGCCGGGCTGCCGGCCATCGGCAGGCATAACATCCAAGGTGACGGCCGGCAGGCCGCGCCCATCGCAGGCATCGAAACAATGAAACTGGTAGACGAAGCAGAAATCGAAGTGTTCGCCGGCAACGGCGGCAACGGCTGCATTGGCTTCCGTCGCGAGAAGTTCATTCCGCTCGGCGGCCCGGACGGCGGCGACGGCGGTGCGGGCGGCAGCGTGTACATCCGCGCCGACGAAAACCTGAACACCCTGGTCGACTTCCGCCATGACCGCATCTTCAAGGCGCAGCGCGGCGAGAACGGCATGGGCCGCCAGGCCTATGGCAAGGGCGGCGAAGACCTGACCATCACCGTGCCGGTCGGCACCGTGGTCATCAATGTTGCCACCGATGAAGTCATTGGCGACCTGACGCAGCATGGTGACCGTCTGCTGGTGGCCAAGGGCGGCCGCGGCGGTTTGGGCAACATGCACTTCAAGAGCTCGACCAACCGCTCGCCGCGCCAGGCGCTGCCGGGCGAGCCGGGCGAAGAGCGCACGCTGAAGCTGGAGCTGAAGCTGCTGGCCGACGTCGGCCTGCTGGGCTTCCCCAACGCGGGCAAGAGCACCCTGATCCGCGCCGTTTCGGCGGCGACGCCGAAGGTGGCCGATTACCCGTTCACCACGCTGTACCCGAACCTGGGTGTGGTGAAGGTGGAGAATTACCGCAGCTTCGTGATTGCCGACATTCCGGGCCTGATCGAGGGCGCCGCGGATGGTGCCGGCCTCGGTGCGCAGTTCCTGCGCCACCTGCAGCGCACCCGCCTGCTGCTGCACCTGGTGGACATCTCGCCGATGGAAGGTGGGGTGGAAGGCATTTCCCCGGTCGAGCAGGTGCGCGCGATCGAGCGCGAACTGGAAAAGCACGATCCGGAACTGCTGCAGAAGCCGCGCTGGCTGGTGCTGAACAAGGCTGACCTGATGTTCGAAGACGAAGCGAAGGCTGCGGCCGAGCAGATCGTCGCCGAGCTGGGCTGGACGGAGCCGTGGTTCCTGGTTTCCGCGCTGGGCCGCGAAGGTACCTTCCCGATCATGAGCCGGATCATGGCCTTCTTCGATCGCCAGAAGGAAGACGAGCTGGAAGCCCGTAACGCGCAGTAGAGTCGACTGTCAGTCGACTGGCGTTGGCAAAAACCCGGCTTCGGCCGGGTTTTCTGTTGGCCGGCACTACCGGATCGCAGGCAACAAAAAACCCGGCCGGGGCCGGGTTCTTGTCTGCTGCCCAACCCCGAAGGGAAGGGCGGCAACGCCGGATCAGGCGGCCTTGAGGGCCTTGATGCGGTCGTTCAGGCGGCTCTTATGACGAGCAGCCTTGTTCTTGTGGATCAGGCCACGCGCGCTGAAGCGATCCAGGATCGGCTGGGCAACGGCGAAGGCGGCTTCGGCGCCGGCGGCATCGTTGGCGTCCAGCGCCTTGATCACTTTCTTGACAGCGGTGCGCAGCATCGAGCGCTGAGCCACGTTGCGCGCGTTGCGCACGACGGTCTGCTTGGCGCGCTTCTTGGCGGACTTGATATTGGCCACGGTGGTGGTTTCCTGAAAAAATCGGTGTTATGGGAACAGCAAGCTAGCTAGTATGATGGCGTAAGAAATGCACGTCAAGTCGATTGTCAAGAGGGACGCTGAGTGAGTTCACCCAAGTTGTTGCGGGGCCTGCTGTCGTTCAGCAGCATGACCATGGTCTCGCGCGTTCTCGGACTTGTCCGGGACTTCGTGGTGACCACCACGTTCGGCACCAACGCCATCACTGATGCTTTCTGGGTCGCCTTCAGGGTACCCAATTTCCTGCGGCGTTTGTTCGCCGAGGGCTCTTTCGCCACCGCTTTCGTGCCCGTGTTCACGGAGGTGAAGGAGACCCGCAGCCATGCTGAGCTGCGTGAACTGATGGCCCGCACCGCCGGCACTCTGGGTGGGGTGCTGATGCTGGTCACCGCCGTGGCACTGATCTTCGCGCCGCAGCTGGCCTCGGTCTTCTCCAGCGGCGTTGATACCGATCCGGTGAAGCAGGGCCTGCTCGTCGACCTGTTCCGTCTGACCTTCCCGTTCCTGCTGTTCGTCTCGCTCACCGCCCTGGCCGGTGGTGCGCTGAACAGCTTCCAGCGCTTCGCGATGCCGGCGCTGACCCCGGTCATCCTCAACCTGTGCATGATCGCCGGCGCGCTGTGGCTTGCGCCGCGGCTGGGCGGCACCCCGGAAAAGCAGATCCTGGCACTGGGCTGGGCGGTACTGGCCGCCGGCATCCTGCAGCTGCTGTTTCAGCTGCCATCGCTGAAGGGCATCAACCTGCTGACCCTGCCGCGCTGGGGCTGGAGCCACCCGGGCGTGCGCAAGGTGATGACGCTGATGGTGCCGACCCTGTTCGGCTCGTCAGTGGCGCAGATCAACCTGCTGCTGGACACCGTCATCGCGGCCAAGCTGACCGACGGCTCGCAGTCCTGGCTGTCGCTGGCCGACCGCTTCCTGGAACTGCCGCTGGGCGTGTTCGGCGTGGCGCTGGGCACGGTGATCCTGCCGGCACTGGCCCGCCACCACGTGAGCACCGATCGCGAGGGTTTCTCGCGCTCGCTGGACTGGGGGCTGCGCATGACCCTGCTGATTTCGGTGCCGGCCATGCTGGGCCTGCTGCTGCTGGCAGAACCGCTGATCGCGACCATCTTCCAGCACGGCCAGTTCAGCGCCTTCGATACCCGCATGACCGCGCTGTCGGTGTACGGCCTGAGTTTCGGCCTGCCGGCGTTCGCCCTGCTGAAGGTGGTGCTGCCGGCCTTCTACGCCCGTCAGGACACCAAGACCCCGGTGCGTGCCGGTGTGGCCGCGCTGGTGGCCAACATGGTGTTCAACTTCGCGCTGCTGGCCGTGCTGTACCAGGTGATGGTGCCGGACGAGCTGAAGGCGCAGGGCGTGATGGCCGCCATCGGCAAGCAACCCGGCCTGCACCTGGCGCTGGGCATTGCCAGCGCGCTGTCCAGTTACCTGAACCTTGGCCTGCTCTGGTACTGGCTGGGCAAGACCGATGTCTACCAGCGCCGGCCGGGCTGGGGCGGCTATCTGCTGCGCCTGCTGCTGGCCTGCGCGGCCATGGTCGCTGCGCTGCTGGCCCTGCTGCACTGGCTGCCCGCGTTCTCGGCGATGGGCGTATGGGAGCGGATCGGTGCGCTGGCGCTGCTGGTCGGTGGTGGTGGCGCTACCTATGCGGTGGCCATGGTGGCGATGGGCTTCCGCCCGCGCGACCTGCGCGGGCATTGATCGCCGCGTGTGGCGGCTATACTTCAGGGTTACACCATTGAAGCGGCGGCCCCGGTCGGGCCGGAACGAGAGTTGATGAGCAGGCTGTTCAGAAGCGTCGAGGGCGGGGAGCTGTTCCCCAACGGAAGCGTGGTCTGTATCGGTGCATTCGACGGCCTCCACCTGGGTCATCGTGCGCTGGTCCGCCACGCGGTTGCCCGTGCGCGCGCCTTGGGCGTGGCCGCGGTGGCCGTGGCGTTCGAGCCGCTGCCGCGTGAATTCTTCGCCCAGGGCACGCCGCCGCCGCGGCTGACCCTGGCACGCAGCAAGGTCGAGATCCTGCGCGAGCTCGGTGTCGATGCGATCGGCCTGCTGCGTTTCGACGCGGCGATGGCGGCGATGCCGGCCGAGACCTTCGTGCGCCAGCTGCTGGTCAATCGCCTGAGTGCGCGTGAGGTCTGGATCGGGCCGGAGTTCTGCTTCGGCAACCGCCGTCGCGGCGACCTGGCCCTGTTGCAGCAGCTCGGTGCCGAGCTCGGTTTCAGCGCCGGCGAGATCGAAGCGGTGGACCTGCATGGCGAGCGCATCTCCAGCACCCGCATCCGCCAGCTGCTGCAGGAGGGCGACTTCGCCCGTGCCGGCGACCTGCTCGGGCGTCCGTATGCGATCAGCGGCCGGGTGGTGCGCGGGCGCCAGCTCGGCCGTACGCTGGGCTTCCCCACCGCCAACCTGCGCTTCCCGAAGACCCCGGCGCTGTCGGGCATCTACGCGACCTGGGTGCACGGCGTGTTCGACCAGCCGTGGCCATCAGTGTCCAGCTTCGGCACGCGGCCGACGGTGGAGGGCGTGGAGCCGCTGCTGGAAGCCCACCTGTTCGATTTCCAAGGCGACCTGTACGGTCGACACATCGAAGTCGAATTCGTCGCCAAGCTGCGCGACGAAGAG
Source organism: Stenotrophomonas veracruzanensis (assembly GCF_032911525.1). NCBI lineage: Bacteria > Pseudomonadati > Pseudomonadota > Gammaproteobacteria > Lysobacterales > Lysobacteraceae > Stenotrophomonas > Stenotrophomonas veracruzanensis. Next base: position 146,221 of record NZ_JAWJTI010000002.1, read on the forward strand.
AAATTCAATGATCTGGCGGCCCTGACCGACCAGATGCACCGCGACGCCGAACAGGCGCGCGCCATCCTTTCCGAACATAGATTGCGAGCCACTGCGTGAGCCAGGACTACAAGACCACCCTGAACCTGCCAGCCACTGAATTCCCGATGCGCGGCGATCTGCCCAAGCGCGAGCCGGGCATTCTGGCGCGGTGGGAAGAGCAGGGGCTCTACCAGCAGCTGCGCGACAACGCCGCCGGCCGCCCGCTGTTCGTGCTGCACGATGGCCCGCCGTACGCCAACGGCCGCATCCATCTGGGCCACGCGGTCAACAAGATCCTGAAGGACATCATCGTCAAGTCGCGTTACCTGGCCGGCTTCGATGCGCCCTACGTTCCGGGCTGGGACTGCCATGGCCTGCCGATCGAGATCGCGGTCGAAAAGAAGTGGGGCAAGGTCGGCACCAAGCTCGACGCTGTTGAATTCCGCCAGAAGTGCCGCGAGTTCGCCGAAGAGCAGATCAACATCCAGCGCGTGGACTTCAAGCGCCTGGGCGTGACCGGTGACTGGGACAACCCGTACAAGACCCTGAGCTTCGACTTCGAAGCCAACGAGATCCGTGCGCTGGCCAAGGTCGTGGCCAACGGCCACCTGGTGCGTGGCGCCAAGCCGGTGTACTGGTGCTTCGACTGTGGCTCGGCGCTGGCCGAGGCCGAGATCGAATACCAGGAAAAGGAATCGCCGGCGATCGACGTGGCCTACGCCGCGCGCGACGCGCAGGCCATCGGCCAGGCGTTCGGCGTGAGCGTGCCGGCCGACGTCGAAGTGGCCGTACCGATCTGGACCACCACCCCGTGGACGCTGCCGGCCTCGCTGGCGGTGTCGCTGGGCGCGGAGATCCGCTACGTGCTGGCCGAGGGCCCGGCCCACAACGGCAAGCGCCGCTGGCTGGTGCTGGCCGCCGCCCTGGCCGAGCGCGCGCTGCAGCGCTACGGCGTGGAAGCGGTGGTGCTGCACGGTGAAACCACCGGCGCTGCGCTGGAAAACCAGCTGCTGGCGCACCCGTTCTACCCGGAACGCGAGATCCTGGTGCTCAACGGCGACCACGTCTCCGACGAAGACGGTACCGGTGCGGTGCACACCGCCCCCGGCCACGGCCAGGAAGACTTCGTGGTCAGCCAGAAGTACGGCCTGCTGGACAAGTACAACGCCGGCCAGGTGACCCCGATCGACGGCCGTGGCGTGTACCTAGAATCGACCCCGCCGGCCGGTGACGTGGTGCTGGCTGGCCAGCACCTGTGGAAGGCGCAGGAGGCCATCGTCGGGGTGCTGCGCGACAACGGCGCGCTGCTCGCCTTCCACCCGATCCGCCACAGCTACCCGCACTGCTGGCGCCACAAGACGCCGGTGGTGTTCCGCGCCACCCCGCAGTGGTTCATCTCGATGGACAAGGCAAACCTGCGCAACGATGCGCTGGCCGCCATCGACACCGTCGGCTGGTTCCCGACCTGGGGCAAGGCGCGCATCCAGAGCATGGTCGACGGTCGTCCGGACTGGACCATCTCGCGCCAGCGTACCTGGGGCGTGCCGATCGCGCTGTTCACCCATCGCCAGACCGGCGAGATCCACCCGCGTTCGGTGGAGCTGATGCAGCAGGTCGCCGACCGCGTCGAAGCCGAGGGCATCGACGTGTGGTATTCGCTGGATGCCACCGAACTGCTGGGCGCCGAAGCGGCCGATTACGAGAAGGTCACCGACATCCTCGACGTCTGGTTCGATTCGGGCGTGACCCATGAAGGCGTGCTCGCCGCGCGTGGCTTCGGCAAGCCGGCCGACCTGTACCTGGAAGGTTCCGACCAGCACCGCGGCTGGTTCCAGTCCTCGCTGCTGACCGGCGTGGCGATCGACAAGCGCGCCCCGTACAAGCAGTGCCTGACCCACGGCTTCACCGTGGACGAGCACGGCCGCAAGATGTCCAAGTCGCTGGGCAACGGCATCGAGCCGCAGGACATCATGAACAAGCTGGGCGCGGACATCCTGCGCCTGTGGATCGCCTCGGCCGACTACAGCAACGAGATGTCGCTGTCGCAGGAGATCCTCAAGCGCAATGCCGACGCCTACCGCCGCCTGCGCAACACCGCACGCTTCCTGCTGGGCAACCTGGACGGTTTCGATCCGGCCCGGCACCTGCAGCCGCTCGACCAGATGGTCGCGCTGGACCGCTGGATCGTGCATCGCGCGTGGGAGCTGCAGGAGAAGATCAAGGCAGCCTACGACGGCTACAACATGGCCGAGATCGTGCAGCTGCTGCTGAACTTCTGCAGCGTTGACCTGGGCTCGCTGTACCTGGACGTGACCAAGGACCGCCTGTACACGATGCCGACCGATTCGCAGGGTCGCCGTTCGGCACAGAGTGCGATGTACCACATCGCCGAAGCGTTCACCCGCTGGGTCGCGCCGATCCTGACCTTCACCGCCGACGAGCTGTGGGGCTACCTGCCGGGCGAACGCACCGGGCACGTGCTGTTCACCACCTGGTACGACGGCCTGGCGCCGCTGCCGGCCGAGGCCCAGCTCAACGCCGCCGACTTCGACCAGCTGCTGGCCGTGCGCGAGCAGGTGGCCAAGGTGCTCGAACCGATGCGTGCCAACGGCGCCATCGGTGCCGCACTGGAGGCGGAGATCACCATCGCCGCCAGTGAAGAGCAGGCCACGCGCTGGCAGCCGCTGGCCGATGAACTGCGCTTCCTGTTCATCAGCGGCGACGTGCAGGTGCGCCCGGCGACCACCGACGAGGTGTTCGTCAGCGCCCAGCCGACCACCAAGGCCAAGTGCGTGCGCTGCTGGCACCACCGCGCCGATGTCGGCAGCAACGCCGATCATCCGGAACTGTGCGGCCGCTGCGTGACCAACATCGCCGGTGCCGGCGAAGTGCGGAGCTGGTTCTGATGGCCGCGCCCCGTCCGCATCCGAACGCCCTGGTCTGGCTGCTGCTGTCGGTGGCCATCATCGGCCTGGACCAGTGGTCCAAGGCCTGGGTTCTGTCGAGCCTGCCGGAGTTCCAGCCGGTGGTGGTCATCGACGGCTTCTGGAACTGGTACCGCACCTACAACACCGGTGCGGCGTTCAGTTTCCTGAGCGACGCCGGTGGCTGGCAGAAGCACTTCTTCACCGTGCTGGCGATCGTCATCAGCGGCCTGATGGCCTGGTGGCTGCGCGGTACCGCCCGTGGCAACTGGAAGGCGGCCGTGCCGTATGCGCTGATCATCGGCGGTGCGATCGGCAACGTGATCGACCGCCAGGTGCATGGCCATGTGGTCGACTTCATCCAGTGGTACGTGGGCAGCTACACCTGGCCCTCGTTCAACATCGCCGATTCGGCCATCGTGGTGGGTGCCATCGGCATCGCCCTGTTTGGCCTGTTCGACGGCAAGTCCGCCAAAAAGGCGGATAATGCCAATCCGAAACCGTAAGCCGGCCGCTGCCGGGAGATTGAACTGATGGATGTGCTGCTCGCCAACCCGCGTGGTTTCTGTGCCGGTGTCGATCGTGCGATCGAGATCGTCAAGCGCGCGATCGAAACGCTGGGCGCGCCCATCTACGTCCGCCATGAAGTGGTGCACAACCGCTTCGTGGTCGACGACCTGAAGCAGCGCGGCGCGATCTTCGTCGAAGAACTCGACGAAGTGCCGGACAACAACACGGTGATCTTCAGTGCCCACGGTGTGTCCCAGGCGGTGCGCCAGGAAGCCGAACGCCGTGGCCTGAAGGTGTTCGACGCCACCTGCCCGCTGGTGACCAAGGTCCACTTCGAAGTCGCCCGCCACTGCCGTGCCGGCCGTGACGTGGTGCTGATCGGCCACGCCGGTCACCCGGAAGTGGAGGGCACCATGGGGCAGTGGAACCGCGAAGCCGGCACCGGCCAGATCTATCTGGTCGAGGATGTCGAGCAGGTCGCCACGCTGCACATCAACCAGCCGGAAAACTTTGCCTACACCACCCAGACCACGCTGTCGGTGGACGACACGCGCGGCATCATCGATGCATTGCGCGAGCGTTTCCCGGCGATGCAGGGCCCGAAGAACGACGACATCTGCTACGCCACGCAGAACCGCCAGGATGCCGTACGCGATCTGGCCAAGCGCTGCGACCTGGTGCTGGTGGTCGGTTCGCCGAACAGCTCCAACTCCAACCGTCTGAGCGAGCTGGCCCGCCGTGAGGGCGTGGAGTCGTACCTGATTGACGGCGCGCACGAGATCGATCCGCGCTGGGTCGAAGGCAAGCAGCACATCGGCGTGACTGCCGGTGCCTCGGCGCCGCAGGTACTGGTCGATGGCGTGCTGGCACGCCTGACCGAGCTGGGTGCCAGTGGCGTGGGTGAGCTGGATGGTGAGCCGGAATCGATGGTGTTCGCGCTGCCGAAGGAACTGCGCCTGCGCCTGGTCGACTGACCGGGAAAGGGCGCATCCACGCATGGCGTGGATCTACTGAAACCGCTCTGGTGGGTCCGAACCAGCACAAGGTGGGTGCGAACCTTGGTTCGCACGCTTTTGGGCATGCACCGATGGGCGCACCGCCCATGACCTTTGGCCATGGGGCAGGGCGCTTTACAGGCCTAGCATCGGAAGATTCTCCGTTGTTGGAATCTGCCCGATGAAGACCCGTGCTCTGGTGATGTCCCTGCTGTTCGCGCTGGCGGCCACGCCTGCGCTGGCGCAGACCTCGTCGCCGGCCAGCGCCGCCGCTCCCGGCCTGCTGCGCATCGATGTCGACGCGCGCGACCTGGCCCGTCGCATCTTCAAGGTGACCGCCACGGTGCCGGCCAAGCCCGGCCCGATGACCCTGCTGTACCCGCAGTGGATTCCCGGCAACCATTCGCCCACCGGCCCGATCGACAAGCTGGCCGGCCTGCGCGTGACGGCCAACGGCAAGCCGCTGGCCTGGCAGCGTGACCAGTTCAACGTCTATGCGTTCAAGGTGAACGTGCCCGAGGGCGTGAGCGAGATCGTCGCCCACTTTGATTTCCTGTCCTCGCAGGGCGGCAGTCAGGGGCGGGTGGTGATGACCCCGGAAATGCTCAACCTGCAGTGGAACGCCAACTCGCTGTATCCGGCCGGCGTCGATGCGCGCAGCCTGCAGGCGCAGGCCAGCGTGACCCTGCCCAAGGGCTGGTCGTTCGCCACTGCGCTGGAGACCGCGCGCCGCGACGGCGATACCGTGGTGTTCAAGCCGATCTCGTATGACCATCTGGTCGATTCGCCGTTGTTCGCCGGTGAGCACTACCAGCGTATCGATCTCGACCCGGGCGCGAAGGTGCCGGTGCATCTCAACGTGTTTGCCGACGAAGCCAAGTCGCTGAAGCCGACCGACGCGCAGATCACGATGCACCGCGCATTGGTGCAGCAGGCCGACAAGCTCTATGGCGCACGCCACTACAACCACTATGAATTCCTGCTGGCATTGACCGACCGGCTGGGGGGCATCGGCCTGGAGCATCACCGCTCCAGCGAGAACAGTGCCGATCCAGGCTACTTCACAGAGTGGGACAGCAACGCGTGGATGCGTGATCTGCTGCCGCACGAGTACACCCATTCCTGGAACGGCAAGTACCGTCGTGGCGCCGACCTGGCCACCGCCAACTTCAACGTGCCGATGGGCGACAGCCTGCTGTGGGTGTACGAGGGCCAGACCCAGTTCTGGGGCCAGGTGCTGGCCGCGCGCTCGGGGCTGTGGTCGACGGCGCAGGCGCGCGACATGCTGGCCAATGTGGCCGCGACCTATGACCGTGGCCGCCCGGGGTTGGCCTGGCGCCCGCTGCAGGACACCACCAACGACCCGACCATCGCCCAGCGCCGCACGCTGCCCTACCGCAACTACCAGATGAGCGAGGACTACTACTCCGGCGGCCAGATGCTGTGGCTGGAAGTGGAGGGCAAGCTGCGCGAACTGAGTGGCAACCGTCGCAGCCTGGACGATTTCGCACGTGCATTCTTTGGCGTCGGCAATGGCGACTGGGACGTCAACCCCTATACCTTCGACGACGTGGTTGCGACCTTGAACGGCATCGCGCCGTACGACTGGGCGACGTTCCTGCGCGGGCGCCTGGACGGCCATGGTTCGTTGACCGGTGGCCTGGAACTGGCGGGCTGGAAGCTGGTCTACCGCGATACGCCGAACGACGCCTACAAGGCACAGGAAAAGCGCGCCAAAGCGGCGTTGCTGGCCTATTCGCTGGGTGCGACCGTGCTCGGCAACGGCACGGTCGGTGACGTGATCTGGGACAGCCCGGCCTTCAACGCCGGTCTTGCACCCGGCATGAAGGTGATCGCGGTTGGTGGGCGCGAGTACAGCAGCCAGCGCCTGAAGGACGCGGTGGCTGCGGCAGCGAAGGACAAGGCGCCGATCGTGCTGCTGGTGAAGCAGTTCGATCGCATCGAAACGATGAGCATCGCCTACCACGGCGGCCTGCAGTATCCGGTGCTGGAGCGCATCGCCGGCAAGCCTGACCGTCTTGCGGATCTGTGGAAGGCACGATGAAGCCGCGCGCCCGCGATGGCGTGATCCTGTTGATGGCGATCCTCGCCATCGTGGGCGCATTCCTGCACGGCGATGGGCGTTGGCTGCACTGGCTGGCCAAGCCGGCCACCACGCTGCTGATCGCCGCCATCGTCTGGCGCGTGCATGATCCGGCGCCGCCGTTCTACCGCCGCGCAGTGCTGGCCGGCATGCTGCTGTCGTGCGTGGGTGACATTGCTTTGATGCTGCCGATGGATGCGTTCGTGCCAGGGCTGGTCGCATTCCTGTTGGCGCACGTCTGCTACATCGTCGCCTTCCGCGATGGCCTGCGTGCCGGGCGTGGGCTGTTGGCCGCCAGCGTCCTGCTGGCGGCCTTTGCCGTACTCAATGTGCTTGGCCTGTGGCCGCACCTGCCGGTGCCGATGCGTGTGCCGGTGCTGGCATACGTGGTGGTGCTGGCATCGATGGCAGTGCTGGCCCTGGCACGGCAGTGGCGCAGCCCGCAGCCCGATGCCGTGGAAGCCCGAAGCGCCCGCTGGGCCGCGGCAGGCGCATTGCTGTTCGTCGCCAGCGATTCCCTGCTGGCCTGGGACCGCTTCGCCGGTGGCCTGCCGTTGGCCAGCCTGCTGGTGTTGTCCACCTACTACGGCGCGCAGTACGCCATCGCTCGCTCGGTGAAATAGCAAAAAAAGGGGACGGAGGGAATTAAGTCGTATACGCCTTGATGCTGCATACGACTTAATTCCCTCCGTCCCCTTTTTGAGGCCTACTGACGGCTTACGCCGCGGGCGTTGCCCTGTGCGTCGAACTGCAGGCGCACCGATTCGCGATCACCGGCCACTTCGTCCGGCAGCCATACCAGTCTTCCGGCTTTGCGCACGATCACGTAGACATGGCCGACTTCGGATGCGGGGTTCTGCAGCGCATTGCGCTGTCCCTGCAGCGCTTTGGCCACGCGTGGCACGGCATCGAAATCAACGTTGGCCAGAGGCGTGCTGCTGCGCTGCAGGCTGATGGTGGGGGCGAACTGTTGTGGGTTCACTGGATTGCCCTTGCGCCATTGGCCACGCTCGAAGTGGTAGCTGTCGACGTGGGTCGGCTGCTGCGGATCGACCAGATCCAGGTTGATGCGGCCATCGTCGTAGAAGTGGATGCTGTGGAAGACCGTCAGCCTCTGGCCGGCCAGTGCCGGCAGCTGCTCCAGTGCCTGGCGCGCAGCCTGCAGGTAGTCCGCATCGAACAGGCGATTGTTGCGCTCGGGCGCCGCAGCGGTACTCGCCGCGGGGAAGGGGGCCGGGGACGGCACAAGCGATGCGGGTTGCTCGCGCGGCGGCTGAGACCAGACGGAGGGTGGCAACCGGTCCGGCTGTACCGAATACCCCAGCGTTTCGCTGATGGTCTGCACTGCACCGCCGGCAGCGGCCACGCCCGCCAGAACCAGCAGCAGTACCAGGAACACGGTGCGGGTTGAGGGCGGCTGTTTCATACTCCCTCCAGACGCACGTTGCTGCGGTCATCCGGGTCGTACAGCAGCGTCACGTGCTCGCGCGGGATGTTGGCCAGTTCAATCATCGGGACGAAGCGGCGCACGCGGGCCTGCTGCACGTTGCCTTCGCGGTCGGTGTATTCCAGCTGGAACTCCACCTGCGGCTGTTCGTTGAGGTAGGTGCCGGTCTGGCGCACCTTCAGCACTTTGGCCTCCACGCCGATGCCGCGATACTTCAGCGCATCGCCGCGGGCATCGGCGTGCAGCAGGCGGCCGAGCAGGCGCAGGCCCAGCGCATAGCCACACAGCACCAGCGGGCACACCAGCAGCGGGTGACCGAACGACAGGAAGGTCCAGCCCAGCCCCTCGCTCTGCAGCTGGTAGGCCCCCACATAGGCAGCGGCAACGGTGGCGATGCCGAGTGCCGCACCGATGCCCCGCCGCCACAGGCTGGCAACATTCAGTTCGGGCTGGGCACCGTCCAGCACGATGTTGGGAAATGCCCCGGGCGTCCGGCCCAGGCGCGCATCGATGTGCCTGCCCACCTCGAAGCGATGCAGCTGGGGTTTGCTGTCGACCACCAGCATCTGTTCGTGGATCGGCGTACCGGACAGGTTCTTGAAGGACACCTGCAGTTTCCATTGCGCGAAGCCGCGTACCTGCACACCGGTCTGTTCGGCCTGCTCGATCAGCGCACTTCGCGATTCACCGTCGGCCAGGATCGACTGCACCCGGTGCAGTGCGCGCGGTGGCCCAAGCAACAGGTAGTGCAGGAAAGCGAACAGCAGGGTCAGCCACAGCGCCAGCGACAACGCGAGCAGCAGCAGTGCCAGCCACGGCGTGCTGCGATCGGCCAGCGCCACCGGCCACGAGGTGCCGAGATAGAGGATGCAGGGGAAGGGCAACGCGAAGAAAAGCAGGAACGCGCCCCAGAACCAGAGATAGGCTTTCATGGGGGAAGGGGACCGCGGTGGAACAGGGCGCGTAGATTACTACGCTTCAGCGGAACTGCAGGGTAAGCAGGTAATAGCGACCGAGCGGATCGTCCAGCCCGGGCATCTGCCCGCCGTTGCCGACCAGATAGTTCATCGGTTGTGCATCGAGCACATTGTGCACGTCCAGTGCCGCGACGACACGTGGGCCGAGGCGGCGGGCCAGGTGCAGGTTCCAGCGCAGCTGGCGTGGGTTCATGCAGTGATTCTGTTCGACCTGATCCTGCGGGCACTCCGCCCCCGGCAGCCAGGCACGGGTGCGACCGACCTGGTTGCCGCGCAGGGCGATGTCCCAGTTGCTGTTCTGCCATTGCACGTTCAACACCGCCGCCAGCTCGGGTGTCACATGGCCGCGCAGGTCCACGGCGGCCTCGTGGTCACGGCGGCGACGCAGTTCCTGCTGTTTCAGCGCATCGAGCGAAAACAACCATTGGCCGTCGCTGCCGCTGTCGATGCGGTACTCGCCACGCAGCACCCAGTTGCGGGACGTGGTGCGGCCGATGTTGTCAAACGACAGTCGCAGACTGCTCAGGTGGCCGTCTTCATCCAGTTCCCAGGTGCTGCGGTTCCACACTGCATCGCTCGGCTGCAGGGCGAGGATCTCGTTGCGCAGTTCCACGATGTTGTGGGTCAGCGACAGCGAGAACGTGTCGCTGGGCGTCCACGTGGCTGCCAGTGAATGGCTGCGCGATCGCTCGGCCTTGAGTGCATCGTTCTCAACCACGTTGGCCGTGACGCTGCAGCCGCCACCGCGTGTGGCGATTGCACATTCCGGAAGCGCACTGGAAACCGGAAGCGTGATCGAGCCGAAGTAGCCGGGGGGCCGCCGTTGCTCGAACAGGCTCGGTGCACGGTAGCCGCGCCCGCTGGCCAGCAGGAACGACCAGTGGGGTGTCGGGCTCCAGCGCAGCCCGGCACGCGGCGAAAACGCCATGAAGCCGCCGTCGCGGTCCCAGCGTGCAGCCAGGTCCGCGCGCAGCGTGGGTGCCAGCGGCAGGCCCAGCTCGGTGTAGACGCCACTGCTTTGTCGCGACAGGCTGCGTTGCTGCTGTGGCAGGCCCAGCGCAAGGTCGCCCTGGCTCAGCAGCGCGTCCGGACGCGAGACCCAGCGTTCATGGCGCAGGTCGATGCCGGTGGCCAGCTGCGCATTGCCCCCGGGCATTGCCATCAGCTCACGCTGCAGGCCCCACCAGCCCTGCCATTGTGCGGTGCTGCCGCGGTTGCGGATGGATGGAAACAGCGCGTCCACATCTGCTGCCGGCGGCGCGTCGAAACCCGGAGTGAACCTGCGTGCCTGTGTTGCTTCAAGCAGGCGCGTCGTGCGCACGGTACCCGCAGTGGACAAGGTGACTTCGCTGCGCTGCGCGCTGATGCCCGCCTCCCAGCTGCGCCGGCCCTGGTCACGGCCGATGCCGAAGGTGACGTCCGCATCGGTGGCGCGGACGCTGGGGCGCACGTTCCCAGCCTCGCGCAGCACGGTGTTGAAGGTGATTCCCCGCGAGACCACCGCAACGGCTGTCGGGCCCAGGTCGAAGCGCTGGCGGTTGTGACTGGCCCGTGACTCGACATAGGCATAGCGTCCCTCACCACGTTCATGCCGGTAGCGCAGGTAGGCCGATGCAGTATCCGAGGCGGGCTGCAGCGAACGCGGCCGCGCGCTGTCAAACCAGCAGCCGTCCTCGCGCCGCTTCAGGGGCGGCTCGCAGCGCCGGGCGGGCACGTACCAGTTGCCGAATATCGCGCCGATCGGATACAGCGAGGTTTCCGCATGCCAGTCACGCTGGTCTCCGGCGACGTGCTCGACACGGTGCAGATCGAGGCCGGCGAACCAGCGGTCCCCGTTGCCGCGCGCGCCGCCGGTGGCGGCCTGCAGGCGGTACTGGCCGGCATCACCGCGGCTGCTCAGGCCGGTCTGCAGCATGGCTTCGGGCCCATCGGCCTGGTCGCGCAGGATGATGTTGACCACGCCGGACATGGCATCGGCCCCATAGATGGCCGAGGCGCCGCCGCGTACCAGTTCGATGCGGTCGACGAAGCTCAGCGGAATGCCGCCGAGGTCGGTGAGCCCGCCTTGCTCCAGCGACACCATCGGATAGCGTGGCAGGCGCCGGCCATTGACCAGGAACAGGGTGGCACGCGGTCCCATGCCGTCGAAGCTGGTGGTGGCCGCAGCACCCACCGGCAGGTACTGCGAATCACCGCTGCGTGCGCTGCTCATTGCGGGCAGGCCATTCATGCCGGGCAGGTGCCGCAGCAGGTCGAACAGACTGCCGTAGCCACTGCGCAGGATGTCGGCGCGGTCGATCGTGGTGACCGGCAGCGTGGTCTGTACCGAGGTGCGTGGCAGGCGGCTGCCGGTGACGTGGATCGGTGCCAGTTCCACCTGGCGCGGCGATTCGGGGAGGCTGTGCAGAGGTGCCGGCGCCGCCACAGGGGCGGGTGCTGCAGCGATGGGCGCGGTGCGGACACGGCGAACCACGAAACCACCGGAAGGCGTGCGCAGGATGGTCACCGGCATGCCGGCAACCAGCTGTTTCAGGGCGCTGGCCGGATCGGTCTGGCCATGCGCGCCGTCGGTGTGAAGTCCTGCCAGCTCACGGCCATCAAACATCAGGGCGATACCGCTCTGCCGTGCCCATTGCTGCAATGCCGATGGCAAGGGGCCGGCGCCGATACGGTAATCGTGGGCGGCAGCGGGTTCACCGGCCATGGCCGCAGGCACTGCCGCCAGCAACAGCGCCACGCACAGCAGTGGCCGGAGCAGCCTCCACTGCAGCGCGCCCGGTCCTGCCATCACCACAGACCTCCTCAGTACGTGCGGCGCAGTTCCAGCGCGCCATCCGGGCGCGTCTGGCCAGCGACGGACCAGCCCAGTTCCAGCGCGGACAGCAACTCCTGTGCATCGCCTGCGCGGAACGTGCCACTGACCGCCAGATCGGTGATCTCCGGATCTGCGATCACCAGCGGTGTACGGCCATAGCGGTTCATGCGTTCGACCACGATCGACAGCGGCGTGGCATCGAATACCAGTTGCCCATGCAGCCAGCCCTCGGCCGCCGCCGTGGACGACAGCGCTGGGCCGGGCTGGATGCGCCCGGACGGCAGCACCTGCAGTTGCTGGCCGGGTGCCAGCGTGTGCTGGGCCACACCGCTGCTGACCTCCACCGCACCTTCCAGCAGTGCGACTTCGACCAGACCATCCTGCAGGCGCTCGACCTGGAAGGTTGTGCCGATATCGCGGATCGTGCTGCTGCCGGCACGCAGCTGCAGCGCCTTGCGCGACGGCGCGACCTGCAGCTGCAGGCGGCCGCGTTCGAGGTCCAGCTCGCGATGGCGCCAGCCGAAGCGGGCACGCAGCGCGGTGCCGGCATCGAGCGTGACCACGCTGCCATCGGTCAGCGTCAGCTGTTGCGGTAGATGGCCGTCATTGGCATAGCGCCGGGGTGGGGGATTGCCATCCACGGCCACCATCCAGCCCATGCCGATGGCGAGGCAGACGCCGGCGGCGGTGGCGAGCGCAGGCAGCCAGCGGCGTCGGGGCGGTCGCGCCGCGCGTGCCGCCGCGGTACGCAACCAGGGATCAGCGGCCAGGCCCTTGCCCTGCTGGAACAGGTTCTCGGCCCGCACCCAGGCTTTGACATGGGCAGGATCTTCAGCCAACCAGTCTTCGAACGACTCGCGCTCGGCCGGCGTGCAGTCCGGGGCTTCCAGCCGCGCCACCCAGGTGCTGGCACGCTCGAACAGCGAGGCGTCTTCCCTGTGCCGGTGGCTGTTCATTCCGCATCCCTGTCGTTGTGCAGTGGGTCTGGTCCCAACTCCTGGCGCAGGCCCTGCAGGGCGCGGGCGATGTGTTTTTCCACGGTCTTGGCTGTAATTCCACAGTGCCGCGCGATCTGTGTGTAGCTCATGCCGGTGATCCGGTTGAGCAGGTACACCTCGCGCGCGCGCTCGGGCAGTTTGAAAAGGGCCTGCCGCAGCAGGGAGAGCATCTGCCCGGACTCGGCCTGGCGCAATGGATCCGGTGACGAGCTGGTGGGCTCGTCGCTGCCATCGTGCTCGGCCAGTGACAGGTGCGGTCGCGATTGCGGCGAGCGGCCGCGATCCGCCAGGCGGTTGCGGGCGATACGATACAGCAGCAGGCGCAGTTCGTCGGGGGCATGCGCACGATAGCGGATCAGCCGCTCCATGCAGTCCTGCGCGATGTCCTCTGCATCCTCCGGCCCGACGCCCCGCGTGCGCAGGAACGCGCACAACGGCGCACGTTCTTCACGTACGAACGCGATGAAGGCGTCCGCAGGCACGGGCGGCTCTGGCGCGCGATGGATCAGGGGGGACGGGGCGGACAGGGCTGGCCTCGACGGACATTTGGCGGATGCGTCATCGAGTTTTACGCGACGATGACCGGATGGGGAAGAGTGTGTAGTACTGTGCGCCACATTGTGAATGCGTTCATGTTCATCGACGGGGCATGCTGGGGGAGTTCGCTGTACTCCGACGTTTGACTCTGTACCCGCGTGTTGCGGGTGGAGAGAGAACGTATGAAGCATTCGAAGTTGAGCCTGGCCCTGGCCGGGCTGATCGGCGTTGGTGCCATCGCGGCGGTTGATGACGTCATGGCAATGAATTATCACGTGCAGGGTGACCGCATCTTCCTCAGTGGCGGCGTCACCTATGCCGACGTTGTGTCGCTGCCGGCGTTGCTGGCCAAGGCGCAGGCCGAGGGCCGGCCGATCCGTGAGGTGGTGCTGCGCACGTCCAATGGTGGTGCGTTGATCGCCGGCGAGTGGCTGCAGGGCATCATCCGTACCTCCGGACTGAACACCATCGTGTCCGGCAATTGCATTTCATCCTGCTCGATCATGCAGTCTGGTGGCGTCGAGCGCTATCTGGCCGGCGACCTGCCGATCATCGACTCGGTGCAGATACACGCGGCCAGCAACGGCGGCAAGGTGATCTACACGCCGTCGCCGCGCATGACCCAGATCTATACCGGCAACTATGGTGGTGGCATGGATGCCGGCCTGCTGCACAAGGCCATGTACGAGGTGGTGCAGCCGAACGGCCTGCTGGTGTTCCGCGATCCGGCTCGCGGCACGGGCCCCTCGGTCACCTTCGATCCCGATGGCAGCGGCAGCAAGCTGGAGTCGTTCCCCGGCCAGGACATCTACAGCAACAGGATCATCACCGCGAGCGGGTACCGCGATCCGGGCGATACGTTGAATGTGAGCGCGAACGTGAGCGGCGACATCAATCCCGGCTATCTGCGCACCGGTCGCCAGCTGCAGACCTTCGTCGACGATGATTTCGCGCGCTGGAACACCAATTGGCAGTCCAGCTACATCAACCTGGCGCAGAGCATCTACAACGCCTCCAGCAATGGTCCGCAGGGAATCGGCGCGAACTCGGTACAGGACTACCAGAACGATCCCACCTACAAGGCCCTGCTGCTGTCCAAGCTGCGCCTGGGCGACCTGGATGTGTCCACGCTGGACAACGCCATGGGCGTGATCCGCGTGACCAATGGCGCCACCTGGCGGACCTCCGCGACCATCGGTGCCGACTTCATGCTGGTCGACAACGGCACCATCGCCCTGGAGGGCGGCGCCCTGCGTGCTTCAGAAGTGCGCGTGATGAGCGCCGGCATGCTGGTTGGCCACGGTGACGTGGCAGGGACCGCGATGGATCTCAGTGCACTGGCCAGCGGCACGCGACCGTCCTGGCGCGAGGATGGCTTCAACCGCCTGCGTGTCTACGGCACGCTGATGCCGCGCGGTGGCGATCTGGTCACCCACGGCTACGTCAACATCATGCCGGGCGGCAAGGTGTTGTTCGACGTCACCGAAAACGGTGGCACCGGTAGTGGCCGCATCCGCGTGGGCAGCTTCTTCGACAGCAAGCAGACCGATGGGGCGCTGGTGATCTCCAAGGGCGCCTTCCTCGAACTGAACGTGGCGCAGGGCTACTACGGCCAGGATTTCCGCCGCGATCTTGTGCAGGGCCCGATCTACCAGGGCGGGTTCGAAGAGGCCGTGCGCCTGGGCGATACCGGCTACCGCGCCAGCATCACCGGCGGTGAGGTGTTCCGGCCGCGCCACAACTCGCTGCTGAGCTTCAACGTGAAGCAGACCGCCGATGGCCTGTGGCTGACCGCCAACCCCGGTTTCGATCAGCTGGGCCTGTTCGCCAACGGCACCTCGGGTGATGGCCTGGGCCGCGCGCTGGCCACGGCTTCCGACCGCCAGGACAGCAGCCTGAAGTCGCTGCTGGGCGCGCTGCAGTTCGCCGACCGTGATGTGATCGCGCAGCAGGCCGGTACCCTGCGCGGTGACGCGCACGCGAGCCTGCGCCTGGCCGACAACGCGCTGGTGGGCAGCATCGGCAACGTGGTGCAGCAGCACCAGACGGCGATGCGCAGCGGCGGTGATGCCGACGGCCTGGCCTCGCAGGTGGCGCAGTCGGTCTCCTCCCAGCCGGGCATGCGCCATGGCAGCCTGTTCAACCAGCTGGCGATGCACCTGGTCGAGCCGGCATCGGGCAGCGCTGCGGCCAGCGGTGATGCGGGACGCAGCCACGGCATCTGGGCGCGCGGTTTCGCCAGCCATGGCCGCATCGATGCCGATGGCGGCGTCGCTGGCCTGAGCCACAACATCGGTGGCATCGTGATCGGTGCAGACACCCGCGTGGCCGATGACCGCGTCACCCTGGGCGTCAGCGTGGCGGCGGCCGATATGTCGACCAAGGGCAGCGACGGCTCCGACTTCAGCGGTGACGTGCGCGCGCTGGACGTGGGTGGCTATCTGGACGCGACCTATTCGCGGGGCTACCTGTCGGCAGCCGTGCGCTACACCGACCTGCGGCATGACACCCGCCGCAGTGTCAGCGGCATCGACGGCCTGCAGCAGCCGCTTCGCGCCAAGTACAGCAACGATGCGATCTCCGCACGAGTGGAGCATGCGTTCTCCTTCACGACCGGGAAGGGCCTGGTGATCCAGCCGTTGCTGCCGGTGGTGGACTACGCGCGTACCTCGGCCACCCGCTTCAACGAAGGGCAGGGCGCTGGCGCGCTGGTGGGACGCAGTGGCAGCCTGGAGAGCATCCGCGTAGGTGCCGGCCTGCAGCTGTTCAAGACGTTCGAAGGCAACAACGGTGAGCGCATCACCCCGCGCGCCCGGGTGGTCTGGCAGAAGGAACTGGGCGATTCGCAGGCCCGCTACAGCACCGGCTTCGCCGCGGCACCGGATCTGGTGTTCGGCGCCAGCAGCCAGCGCGTGGGCGAGCAGGTGCTGGCCTGGAACCTGGGCGTGACCAGTCGCGCCAGCGAGCGCCTGTCGATCATGGCCGACTACGTGGGTGAGCGCCGCGATGGGCAGATCCAGAACGGCGTGATGCTCGGCCTGGGCTACAGGTTCTGAGTGGCACCCGGCACCGGCGATGACGGCATCGCCGGTGCCATCCCAACGCGGGCGCTGCTGCGGTATGGTCGGCAGGGCATTCCACCCAGGCCCAACCATGCAGATCGCCGTCTTCAGTGCCCGCCCCTACGACCGCCGTTTCCTTGATGAGGCAAACCAGCGCGATGCGGCTGGGGACGGCTTTGCGTTCGTGTACTTCGATGTGGCGCTGGACGTGCACACGGCTGCGCTGGCACAGGACTGCGCCGCGGTCTGCGTGTTCGTCAACGACCGTCTGGATGCACCGGTGCTGCACGTCCTGTATGCGATGGACGTGCGGGCCGTGCTGCTGCGCTGCGCGGGTTTCAACAACGTGGATCTGGCGGTTGCGAAAGCGCTGGGCTTGTTCGTCGCACGCGTACCGGCCTATTCGCCGGAGGCGGTGGCTGAGCATGCGCTGGCGCTGGTGATGACCCTCAACCGCCAGACCCATCGCGCCTACAACCGCGTGCGCGAAGGTAACTTCATGCTTGATGGCCTGCTTGGGCGCACCCTGCATGGCCGCACGGTCGGCATTGTGGGTACCGGCAAGATCGGCCTGGCCACCGCACGCATCTTCAAGGGCATGGGCTGCATCGTGCTGGGGCATGATCCGTATCCGTCACCGGACTTCGCAGGTGTGGGCGAGAGGGTGGGCTTGGATGAACTGCTGGCGCGCGCCGACATCGTCTCGCTGCATTGCCCGCTGACGCCTGAGACCCACCACTTGATCAATGATGCGTCACTGGCCCGGATGAAACCGGGCGCGATGCTGGTCAACACCTCGCGCGGCGGGCTGGTCGATACCCATGCGGTGATCCGCGCGCTGAAGTCGCGGCGGCTCGGTCATCTGGCCATCGACGTGTACGAGCAGGAAAGCGCGCTGTTCTTCCAGGACCTGTCCGGCGAGATCATCGACGACGAGGCCTTCCAGCGCCTGATGACCTTCCCCAACGTGCTGGTGACCGGCCACCAGGGCTTCTTCACCGTGGAGGCGCTGCAGGAGATCTCGGCGATCACGCTGGGGAACCTGCAGGATTTCGCGGCTGGGCGGGTGTGCGCCAACCGGGTAGAAGCGAGCTGAGCCGGATGGATTGACCGCCGGGGCGCCCAGCCCGTAAAATCGCGGGCTCCGCCGGAATAGCTCAGTTGGTAGAGCGGCGCATTCGTAATGCGTAGGTCGCAGGTTCGACTCCTGTTTCCGGCACCAGTTGTAGAAAAGCCCCGGCCTTTGGTCGGGGCTTTTTTTGTGCTCTGGTAGCGCGGGGCCATGCCCGGCGGAATGCCGGCCCCAGTAGTGCCAGCCCATGGCTGGCAGCCCCCAATTTCCGAATCTCGCGGCCAGCCCGGCTTCCCAGGCGCTTAGCGCCGCGCCCTGTTCCTGATCTGGCAACCGCACCCGGCCATTCCTGTGCTGTGAATACCCAGCCTTGCTTCAAGGCTCTTTCAGGGATTGGAAGGATGCGCAGGTTCGGGGGAACTGCAGGCGGTGTGCCGACCCGCTTCAGGGGATTTGAAGAACGATTTCGGAAGCTGGGGGCCTTGGGTGCCTGGCTGTGCTGCGTGCTGCTGATTGGCCTTGGCCTGTCACCAGCCGCAGTGGCACAAACGACGGTCACCTACATCCACACGGGCGCGCTTGGCTCGGTTGTTGCTGAGAACGATGCCAACGACAACGTGATCAAACGCTACGACTACGAGCCTTACTGTGCTGTGGTGGGTGAAGGGGGGGGGCAGGATCGGAAGTTCGCAGTTCGTTTGGAGCCGTCCTTGATATGGGGGTAGAACCCCATCCAAGTAGGCTGTAAGAAGACGGGGAGCTGAGCCTCTGCCCTACAACGGAAGTGTCGAACTCGAATAAGGGGGATGTAGTGAGAATGTTGCTTAACTGTTTTGAGTGCCAAAATGGTCGGGGCTTTCCCAACGTATCCATGGCTGAGTACAACGATAGTGGCGTCTTTCACCTGGCTTGTGACCAGGGGCATCAGAGCGTCACTGTGCTTCAGCAAAATAGATTCGAGCTGCTGTTTGAAATCGCCTGTAACGCCATTAATGATGGTTACTACCGGGAGGCGGTGTCGTCGTTCGCTGCTAGCTTGGAACGATTCTACGAATACGCCATTCGAGTGATGCTCAAGGACGCGGATACTTCGCCTGATGTCTTCAGCAAGTCCTGGAAGGAGGTATCCAATCAATCAGAGCGACAGCTCGGTGCCTTCATTTTTCTATGGGCGGCTTGTTTTGGTGAGAAGCCGGGAATTTTGGATCAAGACAAGCAGGGCGATTGGCCGAAGTTCCGAAATCGTGTGGTCCACAAGGGTGCTATTCCGAGCAAGGAAGAGGCGATCCTATTCGGTGAAAAAATTCATCGAGTGATTGCGCCGCTTAGAAGTAGCCTTTCGCACAAAATGGCCGACGCTTGCGCTGCGGTCATGCTTGAGGCCCTCCGGGAGATGACGCCTAAAGATCACAAGGGTCCTGTTGCAACTGCATCGGTGAATTTTTTTATGCGGGACAGTAATGGGGTACCTGCGAAGGATCTTCGTGGACACCTGGCCCTTCTGAAGGAGCAGGCAAGCACGATGAGGACGTTTTCTTTGCTCCTCGGTGGGGGCAAAAGTCAAGACTGAGATCTTGGGGCTGCGACGTTAAAAAACGGAAGATCCGCATCCAAACACCGCCTTGCATCCTGTCCTAAGTTGGCTCTACCGCCACTTACGGACAGTCTGCGCAATGTCATCCGCCATCACCAAACGCATCGTTCTCACAGCTGAGCCCCGAGAGCGCCCCTATGAGCTGAGGGACGCTCAGGCTCGCGGCCTGATCCTGCGTGTGCAGCCATCAGGGCACAAGGCTTGGATCGTGACCTGGGCGCACGGTAAGCGTCGTACCTTGGGGTCGGTCGAGCATCTGACACTTGATCAGGCCCGCGACCAAGCCCGGCAAGCGGTCGCTGAGTACGTTCAGTCCGGATTGCCGGTGCTCGCAAAGTCCAAGCCCGCTAGCTGCACGCTCGAAACACTACTCAACGAGCATTTCGAGCCTTGGGCGATTGCTGAGCTGAAGGGTGGTCGTCAGTACTCGGACCGCATCCGATCAGTGTTCCCGTGGCTGTTGCGCCGTCAGATCATAGAGATTGACGTGCCCACAATGGAGCGATGGTGGCGCGGGCGTGTCACTGGTCCTGATGCCGTCAGGCGTGTTCGTGGTGCCGGCCAACCAGCAGCCTGTCGTAACGCTGGTATCTCCGGCGCATGGCGCCGTGTACTCAGAAGGCACGCTCATTCGTCTCTCTGCAACGGCCAGCGATGCGGACGATGGCGTTGCATCGGTGAGCTTCGTCGTGGACGGCGCCACGATCGGCGTGACGTCCCCGCCCAATCACTTTGTTGACTGGGTGGCATCACCGGGCAGCCATACGGTACAGGCATCTGTAAGCGATACGCGTGGAGCGGTGGCGTTGAGTGACTCCAGGACCGTGCACGCATCAAAGGTCTCAGGTGCGATCACGGGTCTGCGGGACGGCAATATCGTCGGCTGGGCCTGCTCGACGCATGTGCCTGGGCCGATCAAAGTGCGTGTGTTCATTGGAGGGCCTGAGGGCGCAGGACTATCTGCTGGAGAGTATCTGGCTGACCGGGCAGGTCCCACTGAAAGGGCGGCCCAGTGCGCAACGGGGAGCGCGCATGACTTCCTGATCACTCCTTCGGCTGAGGTGCTTCAGGCTGGCTTGGGAAAGACCATTCACGCCTATGGTGTTTCCGCGCTGACCGCACAGCCGGTTGCGCTCGAAGGCTCGGGGCATCACGCACTTTCAGCGAACCAGGCGCCAGTCGTCCGCATTACCGCCCCACAAGCGACGACTGCGCTGACCTCCCCTGCGACCACGCTCTTCAGCGCCTCGGCGAGCGACGCCGACGGCGTTGTCAGTGATGTCAGGCTTTACCGGGACGGAGCGCTTGTCGCGGAATTGTCCTCGGCTCCCTATCAGGTGCAGCTGACGGGGCTGGGCGAAGGACCGCACACGCTGCGCGCCGTTGCCCGCGATTCCAGGGGAGCATCGGGCAGCGACGAGATCACGATCAGCGTGAGCGCGCCGCAGTCACCCGCCAGTGCGGTCCGGCGATATGTGTATGACGCCCAGCAGCGACTATGCAAGGTGATCGAGCCGGAAACCGGTGCGACCGTGATGGAGTATGACGGAGCTGGCAATCTGACCTGGTCTGCTGCGGGCCTGGCACTGCCGGATGCCGGGCGCTGTGATCGCGAATCGGCCTGGTCTTCTGGACGTCGGGTCGATCGCGTCTACGACGTGCGAAACCGCCTTGTGGAACTGCGCTTTCCTGATGGCAGGGGCAATCAGCGCTGGGAGTACACGCCTGACGGGCTTCCCTCGAAGGTGATCACCAGCAACGATGGGCCGAACGCCGCGGTCGTCAACAGCTATCGATACTCACCAAGCCGGCAGCTCATATGGGAAGAGTCGACCCTCGATGGGGGCAGCCCGCTTTCAATAGGCTATGGCCACGATAGAAATGGGAACCTGTCCAGCGAGACACGACCAGGAGGGCTGACACTGAGCTATGAGCCCGACGCACTCGGCCAGCCCAGACGAATCTCTGACAGTGCTGGAGCGCTCTATGCCGAGAACATCGCCTGGCATCCCAATGGCGCGCTCGCTGGCATGCGCTATGGCAATGGCATCGAGCATCAGGGCGTGCTCAATGCGCGGATGCTTCCGTCGCAATTAAAGGATGGCACTGCCAGCGAGCTTCTGTATCAGTACGGCGCCAATGGTGATGCTTCGGCAATCATCGATCGGCAGCAGGGAACTGCGCATGATATCCGTATGGGTTACGACGGCCAGGGCAGGCTGACGCTTGCGCAGTCGACTTCCTTCGGGGGCGATGGCGCATTCCGCTACACCTATGACGTGCAGGACAATCTACTGAGCGTGCAACTGGCAGGCGTGCGCAGCCAGCAATTCTGGTACGACGCGCGCAACCAGCTGACCAATGTCCGCGATGATGCTGGCGCGACGGTGACCGGATTGGCCTGGGATGTTCAAGGCAATCTCTCGCTGCGCAACGGGCGCAAGTACGACTTCGACTTTGGCAACAGGCTGCGCGAGGTGAAGGAGGCCGAGCGCTATGCCTACGATGCCTATGGGCGGCGTGCCGTGGCGTACGATGCCCAGGGGCAACGCCTGCGCGCGATGTATTCGTTGGCCGGGCAGCTGGTGCATGAGGAGCGACGAGGCAAGGGCGCCTCGGAGTACATCCATGTAGGTGGTCGACTGCTGGCCACCCGCAGCCCGACGGGTGTTACCTGGACGCATGTGGATGCACTGGGCAGCCCGGTTGCGGTCACGGACAACACAGGAAGTGTTGTCGAGCGACGCCGGTTTGAGCCGTATGGTGCCGAGTTGGGCGGGCAGGTCAAGGACAGGCCGGGGTACACCGGGCATGTGAGCGATTCGGCCACAGGGCTGAGCTACATGCAGCAGCGGTACATGGATGCGCTGTTGGGGGTGTTCCTGTCGGTGGATCCGGTGACGGCATATGAGCAGCCAGTTGGGCAGTTCAATCGCTATCGGTATGCGAGCGGGAATCCGTATAAGTTCACGGATCCCGATGGGCGGATGAGTCGTAAGGATATTGAGGCGGCAAACCAATCTTTCCTCCTTGAGAAAAGCAAGAGGCCTGTCGATCGCCTTGTGGATATGGTCGCTTCGACGATTCAGGATGCTAGGGGCGATATTAAGGAAATTTCTTCGGCGGCCCATTCTGGGTCCGGGGAGGTTCCGATTGCGGCAGTGATCAGCATTGCGTCAATGGCAACTCCGGTTGGCCCGGAGATCAGGCCGGCTGTTGCCGAGGTGAGAAGCCTCATCGCGACTCACGGGAGGACCATGAGCAATAAAGCCCTGGATCGCCTTGTGAAAAGTATAAGAAGCGATGGAGCTGTGAGAGAGTCTCTGGTTGTCACGCGACATGAAGGGGCGCTTTACATTCTAGATGGTCACCATCGCGCATTGGCCGCGCCGCGAGCGGGAGTGTCTGAGGTCCCTGTAAGAGAGGTTCAGTTGCCGTGGGGGGCATATAAGAGCCCGGCGGATTTGGTGTATTCTGCGGGGCCTGGATACTGATATGGGTGTGAGGATTTGTCATATAGAGATCTTCATAGGGAAGGTCTCAAAATTTATATTTGACGGGGTTTCATGTGAATTCATTTGATCGTGTTGCCGCGGCCTTGGTTTCTGCAAGAAATTTTCTCCTTGTCGGGGGGCGGGCTGGTGATGCGCTAGCTGCTCTGAGTGGGGTTTCGGGAGACGTCGAAGCCATTGAGGTGATTCCCGCAAGGGCGTTGATTGAGTTTGCAATTGACGCTGCTGTTGCTAGTGTTTCTAATGGGAATATTCGCGGAGCTGTAATTATTTTAAATGTAGTTCACAATATTCCTTTGAGTGTCGAGAGGCTTGGAAATTGGGACTTCGATTATTTTGTGTCCGTTGAGGTTTCAGAGCTTTTGGATAATTATTCGTTTCTTGATGATGCGGAAGTGATGGTCCTTGCGCTATTTCGTGCTTCTGTAGATATCCGTGGATTTGGCGCATTTGGCGCACTTGGCTCTGAGAGTCTCGGGCCCGTTCCTTGCGAGTAGTGCCTGTCTGGCCCGTTGTTAGCCGCTTTGTTTGCTCGTGTGGCCTGTTTGCTGGATTCGTAATAAGTAGGTCACAGGCTCGACTCCTGTTCCCGGTGTCAGTTGCATGAAATGCTCCTGCCTAGGTCGGGGCTATTTGTCTCGGCTATGGGCGGCGTGCGGTGGCCTACGACGCCCAGGGGCAACGCCTGCGCGCGATGTATTCGTTGGCCGGGCAGGTGGTGCATGAAGAGCGACGAGGCAAGGGCGCCTCGGAGTACATCCATGTAGGTGGTCGACTGCTGGCCACCCGCAGCCCGACGGGTGTTACCTGGGTGCATGTGGATGCACTGGGCAGCCCGGTCGCTGTCACGGATGGCACAGGAAGTGTTGTTGAGCGACGCCGGTTTGAGCCGTATGGTGCCGAGTTGGGCGGGCTGGTCAAGGACGGGCCGGGGTACACCGGGCATGTGAGCGATTCGGCCACAGGGCTGAGTTACATGCAGCAGCGGTACATGGATCCGCAGTTGGGTGTGTTCCTGTCGGTGGATCCGGTGACGGCGTATGAGCAGCCTGTTGGGCAGTTCAATCGGTATCGGTATGCGAACGGGAATCCGTACAAGTTTACGGATCCCGACGGCAGACAGGCAGTCCCTGGCCAGCCGCTTGTCTTCTACCAGACAACTACGCGTACGACGACCGGCAGTGGGGCGGTCGATGTCGTGAGGACGAATGTTTCCAATTATGGAATCGTCCATGGAACACGGACGGAAGTTCGTGGAACTGTCACCCTTCTACCTCAGAAGTCATTGGGTGGTGCGCCAGCCAATCCCGGATCTGAAGTGACGACCAAATTGCTCAACTTCAGTGATAAATCCGGCAAGAATGTCGAAGTTACTAGCGGCCAAAGAACGGTGGATCAAAATCGAACGGTGGGTGGCGCGAGTCGGAGCCAGCACCTACAGGACAACGCGGCAGATATACGGATCAATGGGAGTACAGCTAAGCAGACCGCTGATGCGGCCCATAGCTCCGGCGAATTCAATCGGGTCAATCAATATACTGATGGACGTGGCGTGCATGTAGATCTTAAGCAGGATGGAACGCAGGGACGCTTCACTGACTGGAAACCCAAAGAATGAAGATCATCTCCGGCGGAGCTTGGCTCGTGATGCTAGTGGCATGCAGTCCTGCTCCCTCCGACGTAATGAATGTGGCGAAGCATACGCCTAATGAAGCTGTTCCCTTGGTGGCAGGAGTTGATGCCAATAGTGGCTCACTTGCGGGCCTGCGTATTGGGATGACCAAGAGCCAACTTTTAAAGGCCGGGAATCCCATAATTGAACGATCGGTTATGCAGGAAGGCGACGAATATATAGTCATGGATGTCTCGTTGCCCGACGGTTTGGTTGTCGAATGCTGGTTCGATCAAGGCCGGATAGAGAGGCTGCGAACTATGTCCGACGGATTGGTAGATGAGAAGGGAATTGGCGTTGGCTCCACGCTAGTGGCGCTGAAGGCTGCCTATCCGAACGGTCGTCTTGTCACGGGAAATGAAGACGGTAGGCGCTATGCCAACTTTGTCAATCGCTCCAGAGTGGTCTTCGAGATGGACATGGCTGGGCTTCCTCATGCGTGTTTCCAGGACGAAAGCGCGGGATGTGAGGCGTCCCCGGACTTGCGTGTGCATGGCGTTGTCGTGCATTCCGGTCCAAGCACGTAGGGCCCGCGTTCTAAGCAAGTATGGTGACCGGATTGGCTTGGGATGTTTAAGGCAATCTCCCGCTGCGCAACGGGCGCATGTACGACTTCGACTTTGGAAACAGGCTGCGCGAGGTTAAGGAGGCGGAGCGCTATGCCTACGACGCCCAGGGGCAACGCCTGCGCGCGATGTATTCGTTGGCCGGGAAGGTTGCATGAGAAGCCCCGGCCTAGGTCGGGGCTTTTCGTCTCGGCTATGGGCGGTGTGCGGTGGCGTACGATGCCCAAGGGCAACGCCTGCGCGAGATGTATTCGTTGGCCGGGAAAGTGGTGCACGAAGATCGGCGAGGGAAGGGAGCCTCGGAGTACATCCATGTAGGTGGTCGACTGCTGGCCACCCGCAGCCCGACGGGTGTTACCTGGACGCATGTGGATGCGCTGGGCAGCCCGGTTGCGGTTACGGACAACACAGGAAGTGTTGTCGAGCGACGCCGGTTTGAGCCGTATGGTGCCGAGTTGGGCGGGCAGGTCAAGGACAGGCCGGGGTACACCGGGCATGTGAGCGATTCGGCCACCGGGCTGAGCTACATGCAGCAGCGGTACATGGATCCGCAGTTGGGTGTGTTCCTGTCGGTGGATCCGGTGACGGCTTACGCAAACCCAGTTGGTATGTTCAACCGCTACAGATACGCATCGGGGAACCCTTACCGATATACGGACCCTGATGGCCGCTGTGATACATCTTTCTGACAGTTCTGGGGAGGCGTTGGACGCGCGGTCGGTGATGCTGCCTACAGCATTGGCCGGAATGCTGGCCCGAGCGTATACGGCACCGTAGATATGTCCCGAACGCGGGAGCTAAATGGCGGCCCATTGTTTGGTGCGCCGGCGAGTCAAGTTGGGCAAGGTGGCTACAAATTCGGTTCCGCACTAATGGTTGCGGAGGGGATGCGGGGCGCTGGTCAGGCCGTCGGAGGGCTCGCAACGGCTGAAGCTCGATTGGCGAACAGTGCATTGGTAGTTCGAGGTGGCTCCGCTCAGGGAGCAAATTCAGCGGCTGGAATTGGGAAGGGTACCGGCCAGCATCCGGCAGGGCCCTTCGGTTTCTCCGCAGAGAGTGCAAATGGATCGTCGTTCTGCCAGTTGTGCAGCAATGTAACTCACGATCAGGTCGGTGTTTCCACGGTTGGGCAGGTAAGGGCTGCGGGAGGTGATGTCATCTCGACAGGCGGGGTCTCGCCGACGCACGCAACAGTTGTGGGGCTTGAGCCGGAAGCAGCGAGCCGGTTGTTTTCCCCTACAGTATCCAATCCGGTTTCGGCCGTTGAAAGGCTGCAGAGGCCATAGATGTCTGAGCTCAGAATATTTGTCGACTTCAACAATAGAGATTCTGATGGCTTCTTGAGGCTTAACCTCACGGGGACGCTGGAGGATCTGAGAAGAGAGCAACTGGTTCTCGAAGAAGGGATGCCCGCTACAGGATCAGACGGTGATCTCACTGCTAAGATCATCGTTGTTGCACCTGGAATTGAAGGCGTATGGCGGGGGAGGATCGTTGAAGGTCCTTGGGAGGAGGGGGCATAAACTGGTACCCGTTGTTGGTTAGGTTGGGAGACGCTCCCCGCCCGATCGGGGGAAGCAAGAGCCAAGCCCAAATGACAGGCCCGTTGGCTTCCGGATCCTACCCAAGGAGGGCTTTGGGGATGAACGGTGAAAGCTGCGCTTCTGGCCAGAATTGTGGAAAGAATGTGGGCGAGCGTGGCTGAAGATGCTCTGTGACATCTGCGCCGGTATGGCCGACTGCTGCATGGCGTGTTTGGCCTTGGCGCCGCTTGGCTGCTGTTGCGGTTCAGTTGGCGAGTCACCTTTGCGTAGGTCGCAGGTTCGACTCCTGGTTCCGGCACCAGTTGTAATGAGAAGCCCTGGCCTTGGTCGGGGCTTTTTGTTTGGGCATTTGAAGCAATCACAGTCCTTACGTTATGAGCGCGAACTCTTATCAGGTTCAAGCGCCCGCACCGGCTGCCGAAGCACAGTCTTCAACCGCGCTGCGTCGGTCCTGCGCGGATCGCTCAGGTAGATCTCGTGATGGGGGCCGGCGAAGGTGTATCCCAGAGATGGCATCAGTTCGTCGTGCAGACGGGCCAGGGCCGGACCCTCGTCATCGTAGGCGCCTACATGCAGGGTCTGCAGGCAGAGGCCCTCTTCAAGAATTTCATGGCGAAAGCTGGCCGGAACGTCGCCTAGTTTCTTCGCCGCCTTGGCGATGGCAGCCTCCAGCTGTGCTGGACTGATCCCGTCCGGCGTACGGATCATCACCGTCCACCTCCACTCATCCTTGCGGCGTGCCACAAAGCTCGACGGATCCTCGGCGGTCCAAAGCGCTTCCAGCGGCGGCACCACGTAGTCCTGGCCCCCGGCCTTCAGCGCGAACTTCAGTGCATAGCTCACCGAGTACAGCCACTGCACCGCCTGCACATACGCGGGGGCGGTATTCGGATCGCCGCGACCGTCGACCATCAGGTAGGGCAGGGGCGGCACGTCCACCGTCACAAACCGGCCCGCCGGGGGCTGGTACAACGCGCGATCGCGCTCCTTGAAGTCGATCTTGTCCATGGGGCTTCCTCCGACGCCGAGCATCCCATGCATTGCCCGCGCGCGCGTGTCTGAACATGTTCAGGTCACTTTGCCGAACACGGGCGGAGCAGGCACCATCGCCCGATCCCAGGATGCCGCCCCCGGGTGTTCTGCCCGCCGCGCCCGCGCGGTGCGACAACGTGTCGCAGCCAGAATCGGGCCTTTCCTGCGCTCGATCAATGTCAATGCCTTTCTTAAATGATGGGTGACGGCCTAAAATTGAAAGGCTGACTCGACCCCACCTCCCTACCTGTCTTCCGGACCGGTGGGACCGGCTTTGGCCGGAACAGGCAGGACGGGGAACGGCATTCCCTCGCAATTGGATCGACCGATGATTCCGTTGAAAACCCTTGGGCGCTGGTTGCGCCCGGGCCTGCTGCTGTCGTTGCTGGTGATGCTCACCGGCTGCGATGCCGTGGCCATCCTCAGTCCGAAGGGCCAGATCGGCCAGGATGAGAAGACCCTGCTGATCACGGCCACCGTGCTCATGCTGCTGGTCGTCATCCCGGTCATCATCATGACCCTGACCTTCGCGTGGAAGTATCGCGCCTCCAACACCAAGGCCCGTTACGAGCCGAAGTGGTCCCACTCGACGGCGATCGAGGTGGTGGTGTGGTCCATTCCCTGCATGATCGTGCTGGTACTGGCGGTCCTGACCTGGCGCTCGTCGCACGCACTGGACCCGTACAAGCCGCTGGATTCGGACGTCAAGCCGGTCACCATCGAGGCGATCTCGCTGGACTGGAAGTGGCTGTTCATCTATCCGGAAGAGAAGGTGGCGGTCGTCAACGAAATCAAGTTCCCGGTCAACACGCCGCTGAACTTCAAGATCACGTCCGATTCGGTGATGAATGCCTTCTTCATCCCGCACCTGGGCAGCATGATCTACTCGATGGCTGCGATGGAGACCAAGCTCCACCTGATCGCCAACGAGACCGGTGAATTCCCGGGCATGTCCTCGCACTACAGCGGCGCGGGCTTCGCCAAGATGCACTTCACCGCCTACTCGGTCACCGATGCCGAATACCGCCAGTGGCTGGACCAGGTCCGCGCCGGCGAGCAGACCCTGGACAAGGCCTCGTTCAAGGCCCTGGGTGAAGCACGCAACGCCGAGTGGTATCCGGTCACTTACTTCGGCAAGACCGAAGAAGGCCTGTTCGACTGGGTCATCGCCAAGCACATGGGCGACAACAAGCACTACGGCATGAAGCACGAACACGCCGGTGCCGCCGCTGCCGATGCCGCCAGCCATGAAGCGCATGAGGGCCACGCCCCCAGTGACGCGCATGATTCCAAGGAATCGGGTGAAAACCTGGATGCCAACGAACACGAACACGCAGGCCATGCTGGCCACGCGGGTTCGGGAGAATGAACATGTTGGGAAAACTCTCTCTTGAGTCGATCCCCCACGATCCGATCGTCCTGACGACGTTGATCGGCGCGGTGCTGGGTGGCCTGGGCGTGATGGCCCTGATCACCAAGTTCAAGCTGTGGGGCTATCTGTGGAAGGAGTGGTTCACCTCGGTGGATCACAAGAAGATCGGCGTGATGTACCTCATCGTCGCCTTC
The DNA here is from genome assembly GCF_032911525.1 of Stenotrophomonas veracruzanensis. NCBI lineage: Bacteria > Pseudomonadati > Pseudomonadota > Gammaproteobacteria > Lysobacterales > Lysobacteraceae > Stenotrophomonas > Stenotrophomonas veracruzanensis. The sequence goes on from NZ_JAWJTI010000002.1 coordinate 175,169, forward strand.
GTCATGCTGCTGCGCGGTTTCTCCGACGCCATCATGATGCGTACCCAGCAGGCGCTTGCCGTCGGCGGGTCCGAGGGTTACCTGCCGCCGCACCACTACGACCAGATCTTCACCGCCCACGGCGTGATCATGATCTTCTTCGTGGCGATGCCGTTGATCACCGGCCTGATGAACCTGGCCGTGCCGCTGCAGATCGGTGCGCGCGACGTCGCGTTCCCGTTCGTCAACTCGCTCAGCTTCTGGCTGTTCGTGTCCGGCGCGGTGCTGATCATGCTGTCGCTGTGGATCGGTGAGTTCGCTGCCACCGGCTGGCTGGCGTTCCCGCCGTTGTCGGGCATCGAATACAGTCCAAGCGTCGGCATGGACTATTACATCTGGGGTCTACAGGTCGCAGGCCTGGGTACCACGCTGAGCGGTATCAACTTCTTCATCACCATCCTGAAGATGCGTACCCCCAGCATGAAGCTGATGCAGATGCCGGTGTTCACCTGGACTGCCCTGGTGACCAACGTGCTGATCGTCGCCGCCTTCCCGGTGCTGACCATCACCCTGGTGCTGCTGACCCTGGACCGTTACCTGGGTACGCACTTCTTCACCAATGACGGTGGCGGCAACGCCATGCTGTACATCAACCTGATCTGGATCTGGGGTCACCCGGAGGTGTACATCCTGGTCCTGCCGGCGTTCGGTGTGTTCTCCGAAGTCATCGCGACCTTCTCGCGCAAGGCGCTGTTCGGCTACAAGGGCATGGTCTACGCCACCGCCTGCATCGGCGTGCTGTCGTTCATCGTGTGGCTGCACCACTTCTTCACCATGGGCTCGGGTGCCAACGTCAATGCCTTCTTCGGCATCACGACGATGATCATCTCGATCCCGACCGGCGTGAAGATCTTCAACTGGCTGTTCACCATGTTCCGCGGCCGCGTGCACTTCACCACCCCGGTGCTGTGGACCATCGGCTTCATGGTCACCTTCGTCATCGGCGGCATGACCGGCGTGATGCTGGCGATCCCGGCCATCGACTTCGTGCTGCACAACAGCCTGTTCCTGATCGCCCACTTCCACAACGTCATCATCGGCGGCGTGGTGTTCGGCATGTTCGCCGGCATCACCTACTGGTGGCCGAAGATGTTCGGCTTCCGCCTCAATGAGTTCTGGGGCAAGTGCGCGTTCTGGTGCTGGTTCATCGGCTTCTACGTGACCTTCATGCCGATGTACGTGCTGGGCTTCATGGGCATGACCCGTCGTCTGCAGAGCACCGTCAACCCGGCTTACGAGCCGCTGCTGTTGATCGCCGCTGCAGGTGCCTTCATCGTGGGTGCCGGCATCCTGTGCCAGATCATCCAGGTGGCCGTGTCGATCCGCGACCGCAAGAAGACCGTCGACCTGACCGGCGACCCGTGGGATGCCCGTACGCTGGAGTGGGAAACCTCTTCGCCGCCGGCCTTCTACAACTTCGGCACCCTGCCGGAAGTCACCGAGCTGGACGATTTCTGGGAGCGCAAGCAGCGTGGTGAAGCCTGGCCGAAGCCGGCCAAGTACACCGACATCCACATGCCGCGCAACACCGGCACGGGCGTTGTCATCGGTGCCTTCAGCCTGGTGTTCGGCTTCGCGATGATCTGGCACATCTGGTGGCTGGCCATCGTCGGCTTCGTCGGCATGATCGCCACGTTCATCTACCGCACCTTCGACCAGGACGTGGACTACTGGGTCCCGGCCGCCGAGGTGGAACGCATCGAGAACGAACACCGCAAGCACCTGGAAGCCCAGGGCCTGGTGAAGTCGGAGCTGAAGGCATGAGCACCAATACCTCGACCCTGAGCCACGGGCACGCCGCGCACGCGGCGGCCCATGGCCATGACGACCACGAGCACCACGACACCGGCGGCAACACCGTCTTCGGTTTCTGGGTGTACCTGATGAGCGACTGCCTCATCTTCGCCTCGCTGTTCGCCACCTACGTGGTGCTGGCAGGCGGTACCGATGGTGGCCCGACCGCGAAGGACCTGTTTGAACTGCCGTTCGTGGCGTGGGAAACCGCGCTGCTGCTGACCTCGTCGCTGACCTTCGGCCTGGGCATGATCGCCATGCACCGCAAGCAGATGGGCCAGATGTACCTGTGGCTGGGCATCACCTGGCTGCTGGGCTTCGGCTTCATGTGCATGGAAGTGTGGGAGTTCCAGCACCTGATCCACCAGGGCTACGGTCCGGACCGCAGTGCCTTCCTGTCGGCGTTCTTCGCCCTGGTCGGTACCCACGGCCTGCACGTCAGCGCCGGCCTGCTCTGGCTGCTGGTGATGTTCGTGCAGCTGAAGAAGTACGGCCTGACCCCGACCAACAAGACCCGCATGGCGTGCCTGAGCCTGTTCTGGCACTTCCTGGACCTGATCTGGATCGGCGTGTTCTCCGTCGTCTACCTCAATGGAGCGCTGTAATGGCACATGACAACCATGCACACGACCACGCAGCCGGCGGCGAGAGCCACGGCAGCGTCAAGTCCTACCTGATCGGCTTCGTGCTGGCGGTGGTGCTGACCGTCATCCCGTTCTGGATGGTGATGTCGGGCGACTTCTCGCGCACCGTCAACGGTGTGGTGATCGCGGTCACCGCGGTGCTGCAGATGCTGGTCCATCTGGTGTTCTTCCTGCACCTGGACCGCTCTTCGGAAAGCCGCTGGAACGTCAACGCTGCGGCCTTCACCGTGGTGGTGATCGGCATCATCGTGATCGGCACCCTGTGGGTCATGCACAACATGAACGTGCACATGATGCACTGACGTCCTGGCGACGTTGTCACGCAGAAAGGCCGCCCTCGGGCGGCCTTTTTGTTTGTCGCGCCCACCGGGTATGGCGCGCGCGGTGGTAGTGCCGGGCGCTGGCCGGCTCTACCCCGCCACGCGGCGCAGGAATTCCTCGGCCTCCATCGGCCGGCCCAGGTGGTAGCCCTGCAGCTGGTCACACCCCAGTTCGCTCAGGTACTCGCGCTGCGCCTGTGTCTCCACGCCTTCGGCCACCACCTGCAGCTGCAGGGTGCGGCCCAGGGCGATGATCGACGACACGATGGCTGCGTCCTCGTCATTGCATTCCAGATCGCGCACGAACGCGCGGTCGATCTTCAGTTCGGTCGCCGGCATCCGCTTCAGGTACAACAGGCTCGAATAGCCGGTGCCGAAATCGTCGATGGCGATATGCACGCCCATCGCGGTCAGATCGTTGAGGATCGCCAGGCTGGCGTCAACGTCCTTCATCGCCGTGGTCTCGGTGATCTCCAGGGTCAGCCGTGCCGGCTCGATGCGGTGCCGTTCGAGCACCTCGCGCACGCTGTCCAGCAGGGCCGGCGAAGAAAACTGCAGCGGCGACAGGTTGACCGCCATGGACCACGCCGTGTGCCCGGCATCGTGCCACGCCCGCAGCTGGGCACAGGCCCGATCCAGCACCCAGTCGCCGATGGGCAGGATCAGGCCGCTGCGCTCGGCGATGGGAATGAACACGTCCGGCGCCAGCAGGCCCAGCTCCGGGTGCTGCCAGCGCAGCAGGGCCTCGGCGCCAGTGGCCGGTGCGCCGGCGGCCGGGAACTTGGGCTGGTAATGCAGGACCAGTTCATTGCGCGTCACGGCCTTGCGCAGGTCCTGCAGCAGGCGCAGCTGGCGGTTGGCGCTGAGCTGCATCGACGGGGTGAAGAACGTATAGCCGTTCCGGCCCGTTTCCTTGGTGTGGTACATCGCGGCATCGGCGTGTGCCATCAGCTCGCGCTCGTTGCCGGCGTCATCCGGATACAGGGCGATGCCCAGGCTGGCGCTGACCTGCAGCTCGGCTGCATCCAGCAGGAACGGTTCGCCAGCCGCTGCGATGATCCGCTCGGCCACCACCACCGCATCGTCGGGAATGTCGATGGCCAGCACGATCACGAACTCGTCACCGCCGAGGCGGGCGAAGGTATCCTGCGGCCGCAGCAGGCCGCCGATACGCTGCGCCACCGCCACCAGCAGGCGATCACCCAGCTGGTGCCCGTAGGCATCATTGACCGCCTTGAACCCGTCCAGGTCGCAGAACATCACCGCCACCGCATGGTTGCGGCGCCGCGCCTTCTCGATGGCCTGCTCGATGCGGTCCTGCAGCAGCATGCGGTTGGGAAGCTGGGTCAACGGGTCGTGCAGGGCGGCCTGGATCAGCTTGTCGTTGGCGTGCGCCAGTGAATCGGCCAGCAGCCCGGTGCGCACACGCATCTGCCGGTCGAACAGCGAGGCGACCAGGGCGATGCCCAGCGTGGCCACGGTGGTGACGATCACCAGTACCGCCAGCCAGCGCGTGTCGATGCCGCCACTGCCGACCGCACCACAGATGCTGCCTTCGGGGAAGCGCGCCGCGGCCATGCCGGTGTAGTGCATGCCGACGATCGCCAGGCCCATCACCAGTGAGGCAAGCAGGCGCAGGCGCGTGGTGTTGCGCTGCTCGGCACGCAGCCGGAAGGCGATCCACAGCGCGGCACCGGCGGCGCCGATGGCTACCGCGATGGAGGCGGCAAACCAGCCCGGGTGATAGTCGATGCCCGGTTGCATGCGCATGGCGGCCATGCCGAGGTAGTGCATGGTGGCAATGCCCAGGCCCATCAGCACGGCGCCGGCCAGCAGCCGGCGCCACGGCAGGCTGGGACGCGATACCAGCCACAGGGCGTAGGCCGAGGCGCCGATCGACACGGCCAGCGAGTACAGGGTGATGCCGAGGTCGTAGCCAACCGGGATCGGCAGGTCGAAGGCCAGCATGCCGATGAAATGCATCGACCAGATACCCAGGCCCATCGCCGCCGCGCCGCCGGCCAGCCACCAGCGGGCAACGCGGCCCTCGGCCGTGGCCAGGCGGCCGGCCATGTCCAGCGCCGTATACGAAGCAAGAATGGCCACCAGCAGGGAGATGGCGACCAGGCTCTGACTGTAACTGCCAGTCATTTTGAATCCAGAGGGAGAGGGAGGGGCGCCCGCAAGGCGCACGCCCGCGACAGCTATCGGCGCGGGCGGGCAGGACTTGAGCGGTCGCAGCACCTGCGACCCGGCTCGGCTATCCTGCCACGCCTGTTCCCGTTGCTGGAAATCATCCAATGGCAAAAGCCCGCACCGCTTACGTCTGCAATGAATGCGGCGCCGAATTCAGCAAGTGGCAGGGCCAATGCACCGAGTGCAACGCCTGGAACTCGCTGTCGGAAATCGTGCTGGAAAGTGCCGCGGCGGCCAAGGCGCCGGCTTCGCGCCGGGCGGGCTGGGCCGGCAAGATCGACCCGCCGAAGATCACCGCCCTCAAGGATGTGGAGCAGACCGAGCATCGGCGGGTCTCGACCGGCATCGGCGAGTTCGACCGCGTGCTGGGCGGTGGCCTGGTCGAGGGCGCGGTGGTGCTGGTCGGCGGCGACCCCGGCATCGGCAAGTCGACCCTGCTGCTTCAGGCAGTGGCGAAGATGGCGGCCGAACTGCCGGTGTTGTACGTCACCGGCGAGGAGTCGCTGGCCCAGGTGGCCGGCCGCGCGCATCGCCTGGAGCTGCCGTTGGATGGCGTCAATGCACTGGCCGAGACCGGGGTCGAGTCGATCCTGCAGCATGCGTCCAAGGCCGGCCCGCGGCTGATCGTGGCCGACTCGGTGCAGACCCTGTGGACCGAGAGCCTGACCGCCGCGCCGGGTTCGGTCAGCCAGGTGCGCGAGAGTGCGGCGCGGCTGGTGCGTTTCGCCAAGGAGACCGGCACCGCCGTGTTCCTGGTCGGTCACGTGACCAAGGAGGGCGGCATCGCCGGCCCGCGCGTGCTGGAACACATGGTCGATGCGGTGCTCTATTTCGAAGGCGAGAGCGGTAGCCGCTTCCGTCTGCTGCGCGCCTTCAAGAACCGCTTCGGTGCGGTCAACGAACTGGGTGTGTTCGCGATGGGCGACAAGGGCCTGAAGGAGGTCTCCAACCCCTCGGCGATCTTCCTGTCCGGCGGCAGCACCCACCAGCCGGGAAGCTGCGTGATGGTCACCCGCGAGGGCACGCGGCCGCTGCTGGTGGAGGTACAGGCACTGGTCGATGCGTCGCCGCTGTCGAACCCGCGCCGTGTCGCGGTCGGCCTGGAACAGAACCGCTTGGCCATGCTGCTGGCGGTGCTGCATCGCCACGGCGGCGTACTGGTCGGCGACCAGGACGTGTTCGTCAACGTGGTCGGTGGCATCCGCGTGCAGGAAACCGCAGCCGATCTGCCGGTGCTGCTGGCGGTATTGTCCTCGCTGCAGGACCGACCGCTGGCAGAGAAGACCATCGCCTTCGGCGAAGTCGGTCTGTCCGGCGAGATCCGCCCGGTGCCCAATGGCGAAGACCGCTTGCGCGAGGCCGCCACCCACGGCTTCAAGCGCGCCATCGTGCCCAAGGCCAATGCGCCCAAGGGCGGTTCGGTGAAGGGCATGGAAGTGATCGCGGTGGAGCGGCTGTCCGAGGCCATCGACGCGGCGTGATGCCGGCCCTGTAGAGCCGAGCCCACGCCCGGCTGCCTTTTGTAGAGTCGAGCCATGCACGACGGGTGGTCGAACAGCAGTCGAGCATGGCTCGACTCTACAAAGAACGAACGGCAGCCGAACATCGGCTCGGGTCTACACATGTCCAATGCAGTAACGGTCAGCTTCTCTGTGCTAGTTTTTCCCGCTCGACGAAGGCGCCCTCTGGCGTCTTTCCGTGCCCAGGAGTAAACGATTACATGCAGGACACCGCGCTCACCGCCCCCAACGCCGAAATCCGTCGCGCCGGGGTCGATCTCAATGGACTGATGACGGTGCTGGGCAAGCACCTGTATTCCACCCCTGTGGTGGCGCTGCGTGAGCTGGTGCAGAACGCGCACGACTCGATCATCCGCCGCCGCATCGAACAACCCGGCGTTGAAGTGCCTTCACGCATCTCCGTGCAGGTCGATGCCGGTGCCGGCGTGTTGCGCATCACCGACACCGGTGCTGGCCTGACCCGGCAGGAGATCCATGATTACCTGGCCACCGTCGGCGTCGGCTACACCCGTGGCCTGCGCCAGGGCGGCGAAGATGACGAAGGCCTGATCGGCATGTTTGGCCTCGGTTTCCTGTCGGCCTTCGTGCTGGCGCGCCGGGTCAGCGTGCGTACCACCTCGTACCAGACGCCGGACCTGGGCCATCTGTACGTGTCCAGCAACGCCGAACAGTACACCGTCAGTGAAATGCCGGCGCGCGCGGTCGGCACCGAGGTGGAGCTGGAACTGCATCCGGATTTCCTGCCGCTGGCCAACGAGGCGCGCCTGCACGAGGTACTGGGCCGGTACTGTGCGCTGCTGTCCGAGCCGATCTTCATCGGTGCCGCAGCCGAAGCGCTCAATCCCGAGCCGCCGCCGTGGCGCAGCCAGGGCGACGTCGCTTTGCATCCGGTGCAGGCGCGTCGCCAGGCGCTACAGTTCGCCGCGCGCTTCGAGCACGATTTCGAGCCGATCGTCACCGTGCCGTTGCGTGCCGATGGCAGCAGCGATGCGACCGGCCTGTTGTGGGTGCAGGACGGAGCCACCTACGGCACCAGCGACAATCGCAACCTGTCGGTGTTCGTGCGCGGCATGCTGCTGGATGACGACGCCCGCGACCTGCTGCCACCATGGGCCGGTTTCATTGGCGGGGTGATCGAATCCTCCCGGCTCACGCCTACCGCCAGCCGCGAAGACCTGCAGCGCGACGACCAGTACCGCGCCGTGCAGCATGCCTTGTTGGAGGCGCTGATCGACGGCCTAGCCGACGTCGCGCGGCAGCAGCCGGAAGCCTGGCGGCGGGTATTGACCCGCCACAACGAGGCCCTGCTGGGTGCAGCGCTGTGCGATGACCGCCTGTTCGACCTGCTGCTGGAACACGTGCGCGTGCCGACCTCGCAGGGCGACCTGCCTGCCAGTGCGCTGCCCGCACGCGGTGCCGTGCACGTGATCCTCGACAACGGCGGCGGCTTCGAGGAAATGCTGTTCCGCGCGATGGGCGTGCCGGTCGCGCATGGCCATCGCTATGCAGTGGTGCCGTTCCTGCGGCGCTGGGCCCAGGCCAAGGGCCTGCGTCTGGTTGAACTCGGTACCGAGCAGGGCAATCGCGCGCTGTTCCGCAGCGACGACAGCCTCGACGAGGCGCAGCTGGCATGGCTGCGCGAACAGCTGGGTGACGGCGAACAGTTGCTGCCGGCACGCTTCAGCCCCGAGTCGCTGCCGGTGGTGGTGGTGCCCGACCGCGAGGCCGAGCTGAAGCAGCGCCTGGAAGACGACGAGAACGACAAGCGCGTTTCGATGGCTGCGCTGCGCCTGGCGCGGCAATTCACCGCACGCATCGAATCGCGCGCACCCTCGCGGCTGTACCTCAACCTCGACAACCCGGCGGTGCAGGCGCTGCTGCGCGCCCAGCGCGAGGGCCATCCGCAGGCCGAAGCCGCCGCTCGTCTGCTGCGCTCGCTGAAGATCATCGTCGCCGCGCAGGGCCGTCCGCTGGCCCGCGCGACCGCCACGCCCGGCCCGGATCTCAACGGCGCCTTTACCGATATCGCCGGTGCCCTGCAGCAGATGCTGCGCTGAGCACCGCAATCTCTCATCCAGCCTTCGCTAGACAGGAGCACTTACCCCATGGACATCTGGAACTGGGTCGAAAAGCTGCAGGGTGACCTGCGCCAGGCCGGCCAGGCGCAGAACGCGCATCTGCTGAACCGCCTCGCTGACGAAGTGAGCGAATTGCGTGTCGACCGCGTCGACGCGCTGCTGCCCGAAGCGCGTGCGCTGGGCAAGGCGCTGGATAACCCGTGGGTCGACGTCTACGTCGGCCACTGGGCGCTGCGCAACCGCGTCGGCAACCGCGTCGAAGGCGAGAGCGCGCTGGGCGAAGCCGTGGCGCTGTTCGAGCGTGCGCATCGTGAGGACACGCTGGAGTGCCCGCAGTCGATCTGCGTGACCCAGGATCTGGCGGCCTGCTACGGCAACATCGATGGCCCTGGCTGGGTGCCCGAGCGCATCGAGGTCTGCGACGAAACGCTGGGTCGCATCGATCCGAGCTGGGCCTGCTTCCAATGCCTGAGCTGCGAGAAGGCCGATGCCCTGCTTGACGATGGCCGCGGCCAGGACGCGCTGGACTACCTGCAGGTGCAGTCGGATGCGATCGAGGCCTGCGGCAAGGAAGTGTTCGACAGCTTCCCGGAGATGCAGATCAAGATCCTGCTGGGCATGGGCCGCGCCGAAGAAGCGCTGGTACTGATCGAGAAGCGCGAGGCCGAAGTGGCCGCGTCGGGCGAGTACGAGCCGGCCAACTGTACGGTGCCGCGCCGCCTGTCCAAGGCGTGGGCGCTGGCCCAGCTGGGCCGCGACGAAGAGGCCGTGCAGCAGCTGGTGCCGTGGAGCGAGCTGACGCCTACCTACTGGCGGCTGTGGGCGAACACCGCCGCAGCGCTGTGCCGGCGCGATCCAACGCGCAATACCTGGGATCTGGGCACGCGCTTCAACACCATCATCGAACACTTTGCCGAAGTTGGTTCGCACCGCCTGCTGATTGAAGTCGCTGCGCTGAGCCTGGAGCTGGCCCTGCAGCGTGGCGCACGCTGGGTGGCGCTGCGCCAGCTGGAACTGGCGCGTACCCATCTGGCGCAGCTGCGCCAGGACCGTGGTGCGGCAGCGCTGGTGGCCGGCCTGGCCGCGCGCATCGATGCCTTGCCGGATGTCGCACCGCTGCCGGTGCCGGCGTCGGAACTGCTGGCCTGGCTGGACGCACAGGGCGAGCAGAACCAGTCGCGCGATCCGGAGCGTGAGGCGCAGTGGCTGCTGCAGGCGCACGAACAGCAACCCGATGACGAGGCGCTGGCCGAGATGGCTGCCTCCGCCTTGAGCGCCTGTGGTGCACAGGCCGAAGCGCGCGCATTGCTGTGGCGTTTCGTGCGCGCGCATACGCAGGAAGACGGTCCTGCGGCCTACACGCTGATGCGCTGGCTGGCCGAGCAGGGCGACGACGAGGGCCTGCGCCAGCTGGCCGCGGTCTACCGTGGCAGCGTGCCGGTATTCGCGCATTGGTGCGAAGTGCAGCGTGCCCGTCGCGTGTCCGATTGGCCGGCCCTGGAGCAGGCGGCCCGATCGCTTCTGGAGCTGTCTCCGGGCTCGCACGGCGCGCGTGGCACGCTGGCGCGCATGTACATGGAAACCGGCCGCTTCAGTGAAGCACAGGCCTGCTATGCGCAGCTGGTGGAGCTGTTGGAAGAACCGAATGCCGCGCATTGGGACCACATGAGTGCGGCCAGCGCGGCACGCGACTGGGATGCGGTGCGCCGCTCGGCGGCCGCGATCGGCATGGAGCTGTCCAGCCAGGAGGGCGTGGTCGAGGAACCCTGGGGCTGGGTGATCATCCGCAGCGAAGAGAACGGCGAGCCGATGGAATACTACGCACGCCGCAGTGGCCCGGTCACCGCACGCATCGTCGAAAACGCGCCGGCCAACCGTGCGCAGCAGGTGGGCGACTGGGTGGTGTTCGATGCTGCGTTGGTACATCCGGCGCCGGAAGAAGAGGAAGCGCGCGAGCATTTCATCCCGACCTATGCGCAGGTGCATGTACTGGAGCGCGGTGGCTTCGCCCGCAGTTGGCTGATCGACGGCGCGCACCCGGGCGAAGAGGCGTGGAATGCCTTCGTCGAAGCCGCCGAGGCGCAGGGCTGGAAGGTGTGGTCGCACAGCCGCCCGGACTACACGGTCACCGACCCAGACATGGAGGAGGGCACGCTACCGGGCCTGCTGTTCACGGTTGCCCAGCCGCAGGACCATGCGCCGCTGGCGCTGCACCGCTTCCTGCAGCAGGAAACCGCAAAGTGGCCGCACCCACACTGCTGGCTGCGGCTGGCCGAAGCCTGCGACCAGGACCGCCAGCCACATCTGGACGTGATCGAGCGTTACGGGTTGTAAGCTCCAGGCTCGTGTAGAGCCGAGCCTGTGCTCGGCTCATGCGGATAATCAGCCGAGCATGGGCTCGGCTCTACAACGAATCATCATCACCAAGGAACGCGATATGCGCAGGACAGGGATGTTCGTGATCGCCGGGCTGCTGCTGGCCCCCACCGTGCAGGCTGCTCCCGCCTGCCGGGAGCCTGCGGCTGTGGCCCGCGCGTTCTACGAGGCGACGACCGGCAACGGTGATCTGCTGGATCCGCCGGCCGCGCTGGTCAGCGCGGCCTTCGGCAAGGCGCTGCGTGATGAGCGTGCCTGCCAGCATCGCGAGGAGGGCATCTGCACGATCGATTCCGATCCGTGGCTGGATGCGCAGGATGGCGACATCGACAGCCCCGTGCGTTACAGCTGGAAAGAGGCCTCGGCGACCACTGGCCAGGTAGAAATGCGCTATTTGGTCTGGAAAAAGGCCTACGTGACCCGGTTGCCGATGGTGCGCCAGGGCCAGGGCTGCTGGCAGGTCGATGACATCCTCACCAACAGCGGCCGTTCGGTGCGGAAGATCCTGGCGCAGCCGGTGCCCTGACCGGCGGCAGCATCCACGCAGGGTGCGGTCCAGTTGCCGACCCGCGGCCGGCACTACCAGGTGATGTTGGGTGGGTGCCGACCGTTGGTCGGCACGCTTCTATCGCGTGTGCCCGAACACCAGTTCGATCACGAACTGGCTGCCGAAGAAGGCCAGCAGCAGCAACAGCATCGCCGCCAGCGTCCAGTGCACCGCCTTCATGCCGCGCCAGCCGTAGCGGCGGCGGCCGATCAGCAGCACGCCGAACACGATCCACGACAGCACGCTCAGCACCGTCTTGTGCACCAGCTTCTGTGCCAGCAGATCGTCGACGAACAGCACGCCGGTGACCAGGGTCAGGGTCAGCAGCGCGAAGCCGACGGTGATCACCCGGAACAGCAGTGATTCCAGGTCGGCCAGCGGCGGCAGCGCCCGCAGCCATGGGCGGAACTCACGGCGGCGCAGTGCGCGTTCCTGCAGCCACAGCATGATCGCCAGCAGTGCGGCGATGCTCAGCGTGGCGTAGGCCAGCAGGGCCAGCCAGGCGTGGCTGGCCAGGCGCCAGCCCAGCACCTTGCTCGGTTCGTGGCCGTAGCCGTGGTAGGCCAGCAGCAGCACCGCGGCCAGCGGGAACACCACCACGCCCAACGCCGACATCCGCCCGCGTGCGCCGACCAGCGAGGTCAACCAGGCCATGCCCAGGCCGACCAGCGACAGCGCGGCGAAGAAGTGCATGTCCGGCCCGCCGTTGGTGCGCATCGCCACCATCACGTGGTAGCCGCCATGCAGCAGCATCGCCGGCAGGGCCGGCCACAGCCAGGTGGGGGAGCCGGTGCTTTCATCGCGGCCGAGCGCGCGCACCAGCAGGGCACTGGCGGCCAGGTAGAGCAGGACGGCGATGAGAACGATTGTCATCGTTGCAGTTTCGCATACCCCTGCGGTGGTGGCGACGGCCCCGTGGTCGCAGTCCGGGGAGACAGCCGGACCCGTTATACTGTCGGCCTTATTGTCCCCCGCTTTCAGACAGGTTGCGCCGCATGTTCGAGTCCCTGACCCAGCGCCTTTCCGGCACCATCGAGCGCCTGCGTGGCCGCGGCCGCCTGACCGAGGAGAACATCCGCGAGGCGACCCGTGAGGTCCGCATCGCGCTGCTCGAAGCCGACGTTGCGCTGCCGGTGGTGCAGGCCCTGATCGAGCGCATCAAGGTGCGCGCGGTCGGCCAGGAAGTGCTGAAGTCGCTGACCCCGGGCCAGGCCCTGATCAAGGTCGTGCGCGACGAGCTGACCGCGGTGATGGGCGCCGAAGCCAGCGATCTGAACCTCAATGTGCCCGCTCCGGCCATCATCCTGATGGCGGGCCTGCAGGGCGCCGGCAAGACCACCACGGTGGGCAAGCTGGCCAAGCACCTGAAGGAAAAGCGCAAGAAGAAGGTGATGGTGGTCTCGGCCGACGTTTACCGTCCGGCTGCGATCGAGCAGCTGAAAACCCTGGCCGAGCAGGTCGGCGTGCTGTTCTTCCCGTCCAGCGCCGACCAGAAGCCGGAAGCCATCGTCCGCGCCGCCATCGACGATGCACGCAAGTCGTTCGTCGATGTGCTGCTGGTCGATACCGCCGGCCGCCTGGCCATCGACGAAGCGATGATGGCCGAGATCAAGGCCCTGCACGCGGCGGTGAACCCGGCCGAAACCCTGTTCGTGGTCGACGCCATGACTGGCCAGGACGCGGCCAATACCGCCAAGGCCTTCGGCGACGCCCTGCCGCTGACTGGCGTGGTGCTGACCAAGACCGACGGTGACGCCCGTGGTGGTGCCGCGCTGAGCGTGCGCTACATCACCGGCAAGCCGATCAAGTTCGTCGGTGTCAGCGAAAAGCCGGAAGGTCTGGACGTGTTCCACCCGGACCGTATCGCCAGCCGCATCCTCGACATGGGCGACGTGCTGTCGCTGGTCGAGCAGGTCGAGCAGCAGGTCGACAAGGACAAGGCTGCCAAGCTGGCCGAGAAGGTCGCCAAGGGCAAGAAGTTCGACCTCAACGACATGCGTGACCAGCTGGAGCAGATGCAGAACATGGGCGGCATCGGCGGCCTGATGGACAAGCTGCCGGGCCTGGGCAACATCCCCGATCATCTGAAGCAGCAGGTCAGCCAGGGCAAGGAAGTGCCGCGCATGATTGCCATCATCAACTCGATGACCAAGAAGGAACGGCGCAACCCGAACCTGCTCAACGGCTCGCGCCGCGCGCGCATTGCCAAGGGCTCGGGCGTCACTCCGGCTGACGTCAACAAGCTGATGAAGCAGTACATGCAGATGGAAAAGATGATGAGCAAGATGGCCGGCGGTGGCATGAAGGGCATGTTGCGCAGCATGAAGGGCATGATGGGCGCCATGGGCGGCCGCGGCATGCCGTTCCGTTGATGCGTTGATGCGTGGGCGCGCGCTGTGGTCGGCGCGGCCTGCGTAGCGTCGAGCGAGGTGCAGTCGAGCAAGCTCGACTCTACCCCCATCCTGCGCGCACCATGGGGGCCTGTCCGAAACGATGGGCCGTCATGCAGAGTTCCGCTGTATCTTCCCGCGTCGAGGCGTTCTGCCGGCGCTTTGGCGTTTCCGTTCCGATCCTGCTGGCACCGATGGCCGGCGCCTGTCCGGTGCCGTTGTCAGCGGCGCTGGCCAACGCCGGCAGCATGGGCGCGATGGGCGCGGTGCTGTCGTCTTCGGCCGATATCGGTCGCTGGATGGACGACTTCCGCGCGACTGCCACCGGCCCGGCGCAGGTGAACCTGTGGGTGCCGGATCCCGAACCGACCCGTGACGTTGCCGCCGAAGCGGCCAGTCGCGCCTTCCTCGCGCAGTGGGGCCCGGACGTGCCGGCCAGCGCCGCCGACGCCACGCCCGCCGACTTCGAAGAACAGTTCGCCGCGCTGCTGGCCGCGCGCCCGGCGGTCGCCTCGACCATCATGGGCGTGCTGTTGCCGCGCCACGTGCAGCAACTGAAGGACGCCGGCATCGCCTGGATCGCGTGCGCGACCACGTTGTCTGAAGCACGCGCCGCCCAGGATGCCGGTGCCGATGCCGTGGTGGCGCAGGGTGTGGAAGCGGGCGGCCATCGTGGTTCATTCGATCCGGCGATGGCCGAGCGCCAGCTGGTCGGCCTGTTCGCGCTGTTGCCACGCCTGGCCGACCACCTGCAGATTCCGGTGATTGCCGCCGGTGGCATCGCCGATGGCCGTGGCATCGCTGCCGCACTCACCCTGGGGGCCAGCGCTGTGCAGATCGGCACCGCCTTCCTGCGCACGCCGGAAGCGGCGATTGCATCGGCATGGGCCGATGGGCTGGCCGCCAGCGAACCCGAAGACACCTGGCCGACCCGTGCCTTCAGTGGTCGTCTGGGGCGTGGACTGGCCACGCCGTATGTGCGTGCCGCCGCCGCGGAGGGTGCCCCGGCGCCGCGTCCGTATCCGGTTCAGCGCGGGCTGACCGCGCCGATGCGCAAACAGGCCGTGCAGGAAAACCGCCTGGCGGCGATGCAGGCCTGGGCCGGGCAGTCGGCGTGGATGGCACCGGCGCAGCCGGCCGCCGACGTGCTGCGCGACATGTGGAACCAGGCGCAGGCACTGCTGCAATGACGCTGACCTGCAACGGCCAACCGGCGCAGGTGGAGGATCTGCTGCCGGTGCTGGTCAACTATGGCCACTTCACCTCGCTGCAGGTGCGCAACCACGCCGTGCAGGGGCTGGAGCTGCATCTGGCGCGGCTGTCGCAGGCGACGCGTGAGCTGTTCGGCAGCGAACTGGATACGGCGCAGGTACGGGGCTGGATGGCGCAGGCGCTGCAGCAGGCCGGCCTCGCCGATGCCTCACTGCGGGTGACGGTGTACTCGCGCCGCTTCGATTTCCGCAATCCGCTGGTTGCCGTGCCGGTGGACGCGTTGGTGGCGGTGTCCGCGCCGGTGACGCTGACCGCCCCCAAGCGTGTGCGCAGCGTGGCCTGGCAGCGTGAACTGCCGCAGATCAAGCATGTGGGCACCTTCGGCCTGTTCGCCGAGCGTCGCGCGGCGATGGCGGAAGGATTCGACGATGTGCTGTTCGTGACCGCCGATGGCGACGTGAGTGAAGGCAGTACCTGGAACCTGGCCGTGCACGATGGTGAACGGCTGCTCTGGCCGCAGGCGCCGGCCCTGCGCGGCACCGCCGAAACGTTGCTGAAGCAGCATTGGCCCGGCGCACAGTTGACGCGGCCGTTGGGGCTGGCTGAACTGGGCAGTGTGAAGGCCGCTTTTGCCTGCAACGCCAGCGGCCTGTGGGCGCTGGAGGCGATCGACGGGCATGCCCTGCCGGATTCCCTGGCCCTGGCTGAACAGGGCAGGGCGGTGCTGGCGGCGGTGGCTTGGCAGGGACTGGGGGCAGATCCCTCTTGCGCGGTAAAAGGGATCTGACCCCGGGCGAGCCCCCGGGGTTGGCTCGGTCGTGCTCTGCCGCTATAATCGCCCGCTTACCTCGCCATCCTGGCGACTGGGCAATAGGAAAAACACCATGGTCAAGATTCGACTGACCCGCGGCGGCGCCAAGAAGCGTCCGTTCTACCACATCATCGTGACCGACGTGCGCAGCGCGCGCGACGGCCGCAACATCGAGCGCGTTGGCTTCTACAACCCGGTCGCCCAGGGCGCCGAGAAGCGCATCGAGCTGGACCTGGCCCGCGTTGACCATTGGGTCAAGAACGGCGCCCAGCCGACCGACAAGGTCCGCAACCTGATCAAGGAAGCGACCAAGTCCCAGGCCGCTGCGGCCTGATCCTGACGGGCCACGCTTCGGCGTGGCCCTCTTGGTTGAAGCAGATGAAAGATATCGAGCGCCGCATCCTGCTGGGCAGGGTTGTCGGCGCTTTTGGTGTGCGCGGCGAGATCAAGCTCGAGTCCTGGACCGAGCCACGTTCCGCCATTTTCCGTTACCAGCCGTGGATCGTGCGCAGCCCGTCCGGCGTGGAAACCACGATTGAAGGTGTGCGTGGCCGCGACAGCGGCAAGCACCTGGTCGCCCGTTTCCCCGGCGTCGAGGACCGCGATACCGTCGAAGCGATGCACGGCACCGAGATCTACGTTGCCCGCAGCGCATTGCCGCCGCCGAAACCCGACGAATACTACTGGGTGGACCTGGAAGGCCTGGACGTGAAGACCACCGAGGGCGTTGCCCTGGGCCAGGTCTCGCATCTGTTCAGCACCGGCGCCAACGACGTGGTGGTGGTCCGTGGTGACCGCGAGCGGATGATTCCGTTCGTGCAGCCGGACTTCGTCAAGTCGGTCGACTTCGAGGCCAACCTGGTCGTGGTCGACTGGGATCCCGAGTTCTGAGTGTGAGCATGCGTTTCGACGTCATCACCCTGTTCCCTGAGTTCCTCGCCCAGTCCGCTGGATTGGGCGTGGTCGGGCGCGCGCAGGAGAAGGGGCTGTTCAGCCTGCATGGCTGGAATCCCCGTGATTACGCCGAAGGCAACTACCGCCGGGTGGACGACCGTCCGTTCGGCGGTGGCCCGGGCATGGTGATGCTGATCGAGCCGCTGCAGGCCTGCCTGCAGGCGATCCGCGATGCTGATCCGACCCCGGCGCGGGTGATCTACCTCAGCCCGCAGGGGGCGCCGTTGACCCAGGCCAAGGTGCGGGAACTGGCGGCATTGCCGCGCATGGTCCTGCTCTGCGGCCGCTATGAAGGCATCGACGAGCGATTCCTGGAGGCCAATGTCGACGAGGAGATTTCCCTCGGCGACTACGTGCTGTCAGGTGGCGAGCTGGGCGCGGCGGTGATCATCGACGCCGTGGCCCGCCTGCAGGACGGGGCCCTGAATGACGCTGAATCAGCGGCCCAGGACAGCTTCGAGGGCGACCTCGGCCTGCTCGACTGCCCGCATTACAGCCAGCCGGCCCAGCACCCTCTGGGCGACGTGCCGGACGTGCTGCGCTCGGGCAACCATGCGGCCATCGCCGCCTGGCGCCGCCAGCAGTCGCTGGTCCGTACCGCCCAACGGCGCCCGGACCTGCTGGATGAACAGGCGCTGGGCAAGGCCGACCGCAAACTGCTGGAACAGGGCCGCCAGGCCCGGAAACAGAAGGCCAACCCCTAGCGCAGGGTCGGCTTTATCGGCTATCATGGCCAATTACCGCCAGCCCCGGCCGGCGCGCGCAGTACCCACAACAAACGTGCAGCACAGTCCGGTGACTGCATGAGCCTACGTTGTCGACACGACACGCCCACCCGAACAAGAATCGGTGTAACCCATGAGCAAGCTGAACAAGTCCATCGTCGCGGAATTCGAATCCGCCCAGATCACCCGTGAACTGCCGAAGTTCAGCCAGGGCGACACCGTTGTCGTCAACGTGAAGGTGAAGGAAGGCAGCCGCGAACGCGTGCAGGCCTACGAAGGCGTTGTCATCGCCACCAAGAACGCCGGCCTGAACTCCTCGTTCACCGTCCGCAAGATCTCGCACGGCTACGGCGTCGAGCGCGTTTTCCAGACCCACAGCGCCATCATCGACTCGGTCGAAGTGAAGCGTCGTGGTAAGGTCCGCGCCGGCAAGCTGTACTACCTGCGCGGCCTGGAAGGCAAGGCTGCCCGCATCAAGGAAGACCTGGCTGCCGCTGCTGCCGCCAAGGCTGCCCGTCTGGCCGACAAGGCCTGATAAACAACTTCGGTTGTTGCCGCGACGGCCACCTTCGGGTGGCCGTTTGCGTTTCCGGCATCGCATCGGCCACGATCAGGTCATGAACGACATCAACGCGCGCTATCCCGCCGTGATCCAGTCGGCGTTGCGCTTCCTCGACGGCAAGGGGCTGGCGCGTGTGCAGTCGGCACCGTTGCTGCATCGCCTGCTCTGGCGCATGGGCATCGCATTGCCGCCACCGATCCTGGCCGGCTTCGGCACCAATGCGCTGGTGCAGGGCCTGCTGTTCGGGCTGTTCTGGACCGCGCTGATGTGGCTGATGCTGTGGCAGGGCAGTGAACGTCCGCTGGCCTTGCTGCTGATGGCCGGCCTGTTGGCTGGTGCGCTGTTCGGCGTGGTGATGGCGGCCCTGATGCGCTCGCTGCGCCGCCACCGCAAGCTGCCGGACTGGCAGCAGTTCCGGGCGCGGCAGGCGGACTGAGCCGATGGCGCACTGCGCCGTGACCGCCAGCTGCGGGCCGCGCTAGGCTGCCGTTGCGCATCCACCAGAATGGCGGATGAGGCACCGTTCCTCGACTGGGTGCACCAAGCCGCGGCATTGCCCGGCGAGCGCATGTAAGCCCCCGCTGTTCCGATTTCCTTGCCGACGAGAGCACCCGATGGCCACGCATGCGCCGAACCCTGCCGATGCCGGAACGCCGGCAGCTGAACTGATCGATGCCCGCATCGCCGAATTGGGCGACTGGCGTGGCCAGACACTGGCCCGCGTGCGTGCATTGATCCATGAGGCGTTGCCGGATGTGCAGGAAACCTGGAAATGGCGCGGCACGCCGGTGTGGGAGCACAACGGCATCCTGTGCACCGGCGAGAC
This sequence comes from Stenotrophomonas veracruzanensis, assembly GCF_032911525.1. Lineage (NCBI taxonomy): Bacteria > Pseudomonadati > Pseudomonadota > Gammaproteobacteria > Lysobacterales > Lysobacteraceae > Stenotrophomonas > Stenotrophomonas veracruzanensis. The sequence goes on from NZ_JAWJTI010000002.1 coordinate 194,163, forward strand.
CTACAAGCAGGCGGTGAAGCTGACCTTCGCCAATGGCGCGGCGCTGGCCGATCCGAAAGGTCTATTCAACGCCAGCCTGGAGGGCAACACGCGGCGTGCGATCGACATCCATGAGGGCGCGATGCCCAATGCTGCGGCATTGAAGGCATTGCTGCGCGAGGCGGCGGCGTTCAACGCGGCGAAGAAGAAACGCTGACCGCCTCCTGTAGCACCGAGCCCATGCCCGGCTAGGAGGGCTGCGCCTTTGCGGACCAACGGTCCGCACCCACCTCAACGCGGCGGAGTGGCATCCAGCGCGGCGTCCGGATCGGCCACCGGCGACGGCGGGCAGGCCGGAATTTCCGAAGGCGTGGCCAGTTCTTCGGCGTGCGAGGGCTTGCCGATCATCTTCGCCTTGCGCCAGCCGCCCCAGCGGTAATACGCCAGCGACAGCAGCATCGACACAAACGAGCTGACCGGGAAGCTCCACCAGATGGCATCGGCGCCCCAGTAGGGTTGCAGCAGTTCGGCGAACGGCACGCGCACGCCCCACAGCGAGCCGGCCAGGATCAGCAACGGTGGAATCACCGCGCCGGTGGAGCGCACCACGCCGGAGATCACGAAGCTGACGCCGAAGAACAGGAACGAGCCGATCACCACATGGTTGAGGTGGCGGGCAATGTCCAGCGCCTGACTGGCCGGCGGCAGGAACAGGGCCAGCAGCTGGCGATCGAACACCACCAACGGCAGGATCAGCGCGCCGGTCAGCAGGAAATTGAACAGCACGCCCTGGCGTGCGGTGCCGCGCACGCGGTCCCAGCGCTGGGCACCGACGTTCTGTGCGGCCATCGAAGAACACGCCGCACCGATCGCCATCGCCGGCATCTGCAGGTAGTTCCACAGCTGCAGGGAAGCGCCGTAACCGGCGGCGGTGTCGGTGCCGTACTGGTTGACCATGGTCATCAGCAGGATCACCGACAGCGAGATCAGCACCATCTGCAGGCCCATCGGCACGCCCTTGACCACCAGCGCCTTGAGGATGGTCAGGTCAAGCTTGAACAGGCGCATGTCGGCGCGGCCCAGCCACAGGGTGTGGCGCTTGTGCCGCATGTACAGCAGCAGGCCGGCCAGCGACAGCGTCTGCGCGACCAGCGTGGCCCAGGCCGAGCCGGCGATGCCCAGCGCGGGGAGCGGCCCCATGCCGAAGATCAGCACCGGATTCAGCACGATGTCCAGCGCCACCGACACCAGCAGGAAACGGAACGGCGTGCGCGAATCACCGGCACCGCGCAGTGCGGCGGTGAGGAAGGCGAACGCGTACAGCGTCGGCATCGCCAGGAAGATGATCTGCAGGTAGGCCTCGGCCAACGGCAGCGAGGCGGCCGGCGTGCCCATCGCCGCCAGCAGCGGATGGGCCATGAACCAGCCGGCGATGGCGATGATCACCGACAGGCCGATGAAGAACGTCGCACTGGTGCCGACCACGCGCCGCGCCTGCGCGATGTCGCGCGCGCCGATCGCCTGGCCGATCAGGATGGTCGAGGCCATGCCGAAGCCGAACACCGAGCCGATCAGGAAGAACATGATGTTGTTGGCATTCGCGGTGGCGGTCAGTGCTGCCTCGCCGAGAAAGCGCCCGACCCAGACCGCATTCACCGAACCGTTCAGCGACTGCGCGATGTTGCCTGCCAGGATCGGCAGTGAAAACAGCAGAAGATTGCGGCCGATCGGGCCGGAGGTCAGGTCAAGCGGCGCTTTGGCCATGGAGTGGTGATCGAATCCCGGGAGGCGCACACTAGCACCAAGCCGGTTTGCAGGATGTGGCAATGCATCAACGACTGCGGGTGAAGTGGAGCGTGGCGCTGGCCTTGATCAGCGCTGCATTGGCCGCATGTTCGATGGACGACCGGCTGGGCGATACCCAGATCCGGCCGACCGACCGGCCCGAGTGCCTGGTCGGCAGCCAGCGCCAGGACCTGGCCTCCGGCGTCAGGCCGCTGATCGGCGGTACCGGCTGCCGGGCCGATCCGGACAACCCGCGTCCTCTCAACAAGCCACCGGAGTAGTGCCGAACAATGCCTGAGCTTTCCCCGCTGTCGCCCAGTGTCCGCTTGGACATCTGGCTGTGGGCGGCCCGTTTCTTCAAGACCCGCAGCCTCGCCAAGCAGGCCATCGAAACCGGCAAGGTCAGCGTCGCCGGGCAGCGCCCGAAATCCTCACGCGCAGTGCGCGTCGGCGAGCAGCTTCAGGTCGACCGCGGCGAGGAGCATTTCGAGATCCAGGTGCTGGGCCTGAGCGATCAGCGCGGGCCAGCGCCGACGGCACAGCAGCTGTATGCCGAGAGCGAGGCCTCCAAGGCCCGTCGTGCCGAACAGCGTGCGCTGCGCATCGCCGCACGCGATGGGTTCCAGCCGCCGGAGCACAAGCCGGACAAGCGCGCACGGCGGTTGATCCGCGCGCTGGGCGATCTGGACGCGCTTTGAGGGTAGTCGCCCACCTTGGTGGGCGTTGTGCCCGGTTGCCAACCAAGGTGGGCATCTACCGGTTCATGGCCGGGCGGCACGCGCTGTGCCGCGCGCACTCAGGCTGCGTTCGGTTTGTGCCCTGCACGTTGGATCGTCCTTCTCATGGAAGACCCTCATGTTCCTGCGCCGCAGCCTGCTGTGCCTGGCCCTCGCCACCGCCGCCCCGGCGTTCGCCGCCGACATCACCTTCTGGGATACGTCGCAGCGCGGCGGCAACAGCTTCAACGAGAATCCGCCGGACCGTGCCTACTTCCAGGCGCTGCGTGCCACTGGCGCGACCTGGGTACGGCTGAGCCCGGACAAGTGGAAAAGCGCCGGCGGCCGCGACTTCCTGATCGGCGATGCCGATCATTACCAAGGGCTGGTGCAGGCCGACGTGGCCACCCTGCGGCGTGCGCTGGATGACGCCAATGCCTCGGGCCTGAAGGTGGTGCTGGTGCCGTTGTCGCTGCCCCTGCTGCGCTGGAAGCAGAAGAACGGTGACAAGGTCGACCAGCGCCTGTGGCAGTCGTTCGACAATCACGCCCCGGCGCTACGCTTCTGGCATGACCTGGCCGTGGCGTTGAAGGGGCATCCCGCACTGGCCGCCTACAACCTGATCAACGAACCGGTGCCGGAGTACGGTGCCGGCCTGGCCGAACATGCGTCCAGCGAAGCGATGCAGCAGTGGTATGCCGGGGTGCAGGACGGCCCGCGTGATCTGCGCCGCTTCTACTCGGAGCTGATCGCGCGCATCCGCGAGGTCGACGCGGAAATGCCGCTGATGCTGGATGCCGGATGGTATGCGGCCGCCGATGGCTTCAACTACTGGCCGGCACCGCTGGAGGACGGGAAACTGCTGTACAGCGTGCACATGTACGAACCGTACGCGGCGACCAGTGCGCCGAACCAGAAACGTGCCAAGCCCTGGCGCTACCCGGGCAGCGTGCCGTTCGGCGGCGACAGCGAGCGCTGGGATGCGGCGCGCGTACGCAGCTACCTGCAGCAGCCGATGGACTGGGCGAAGACGCACGGGGTGGGGGCCAACCGCATGGTGGTCGGTGAATTCGGCTGCATGCGCCGCTGGCCCGACTGCAGCCGCTACCTGCAGGACGTGCTGCAGGTACTGGAACAGGACAAGGTGCACTGGGCGTTCTACGCCTTCCGCGAGGATGGCTGGGATGGCATGGACTACGAACTGGGCGACAAGGCGCTGCCGTGGTCGTACTGGCAGGCACAGGAGCAGGGAAAGTCAGCGGTGCCGCCGCGCTCGATGCAGGCGCCGTTGTTCGCGCCGATCCTGCAGCGGTTGAAGGCCGGGAACCGGTAGGACGCCGGGCAGGGCCCGGCGTGATCCGTAGCGATGTAGATCATGCCGGGTCATCCCCGGCGACAGTGTCGGTCAGCGCTTGCCACCGAGCAGGTTGCCACCCAGCTTCAACAGGTCGCTCATGCCGAACTGGCCGTCGCCGTCCTGATCCAGCACACTGCCGAGCAGGCCACCGGCAATGCCGCCCTGCTGCTGCACCTGCTGCTTCTCCTGGCCGAGCGCCTGGCTGAGCGAACCGGCATCGGCCTGGCCGCCGCCGAGGCGCTGGGCGAGGAAGGCCATCACGATAGGGGCAAGGATCTGCAGCAGCTGGCTGGTGCGGCCGCTGTCGAGCTGGGTGGCCTGGGCCAGGCCGTTTTCCACCTTCTGCTGGTTGCCGCCGAAGATGTGGCCGAGGATGCCAGCACCGTCGCTGGCGGCACCGCCACCACCGCCGCCCAGCACCGAGCCGAGCACGCTGCCCAGGTCCAGGCCGCTGTGGTTGTTCTGCAGCGCGCCGAGCAGCGCCTGCGCGCCCTGCGGCTGCGAGGCGTTGTTGCCCAGCGCGCCCATCAGCACCGGCAGCGCGGCGCTGATCGCACCGGAGGCCTGGGTATCGCTGATGCCGAGCTGCTGCGACACCTGCTGCAGCGGGGCGCCCTGCAGTTTGGCGAGAAGTTCGTCGGTCAGGCTCATCTGCGGAATCCTTGATTGGGGTTGGGCGTGCAGAAGGTACGACGCGGACCGTTAAAACGGCGACGCCGCCTCACGGGGAGGCGGCGTGCCGTACACGGGCCAGGGCGATCAGAGCTCGATGTCTTCGGCGCCCGGGGTCGCGGTGGGGAAGTCCGCTTCCGGCTGCGCCGGCTTGAACGGATCCGACGGCTGGCTGGCCAGCGCCTTCAGCGCCGCGGCAACACCAGCGCCATAGGCCGGGTCGGCCTTGCTGCAGTTGTCGATGTGGCGCTGCTTGATGAAGTCCGGCGCATCGCCCAGGGCACGGGCGGTGTTGGCGAACAGGCGATCCTTCTGTGCCTGGCTGTAGCTGCGGAACAGGGCACCGGGCTGGCTGAAGTAGTCGGCGTCGTCCTCGCGGAAGTTCCAGAAGTCGGCGTCACCGCGGATCTTCATCGGCGGCTCGCGGTACTGCGGCTGTTCCTGCCACTGGCCGTAGCTGTTCGGCTCGTAGTGCGGCAGACCACCGTAGTTGCCGTCCACGCGCATCGCACCGTCGCGGTGGTTGCTGTGCACCGGGCAGCGCGCCGCGTTCACCGGAATCTGGTGGTGGTTCACGCCCAGGCGGTAACGCTGCGCATCGGAATAGGCGAACAGGCGTGCCTGCAGCATCTTGTCTGGCGACGGGCCGATGCCCGGCACCAGGTTGCTTGGTGCGAACGCGGACTGCTCAACGTCCTGGTACCAGTTGACCGGGTTGCGGTTCAGTTCGAACTGGCCCACTTCGATCAGCGGGTAGTCGCTCTTCGGCCACACCTTGGTCAGGTCGAACGGATGGATGCGGTAGGTTTCCGCCTCCAGCTCCGGCATGACCTGGATGAACAGTTTCCACTTCGGGAAGTCGCCCTTCTCGATCGCGGCGAACAGGTCGCGGCCGTGGCTTTCGCGGTCATGGCCGACCAGGATCTGCGCCTGCGCGTCGGTCAGCGATTCGATGCCCTGCTGGCTGACGAAGTGGAACTTCACCCAGAAGCGTTCGCTGTCGGCGTTGGTGAAGCTGTAGGTGTGCGAGCCGAAGCCGTGCATGTGGCGGAAGCTGCGCGGAATGCCGCGGTCGCTCATCACCACGGTCACCTGCAGCAGGGCTTCGGGCAGCAGCGTCCAGAAGTCCCAGTTGTTGCGCGCGCTGCGCAGGTTGGTATGCGGGTCGCGCTTCACGGCCTTGTTGAGGTCGGCGAACTTGCGCGGGTCGCGCAGGAAGAACACCGGCGTGTTGTTGCCAACCAGGTCCCAGTTGCCTTCTTCGGTGTAGAACTTCAGCGCGAAGCCGCGGATGTCACGCTCGGCGTCGGCGGCGCCGCGCTCGCCGGCCACCGTGGTGAAGCGCGCGAACATCTCGGTCTGCTTGCCGACCTTCTCGAACAGCTTGGCGCGGGTGTACTTGCTGATGTCGTGGGTGACGGTGAACGTGCCGAACGCGCCCGAGCCCTTGGCGTGCATGCGGCGCTCGGGAATGATCTCGCGGTTGAGGTTGGCCAGCTTTTCCAGCAGCCACACGTCTTCCATCAGCAGCGGGCCGCGCGGGCCGGCGGTCTTGCTGTTCTGGTTGTCCACCACCGGCGCGCCGAAGGCCGTGGTCATCGGGGTGACCGGGTCATCGCCCTGCTTCTGCTTCGGCGTGGTGCTCAGCTCGCGCTGCTGCTGGGCGCCTTCCGCAGGCGACGGCGCGGTGTGATACGGGCATTTGGGGCTGTTGTTATCGGACTGGCTCATGGCTGGCTCCTGCGGGTGAAGACGTGGTGGAACATCTTCACTCGACTTTAGCTAGCGCCAGATGAAATGAATAATCGAATGATTCGTTCAGGTTGATAGATTCTGTCAATTGAAACGCAGAATCAGATTTGCGAAATCTTTCGATGGGCCTCCTGCGAGGCAGGAGGCCAAGCACGTGCGCTGCGGCTACAGCAGCGCTTTCAAGCGATACAACGCTTCCAGCGCCTGCTTCGGGGTCAGTTCGTCCGGATCGATGGCGGCCAGTGCTTCCTGTGCCTTGTTCGACGGCGCCGCGAACAGGCCGAACTGCTGCGGTGCATCCAATGCCTGTGGTGCCAGCTCGGCGGCATGGCTTTCACCACCGCGCTGTTCCAGCTCGGCCAGGCGACGGCGCGCCTGCGCGACGGTGGCGCGCGGCAGGCCGGCCAGTGCCGCCACCTGCAGGCCGAAGCTGCGGTTTGCCGGGCCATCCTTCACCGCGTGCATGAACACCAGCGCCTCACCGTGCTCGACGGCATCCAGATGCACGTTGGCGATGCCACTGCGGCCGCCCTCGTGCTGCTCGTCGGCCAGCGCGGTCAGCTCGAAGTAGTGGGTGGCGAACAGCGTGTAGCAGCGGTTCTGGTAGGCCAGGTGGCGCGCCACGGCGTCGGCCAGCGCCAGGCCATCGTAAGTGGACGTGCCACGGCCGATCTCATCCATCAGCACCAGCGAATGGGCGGTGGCGTGATGCAGGATGTAGCTGGTCTCGGCCATTTCGACCATGAAGGTCGACTGCCCGCGCGCCAGGTCGTCGCCTGCGCCGATGCGGGTGAGGATGCGGTCGATCGGGCCGATCAGCGCACGGCTGGCCGGCACGAAGCTGCCGATGTGGGCCAGCAGCACGATCAGCGCGTTCTGCCGCATGTAGGTCGATTTACCGCCCATGTTCGGGCCGGTGATGACCAGCATGCGACGTTCCGGATGCAGGTCCAGATCATTGGGTTCGAACGGCTGCTCGCGTACCGCCTCGACCACCGGGTGGCGGCCACGCTCGATCTTCAGGCACGGCTCGGCCTGCAGCTCCGGGCGCGCCCAGTCCAGCGCCTGTGCGCGCTCGGCGAAGGCCGCCAGCACGTCCAGTTCGCTCAATGCAGCGGCACACTGCTTCAGCGGTTCCAGCTGCCCGCCAAGGGTGTCCAGCAGCTGTTCGTACAGGTACTTCTCGCGCGACAGCGAACGGTCGCGCGCGGACAGTACCTTGTCCTCGAAGGCCTTCAGTTCTTCGGTGATGTAGCGCTCGGCGTTGGTCAGCGTCTGGCGGCGGGTGTAATGCACCGGCGCGCGATCGGACTGGCCCTTGCTGATTTCGATGTAGTAGCCGTGCACGCGGTTGTAGCCCACCTTCAGGGTGGGAATGCCGCTGCTCTCGCGCTCGCGCAGTTCCAGGTCGACCAGGAACTGGTCGGCATGGGTGGACAGGCGGCGCAGTTCGTCCAGCTCTTCATCGAAGCCATCGGCCAGCACGCCGCCGTCGCTGAGCTTCAGCGGTGGCATTTCGGCGATGGCGCTGGCCAGCAGCTGCGCGCACTCATCGTGTTCGCCCAGCGCGGCATGCAGGGCCTGCAGGCGCGGCGAATCCAGCGGCGCCAGCACCTCGCGCACCGCCGGCAGCAGGCCCAGGCCATCGCGCAGGGTGGAGAAGTCGCGCGGGCGCGCCGAGCGCAGCGCCACGCGGGTGAGGATGCGTTCCAGGTCGCCGAGGCGGCGGAACTGCTCGCGGATGTCGGCGTCACTGCCGTGATCGATCAGGGTTTCCACCGCATGGTGGCGCTGTACCAGCACCTCGCGCAGGCGCAGCGGGCGGTGCAGCCAGCGCCGCAGCAGGCGGCCGCCCATCGGCGTCACCGTGCTGTCGAGCACGCCCAGCAGCGTGTTGCGGGTATCGCCGTCGACGCGTGTATCCAGTTCCAAGTGGCGGCGGGTGGCGGCGTTCATCGCGATCGCCTCGCCGGCGGTTTCCATCGCGATCGAAGTCAGGTGCGGCAGCCGCTGCTTCTGGGTTTCCTCGACATAGCCGAGCAGGGCGCCAGCGGCTGCGGTGGCGCGCGGCTTGTCATCGATGCCGAAGCCGCTCAGGTCATGCAGCTTGAAGAAGTTCAGCAGCTGACGGCGGCCGCTGTCGGCGTCGAACAGCCACGGTGCGCGGCGACGCACGCCGGTACGCTGGCGCAGGAACTCCGGCCAGTTCTCTTCGTCGGGTACCAACAGCTCGGCCGGCTCCAGGCGGGCCAGCTCGGCTTCCAGCGCGTCGTCGGTCTCCACTTCGTTGACCAGGAAGCGGCCACCGGCCAGGTCGGCCCAGGCCAGGCCGTAGCCCTGCTTGCTGCGCGACAGCGCCATCAGCAGGGTGTCGCGGCGTTCGTCCAGCAGTGCCTCGTCGGTGACCGTGCCGGGGGTGACGATGCGCACCACCTTGCGTTCGACCAGGCCCTTGGCCAGCGCCGGGTCGCCGATCTGCTCGCAGATCGCCACCGATTCGCCCAACGCCACCAGCCGTGCCAGGTAGCCTTCGTAGGCATGCACCGGCACGCCGGCCATCGGAATCGGTGCACCGCCGGAGCTGCCACGCTGGGTCAGGGTGATGTCGAGCAGGCGCGCGGCCCTGCGCGCGTCGTCGTAGAACAGCTCGTAGAAATCGCCCATGCGGAAGAACAGCAGCAGGTCCGGATAATCGGACTTGGCTGCGAAGAACTGCTTCATCAGCGGGGTGTGTTCGGCGGACTTGTCTTTGGACATGGGACTCGTGGATCAGGGCGTCCGGCCGCGCCGGAGGGCGGCGGCAGCGGAGCTGGTACAGGGCCGTCCATGGTAACTGCTGGGGCGCAGGGCTGCCGCCGCTGGTGTACGGCACAGCAACCGGGTCAGGCCGGGACCAGGGTGATCTGCCGGTGGCCACCGAAGATCTCCATGACGATCTCGAAGTAGGTCGGACCTTCGCCCCGTTGCAGCGCGTCCAGTTGGCGGGCAATGGCCTGCGAATTGAAGCTGCCCGGTGTGTCCAGCTTGGCCTGCAGCCATTGGCGGGTGGTCGCCACGCCCAGAGCCATGCGGCTGTGGGCGATATCGCGCCAGATCAGTGTGGCCTGCGCATGGCCGGCCAACGCGCCATAGCCACCATGCAACAGGTCGTCCAGCGCATCCAGGCTCGGCCCGAGCTGCCAGTCCTCGCCGGCCATGAACACGCGGTTGATCTCCGCGTACAGGCTGGCAATGTCGTCGATGGCGGTCCCATTGATCTGCAGGGTGATGGTCATGTACGGAATGTAGCGGTGTTCCGGGTGCGGATGAGGGGGCGCGTGGCGCGCGATCTGCGGCGCACATCCGGGCAACACAGACTGCGCGCCGTATGGCCGCGTATGGCGCCTGCACCAGGAGTCACGTCAGTCTCAAGCAGAGCGCATGGAGCCTCAGTAGTGATGCGTTCCATGGCATGAGTCGTACGTTGGGCCACGCCCCGGCGATTGCAGGTCACCCTGCCATCGCGATGCATTTCAGATGATTTTACGCCGCTCGCAATATGCTCCGCTGCTCCTGCCGGTACTCCATGGGAGTACTTCGGAGAAAATGAATATGGAGATGCAGGGGCGTGGTATGAACTCCTGTAACCATCCTGGCTGACTCCAGTGGGGCGTATAGCCGCTGAATGTTGAAAGCCGTGGCTGCGTCGATACCCGTGATGGCGGCGCGGTATTGATCCGTGTGTGAGGGGGTGTCGATATTTTCGGGTATACCTTCTGGCCCGTTCGATTTCACGACCGCCTGCACAGTTTCGTTGTTTTGGATCGATGCAATAATATCGGCCCATAAAGTTTCCCTTGCCTGCGCCGCAACCGATCGTACGGCCATGATCAAGGGAATTGAGATGCTCGCCTTACGCAACCTCCGAGTGGGATCCCGGCTGGGTGCCGGGTTTGGTTTGCTGCTGCTGTTCATCGTGGCCATCATCGGCCTGGTGCTGTATGGAAATCACCTGAAGTCCGCCCAGTTCGAGAAAGTGGTGGACGTCAACATGGTCAAGATGCGGCTGTTGAACGACATGCTGGATACCAATAATGCGGTGTTGATGCACCGCAGGCTGATGGTGATCAAGCGTGGCGAGGATTTCGACAAGGATTATCAGAAGGCGCAGGAGCTGTCGCAGACCTACGATGGTATCTGGGCCAAATACATCAAGATTCCGCGTGACGCGACCGGCGATTCCCTGATTGCGAAAATCGATGCGGCACGCAAGGCCACCGACGCCTCCACCCGGCATCTGCACGAGCGCATGAAGGCGGGTGATTTCGACGGCGCGGCCAAAGAGTTGCTCGCCGAGCATGGCCTTGCCACTGCATGGAATGAGGCGATCTCGACCCTGCTGCGGCATCAGGAAGCGCTGACCGCACGTAGCCGGGAAGAGTACCGATCGACCGAATCCTGGACCGGCACGTTGTCGATCGTGTTCGGCGCGTTGAGCCTGGTACTGGGCGCGCTGGCCGCGTGGGCGATCACCCGCAGCCTGACCCGCCCACTGGAAGGCGCGGTGAAGCTGGCCGACGGTATCGCCAATGGGCGGCTGGACAACGTCATCGATGCCTCGGGCAACGATGAAGTGACCCAGTTGCTCAGGTCGATGCAGCGCATGCAGGCACAGCTGCAGGCGGTGATGGCGGCGCAGGGTGAGCTGGCGCGCCAGCACGATGCAGGCAGCCTCAGCTACCGCATGGACGAGAGCGCGTTCCCCGGCGACTACGGGCGCATGGTGCATGAGACCAATGCGCTGGTCGGATCGCACGTGCAGGTGCAGAACCGCTTGATCGAGGTGATGAAGCACTACGCACGCGGCGATCTGTCGGTGGACATGGACCCGCTGCCCGGCGAGAAGGCGGCGATCACCCAGGCGATGGACGAAACCAAGTCCAGCCTGTCGGCGATCAACAGCGAGATCCGCCGGTTGGCGACAGCGGCCGCGGCAGGCGACTTCAGCCTGCGTGGCGACGAAGATCGCTTCGCCTACGATTTCCGCGACATGGTGGCAGGGCTCAACCGGCTGATGCAGACCACCGACGAGAACCTGGTGCAGGTCTCGACCCTGCTGCAGGCGATCTCGCGCGGTGACCTCACCGTACGCATGCAGGGGGACTTCCACGGCGTGTTCGCCCGCATGCGCGATGACTGCAATGCCACCGTCGATCAGCTCAAGCAGATTGTCGGCCGCATCCAGTCCAGCGCGTCCAGCATCAACCTGGCGGCAGGCGAGATTGCATCCGGCAACACTGACCTGTCGCGGCGCACCGAACAGCAGGCGGCAAACCTGGAAGAGACGGCTGCGTCGATGGAGGAACTGACCTCCACCGTGAAACAGAATGCCGAGCACGCACGCCAGGCCAACCAGCTCGCCATCGGCGCGCACGGTGTCGCCTCGCAGGGCGGCGAAGTAGTCGGGCAGGTGGTCACCACGATGTCGGCCATCGAAGCCTCGTCGAAGAAGATCGCCGAGATCATCAGTGTCATTGACGGCATCGCCTTCCAGACCAACATCCTGGCCTTGAACGCGGCGGTGGAAGCGGCGCGTGCCGGCGAGCAGGGCAGGGGCTTTGCGGTGGTGGCCAGTGAGGTGCGCACGCTGGCACAGCGCTCGGCCGGTGCGGCCAAGGAGATCAAGGGCCTGATCGAGGATTCGGTCGGCAAGGTCGCCGATGGATCGGTCCTGGTCCGCCAGGCCGGCACCACGATGGGCGAGATCGTGGCCTCGGTGCAGCGCGTGACCGACATCATGGCCGACATCTCCGCTGCATCACAGGAGCAGAGCTCGGGCATCGAACAGGTCAACCAGGCGGTGGTGCAGATGGACGAGACCACCCAGCAGAATGCCGCTCTGGTCGAAGAAGCCAGTGCCGCAGCGCGCTCGATGGAGGAGCAGGCAAACCTGTTGGCCGAGGCCGTATCGGTGTTCCGCACGGGGGCGGTGACCGCCGCCGCAGCGGTGCGCCCGGCGCTGGCAGCCGTGGCGGCATCGGTTGCGCCGGCACGCCGGTCGGCGGTGCTGTCGCCGCGGATGGAGCCGACGCTGGCCGCCAATGCGGGTGGTTGGGGAGAGTTCTAGCAGGGGGCAATGCCGGCAGGGAGACGGCGCCCATCGCGACGGCTGGTCGCGATGGGCGCGGATTTTCATCCTGAACGTGCGATGGCCGATGAAATGGCGGGCACGCGCATTTCACTTCGGGTTGCCAACCGCGGGAGGACACTTGCGCCATACCGGAACTCAGGAGATGGCCATGAAGACCTCGACCCGATTGCTTGTGCTGGGCACCCTGCTGGCGGCTTCGTCTGTGGCTGGCGCGCAGACCTACGGGCCGCGCGATGAGGGACGCAGGTTCAACGACGGCAGCCGCGTGGTCTGCAAGAACGTTGAAGTGCAGCGCAACTCCCGCGATCCCAACCGCATTGCCGGTACGGCCACCGGCGCGGTGATCGGCGGCCTGCTGGGCAACCAGGTGGGCGGCGGCAATGGCAAGAAGCTCGCTACCGTGGCCGGTGCCGTCGCCGGTGGTGCGGCCGGTCGCCAGATCCAGGGCAACAGCCAGCAGAAGAACGGCGACCGCGTGGTCGAGCGCCGCTGCGAACGCGTCTACCGCTGATCGATCGCCGACAGCCCCCGTTTCCCCTTCCACACCGCGGTAGTCGAACGCCGGCCTTGCGCCGGCGTTCGTCGTTACGGAAAAGGGGACGGAGGGGATTAAGTCGCAATCCCCCAAACCGGCCGCTTACGACTTAATCCCCTCCGTCCCCTTTTTTGCGAGGAGGCGCCAGGTGGCGAGGCTGCCGTAGAGCAGCAGCAGGACGGTGAGGGTGATCAGTTCGTGGCTGACTTCGGCCAGGCTGGCATCCATCTGGTTCAGGCGGACCATCAGGTTGATGCCCGAAGTAGTGGGCAGCAGCTGCGCCAACCAGACCAGCGGCTGCGGCGTCATCACTGCCGGCCACGACAGGCTGGCCAGGAAGAACAGCGGGATCGAGGTGGCGATGATGTACTGGAAGGCGCGTTCGCGGGTGCGGAAGAAACTACCGACGAACAGGCCGAAGGCCACGGTGGCGGCGATGAACAAGCTGCCGCCCAGCAGCTGGCCCAATGGGTTGCCGCCGCGCGGGTAGTCCTGCACCCAGGCGGTGAAGCCGGCGTACCAGAACAGGCCAAACAGGCCAATCAGGCCGAAGCCCATCGCCATGCCGGCCAGGGTCGGCAGGTCGAAGCGCAGGCGCCGGCCGAGTGCGAGACGACGTCCACCCAGCAGCACGCCGATGCCCATCAACAGCGTCTGGTGCACGATCAGTTCGGCTACGCCGGGCACGATGGCGCTGCCATAGCCTTCCTGCGTGTTGTACAGCGGGCGCTGCACCAGGGTGACCGGCGGTGCCTGCGGCGCGCCCATGAAGGCGGCCTGGCCGACCACGGCGTCACGCCCGAACGCGCCCAGAGCGTCGGCCACGCTGCCCAGTACCCAGCTGGCACGGCCCAGATAGGCGCCGTTGCCGAGCAGTACCAGCCTGGCCGGGTGGCCGCGCAGGATGTCGCGCTCCAGGTTGGCCGGGATCACGACGATGCCTTCGGCGTGGCCGGCTTCCAGTTGTTGGCGCGCACTGTCGATGTCCGCTGGTTGCCCGACCACGCGCGCGACCCGAAGTGCATCGAGTTTTCGCAGCAGTTCGCGGCTGGTGGCGCTGTGGTCTTCGTCCACCACCAGCACCGGCAGGTTGCCGGCCACCTGGTGGCGGTACGCGGCCGGGTAGAAGAACGAGTACAGGATCACCGCGCCGACCATCACCACGATCGCATAGCGGTCGCACAGCACCGCCATCAGGGTCTGCCGCAGGCTGCGCCAGAGTGCGCTCATGCGTCGGCTCCCGCCGGTTGCGCGGCTTCGGGCGTGCGCGCGAAGGCGATCAGGCGCAGGCCGCCGATGCCACCGGCCACGACCGCCATCAACAACAGCGTGGCCAGCGGCCATACCGAGACCTGCAGCGGCGAACCGATGAACTGCTGCTGGGTCTGCAGCTTGATGTAGGCGCTGAGCGGCAGCAGTTGGTGCCAGACGCGGGTGAACAGGGGGCCGTCCAGCACCGGGAAGGTAGCGCTGGAGAACGCCAGTGCGGTGCCGATGCTGAGCCCGACTGCGGACAGCGCAGTGCCCATGTCACGGGTGACGCCGACGAAGAACAACGCGTAGGCGGCGGTGGCCAGATAGAACAGTGGCTGCGCGAGCAGCAGCAGGAGCACGCTGCCCGCCACACCATCGCCGCGCAGCCAGGCCAGGTAACCGATGCCGAGTGCGCCATACAGCGAGAACAGCAGGATGTACGGCGCGACCTTGCCGGCAATCGCAGCCCATGGCGAGTGCCCCAACCAGTCGGGCAGGGTGCCGTCGCGGATCTCACGGCCGAGGCTGCCGGCCACCGCAAGTGCCAGCACCAGCGACAGCACCGCCGGGAAGATCAGTGGCAGCAGGAACAGCTCGTAGCTGCGCGCCGGGTTGTACAGGATGTCCGACTGCACCGCGATCGGTGCCGCACGCAGCTTGCCCGGGCCGACCTGCAGGCCGATGCGCTCGCGCAGCAAGCGTGCGTTCCAGGCCGAAACCGCGTCGCCGATATCGCGCGCCGCAGATTGGCCGGTAGTCATGTAGGTGGCGTTGTAATAGGCGAACACCGTGCCCTGGCGGCCCCGCAGCGCCTGTCGGGTGACGTCGCGCGGCACCAGCACGATGGCGAACACGTCCAGCCTGCGCAGCTGCGAACGTGCGTCCTCCATGTCCGCAGGTTGGCTGGTGATGCGTACGCCGGGGCTGGCGTCGAGCATGCGCAGCAGCAGGCGGCTGTCACTGCTGTGGTCGAGGTCGACCACGGCGATCGGAATGTCGCGCATTACCGAGGGCGTGAACATCCACGCCATCACCAGCAGCATCAGCAGGGGCAGCACGGTGACCAGCATCAGATCGGCGCGGTTGCCGCGCAGCGACCGAAGCTCGCGTCGCCAGGAGGCGGCGAAGCCGCCTCGGTCGGGGCTCAGTGCTGGGGCCATGCGAACAGCACGCTCATGCCGGGGCGGAAGCCCTCGATGCGGCGTACCGGGCGCACCCGCACCTCGAAGCTGCGGACATCGTAGCCGGACGACTGGCGGGTGGTACGCCAGGTTGCATAGTCGCCCGCCGGGTTGATGAAGTAGACCTCAAATTCGCCGTCCAGGCCGAGCGCCGGCACGCTGCCCTGCAGCCTGCTGCCGACCTTCAGGCCCTGCATCTGCGATTCGCGCAGGTTCATCGCCACCCACATGCGGTCGATGTCGACCAGGGTGAACACCGGGTAGCCGGCCGGTACCAGTTCGCCCGGGTCGGCCATGCGCTTGTTGATTTCGCCGGCCACCGGCGCGCGCCCTTCCACTTCGACACGCGCGGCGTTGACTTCGGCCACTGCGCCCTGTGCCTGCTGCACCTGGCCCTGGGCGGCGCGCTTGTCCTGCTCGCGGGCGCCGGCCAATGCCATGTCGTACTGCGCGCGGGCGGCACGTGCCAGTTCGCGCGAACTGGTGGCCTGGGCATGCGCTTCGTCGCGCTTCTGCCGGGTCATCACCCCTTCGTTGAACAGGTTCTGCACGCGCTGGTAGGTGGCTTCGGCCAGCGTCGCACCGGCTTCGGCCCGCTTCCAGTTCGCTTCGGCGGCGCGGATGTCTTCGCTGCGCGCGCCTTCGTCGGCCTTGTCGGCCACTGCCTGTGCGGCGGCCAACGCGCCGTGCGCCTGCTGTTCCTTGGCGGCCACTTCGGGGCTGTCGAGCAGGAACAGCACCTGCCCTGGCTGCACGCGGTCGCCCTCGCGCACCTTCAACTCGGCCACGCGCGCGGTGATCTTGGCGGCCACGTTGATGGTGTCCGCATCGGCCATGCCCTGGATCTGGTCGGCAGGGCTGCGCCAGGCCAGCCACATGCCCAGTACCACCAAGACCAGCAGCACCATTATCAGGATCGGGCCCAGGCGGCGCTTGGCCGGGGGCGTCGTCGCGTCGTCGTGCAGCACATCACTCATGGTCGATCACCTCGTCCGCACGCCGCCGGAACTCTTCGAAACGGTCCATCTGTCCACTGACCTCCAGCAACTGTGCCAGCGCAATATCGTATTGGTAGGCGGCCTGCGCGCGCTCGACACGGGCGCCACCGAGGCCGAGCCGCGCGTCGATCACATCCAGCGAAGTCGCTTGGCCTTCGCGGAACGCCAGCTCCTGCAAGCGCAGGTTTTCCTGTGCCTGGGCGATGCTGCTGTCGAGCAGCACGTACTGTTGGCGCGCGGTCTCCAGCTCGTTCCAGGCCTTGCGCACGCCCAGCGCGACCTGGTTCTCGGCCTCGCGCAGGCCCGCTTCGGCCTGGTCCTGCTGCGCACGTGCGGCGCTGATCTGCGCCGCACGCGAGTTCGGCGACAGGAAGGTGTACTTCAGGCCGATGCCGAACGCCCAGTCCGGGTCGGTCAGCATCTCGTCGCGGCGACGGAAGTCGTACTGGCCGAAGGCGAAGATCTGCGGCTTCAGCTTGGCCTGCTGCACGCGCACGCCCTGTTCGGCCTGTGCCACCATCGCCCGCAGGCGTGCGATCTGCGGCTGGCGCGCCTGCGCCGTGCGCTCGAAGCTGGCCACCGGTTCCAGCGGCACGCGCTGCACGAACAGCGGCGATACCGGCTGTACCTCGCCGCCACTGCGCAGCAGCGTGGCCAGCGCGGCCTTCAGCGTGGCCAGATCGTTCACCGTCTTCTGGTACTCGCGCTCGGCCTTGTCGCGGGCCACGGTGGCCTGCAGGCGCTGGGCGCGGGTGGCAAAGCCCTCGCGTTCCAGTTTCTCTGCGTCGGACAGGTGGCGGTTGAGGCCATCGCGTACGTCGCGGCGCACGTCCACTGCCTGCTCGGCCAGGCGCTGGCCGAAATAGGCCTGGGCCAGCTGCACGGTCAGCGACTGGCGCTGTGCTTCGCGCTCGGCACTGGCCTGTTCGTGGGCGGCGCTGGCGGCACGTTGCGCGGCCGGAATCACGCCGCCGGTGTACAGCGGCAGCACCGCGGTGACCACTGGGCGGGTGCGCCAGTCGCGTTCGGTGAACGACAGCGGCGAGTCGATGCCAAAGGCCTCGGCGACAGGCGCCAGCGAACCCAGAGGCAGGGTGAGGGTCTTCTGGAACTGCAGCCTGCGTACTTCGCCGGTGATTTCCGGCAGGCGCAGCAGTCGGGTGGCGTCCTGCAGGTCCTGCTTGTTGCGTACCGATGCGTCGGCGGCGGCCAGTGCATCGGAAACCTGCTCCAGACGCTGCCGCGCCTGTTCCCAGTCCAAGGCGGGTGCATCGGTGAGAGACTGCGCCGCCGCAGCCAGTGGCAGGCAGGTTGCCAGCGCCAGCGCGGCCTTCGCGCGGTGCATCCTTGTACGTCGGCCGATCACGCCCATGCCGTCCCAGTGATGAAGAAGTGCGCAAACGGTAGTGCGCGTGGCGTGAAGCCGGGGTCTGCGATCATTGGTTGGTCCTCAACGAAGGGTGCCGCTGGCTGCAGCGCGCAGCGCCTGGGTGATGTGCTGCAGCGTGCTTGAGCGCACGGCTGCATGCTGCCAGTACAGTGGCACATCGAGCCAGCGGCCGGGTTCCAGTACCACCACGCGGCCGGCGCGCACAGCCGGTGCGACCAGGGTTTCCGGGGCCATGCCCCAGCCGAGTCCGCACGCGGCGGCTTCGACGAAACCGGTGGAGGAGGGCAGGTAGTGTAGCGGCGGCTGCAGCCGCGCGCGGGTCAGGCGCCGCACGAAGCGCCACTGCAGTTCATCCTTGCGGTTGAACACCAGCATCGGCGCGCGTGCCAATGTTGCGGCCTGCATGCCGGTGCTGAAGTACTGGTGGGCGAAGCGGGGCGAGGCGATGGCGTGGTAGCGCATCGCGCCGAGCGGGTGCACGTTGCAGCCCTTCACAGGCTGGCTTTCGGCGGTGACCGCACCGAGCACACTGCCATCGCGCAGCAGCTGCAGGGTGTGGTCCTGGTCGTCCATGCGCAGGTCGAACAGGTAGCCATGACCTTGGTGCAGGTCGGCGATGGCCGGCACGAACCAGGTATCGAGCGAGTCGTCGTTGACCGCCAGCGGGATCGGCGTGCGTGCGGTGTCGTTGCCGCGTTCGGGCAGCAGTTCGGCCAACGCCTCGGCTTCCAGCGCCTGCATCGGCCGCACACGGCGCAGCAGCGCCTCACCGGCCGTGGTAGGGCGGCACGGTGCCTGACGTACCACCAGCACCTGCCCAAGCCGATCCTCCAGTGCCTTGATCCGTTGTGACAGCGCCGACGGGCTGATCGACAGGCGGCGTGCGGCGGCCTCGAAGCTGCCTTCCTCCAGCACCGCGGTAAACGCGGTCAGTTGCGGATGTACCAGGTCCACGTGGAAGCCTCTTCAGTTTTTCTGCACAGGATAAAGGAAAAACAGATTGTCTTAACCGGACCCTTGGCCGCACCCTGCGCGTCCCCTCACTGCTTGGCCTGTCCTGATGTGGATTGCTGCTACCGCTGCCGGCCTGTTCGCAGGTGCCGGCCTGATCATCGCCATCGGCGCACAGAACGCCTTCGTGTTGCGCCAGGGCCTGCAGCAGCGCCACGCGGGTATGGTGGTGGCGGCCTGCGCCGGTGCGGACATCGTGCTGATCCTGGCCGGCGTCGGCGGCATGGGCGCGCTGGTGCTGCAGTGGCCATTGCTGTTGCAGGTGCTGCGCTTCGGTGGTGCTGCCTTCCTGCTCTGGTACGGCCTGCAGGCCGGGCTGCGGGCCTGGCGAGGGGGCAGTGCACTGGCCGCCGCCGAATCGCAGGGTGGCAGCGGACGCCAGGTACTGCTGACCTGCCTGGCCTTCACCCTGCTCAATCCGCATGTCTATCTGGATACGGTGGTGCTGCTCGGCAGCCTGTCCACGCGCTACCCGGGCGATCTGCGCTGGGCCTTCGCCGCCGGTGCATGCGTGGCCAGCGTGGCGTGGTTCTGCATGTTGGGCTACGGCGCGCGCCTGTTGCAGCCGGTGTTCCGCAGGCCGAGCGCCTGGCGTGTGCTGGACGCAGGTGTTGCGGTCTTCATGCTCTGCCTCGCCACGCTGCTGCTGTTGCGCCCGCTCTAGGCCGCGTCCACCGCGCACTGCGGGATTTCCGCGGGGCGCAGGGTCAGCACGCGCACGCCATTGCGAGTGACCGCCACGGTGTGCTCGAACTGCGCCGACAGCTTGCCGTCGCGCGTGTACACCGGCCATTCGTCTGGCTGCTGGCGGATGGCCGGCTTGCCCTGGTTGAGCATCGGCTCGATGGTGAACACCATGCCTTCTTCCAGCACCATGCCGGTATTGGGATGGCCGTAGTGCAGGATCTGCGGTTCCTCGTGCATTTCCTGGCCAATGCCATGGCCGCAGTACTCCTTCACCACGCTGTAGCCGTGGCTGCGCGCGTGGCGGGCGATGGCGTGGCCGATATCGCCCAGGCGTGCGCCGGGGCGCACTGCGCCGATGCCTTTCCACATCGCCTGGTAGGTGGTCTGCACCAGCCTGCGCGCGGCGTAGTCGACCTCACCGATCAGGTAGGTAGTGCTGGAGTCGGCGATGTAGCCGTTCTTCTCCAGGGTGATGTCGAGGTTGACGATCTGGCCGTTGCGCAGCACGTCGGTGGTGCTGGGAACGCCGTGGCAGATGACGTTGTCGATCGAGGTGTTGAGCACGTACGGGAAGCCGTACTGCCCTTTGCTGGCCGGCCGCGCCTGCAGCTCATCGACGATCATGCGCTCGACGAACTCGTTGATCTCCATGGTGCTGCGGCCCTGCAGCGGCAGCTGGTCGAGCGCGGCGAACACCTGCGCCAGCAGGCGTCCGGATTCGGCCATCAGCGCGATTTCGTGCGGCTGCTTGATCATCGCCATGTCAGGCCCGCCCGGGGGCCAGCGTCTGCGGCTGTACGCCGGCCGCCCGAAGTTCGCTGGCGACGATGTCCTGGAAGCTCAGCGTGGGGTTCAGCTCGCAGAGCATGCCGACCCGGATCCAGAAGTTGGCCTGGGCGTTGATCGAGCGGCTGGAGACGGTGCAGGCACGGCGTAACTGGTCGTGCAGGGTGTCATCGATGTTGACGATGCCCATGGGCGGTCCTGGAGGAGTGGATATACGAAGAATATATGATTCGTATATTCGCCTCAAATCCGTATCGTTCAATCCGTGTGGGTGGCAAAGCGCAGCCGGTTGCCGTCGGGGTCACGCAGCAGCATCTCGCGGCTGCCCCATTCGGTGTCATGCGGGGGCTGCTCGATCGGCACGCTGGCGGCACTGAAGGCGCGGTGCAGGGCGTCGACATCCTCGACGATGAAGTACACCGCGCCGCCGACCTCGCAGTCGCCGCTGTGTTCGGTGAGGAAGATCGTCTGGCCGTCGCGGGTGAGCTGGGCGAACAGCGGAAAACCGGGTTCGAAGCGGTGTTCCCAGTCGACCACGAAACCCAGCCCCTGCACGTAGAACGGCAGGGTGGTATCGGCGTGGCGCATGCGCAGCTGCGGGATGACGGTCTGGGCCATGGCGAGGGCTCCGGGGTGGGAGTCCAGTGTAGTGCCGGCCGCTGGCCGGCATTGGTCTGGTAGATGCCAACCTTGGTTGGCATTGCCGGCCAGCGGCCGGCATTACCGACGCGCTTAGCAGGCCGTCGGCACGGCGGCCATCGCCGCCAGCAGTTCGCGGTTTACCTGCTGGTGCCGCGCCTGCCAGACGGGAAGGTCCTCGGCGCTGATGTCGGGCTGGCCATCCAGTGACGACAGCCAGCGCTTGAAGTGGCTCTGGTAGTTGGCCAGCGACACTTCTCCGGTGATATCACTGCCGACCAGGCCACCGGCGCGCAGTGCTTCGATCACCACCAGTGCGTGTTCCAGCTGGAAGCGGCCCTGGTCCCAGTTGCTGCGGGCGACGTCCTCGGCGAACACATCCTTGTCGATCGACAGGTAGGCTGGCTGCGGCGATTTGGCCTGCTCGGCGGCGAACGCGGCGACCAGTCCCTCCGGATGCTCGAAGCGTCGGAATGCACGGCCCATGCCGAGGCGGTGGCCCCAGCCCACGTCCACATCCATGCACCAGTAGGTCAGGCGCCCGCCCATCAGCGGGCGCCAATGGTTTTCCCAGGCGTGGCCCAGGCCGATGTCACTCGAGGTGATGCCCAGCACGTGGATGTGCGAGATCTGCGGCAGCTTGCTGGCGGCATTCACCCACGACCCGCAGTGCATGCCGAACGGAAAGCGCATGTTGTCCGGATGGTTGTCCAGCACCACCAGCTGGAAGGGCTGCTGCGGGCGCATGCGCTGCAGCAACGGCAGGCTGAGGTGGTGGAAGTCGCCACTGCCGAGCATGACCGTGCCGAGCTGCGCGGGCAGCGGTGCCAGCACTTCAGCGGCGAAACGGTCCAAGGTGGCATTGCTGCAGGCAAAGCGCAGTGGATCGTGCCACTGCGGCAGGGCCAGGCTCTGCGCCTGTGGCAGCGGCAATACGCCACCGTCCAGGTCAAGGATCAGCGGGGAACGCAACGGCATCGTTCAACCGCCTCCATCCGGTTCGCCCTGCAGATGCGGCGCCAGCTTGCGCAGGGCAGCGCGCAACAGCGGGGAGCGGGCGTGGATCGCGTGCCGGGTGGAGGTGAAGCGGGCGCCCAGCTCAGCCTTGATCCGCGAATCGGTCCAGCCGGCCACGTAGTGGCTCAGGCCGTGCTGCAGCGCGTACTCGAGGTTGTGCATCCAGCTGACCGCGTACAGGTTGTGCTCGCGCGACTGCGGATAAGCCAGGCCAATGTATTTGTCCACCAGCTTGCCGGCATGCACGTAGCACAGGTTCCAGCCGATCAGCTGGCCCTGGTGGCGGTACAGGAACATCCGTCCCTGGCCCTGGCCGTCGGCCAGCAGGTACTGGAAATAGGACAGGTCGAGCTGGTCGAAATGCACCGCGCTCTGCGCATACACGCCCAGGTACAGTGCGTACAGTTCGGCCTGCAGCTGCGGGTCGGCCAGGGCCGGATCACCGGTGGCGATGCAGTCGACCTGCAGGTCATCACGCGAACGGAGCTTGCGCCGGATGTTCTTGCGGCGCGAGGACGACAGGCGGCCGAGATAGCCGTCGAGTGAATCGAAATCGATCGCCACCCAGGCCAGCGGCATGCCTTCCAGTTCGACGAAGCCGCGCGCCAGCAATGCCTGCAGGAAGGCGCCGCTGTGTGCGTTGGCGGCATCGTCCAGCAGCGGTGAATCGATGGCCAGGTCCTTGACCACCAGCAGGCGCGTATCGCCGATCGCGTGGCGCGCCACGTCCTCGGCCAGCGCCTCCGGCGCCACGTGCGCCGGCAACGGGGTGTACTCGGTGCTGGTGGCACCGACGAAGCGCGTCTTCCAGGTGATCCATGGCCGCCACAGGCGCGACAGCGGCAGGCCGAGCAGCCTGCCGCGCAGTTCGTCGTCCATCGTGGTGGTCAGGTCCAGCGGCGCACGGAAGGTCGGTAGGCCGCTGGGAAGGCGGCCTGCCTCGAATCCGAGCGGCGGGTGGGCCAGGAAGCCCTCCAGCAGCGCAGCCGGTTCCAGCGCGGTGCTGGATGCGCGTGACGTCATCTCCATCGGCACGGGAACCGGCAGCGCATCGACGTCAGCCCTTGGCCTTGGTCAGCGCCTGATCGAGCAGAGTGATCGCCAGGTCGATCTCTTCGTAGCTGATGTCCAGCGACGGCGCGAAGGTGATCACGTTCTTGTACCAGCCACCCACGTCGAGCACGAGGCCCATGCGCTTGCCGTCATGCAGCAGGTCACCGGCCAGGCCGATGTCGACCATGCGATCCAGCAGTTCCTTGTTCGGGGTGTAGCCGTCGGTCTGGCAGATCTCGGCGCGCAGGGCCAGGCCCAGGCCGTCGACGTCGCCGATTTCCGGGTGGCGCTTCTGCAGGCCACGCAGGCCGTCGAGGAAGTACGCGCCCTTTTCCGGCACGGTGCGCTCGTAATCCATTTCCTTGCCCAGCTTCAGCACTTCCAGGCCCAGGCGGGTGCCCAGCGGGTTGGAGTTGAAGGTGGAGTGGGTGGAGCCCGGCGGGAACACGGTCGGGTTGATCAGCTCTTCGCGCGCCCACAGGCCCGACAGCGGGTTCAGGCCGTTGGTCAGCGCCTTGCCGAACACCAGCACGTCAGGGGTCACGCCGAAGTGCTCGATCGACCACAGCTTGCCGGTGCGCCAGAAGCCCATCTGGATTTCATCGACCACCATCAGGATGCCGTACTTGTCCAGCACGCGCTTGAGGCCGGTGAAGAAGTTGCGCGGCGGAATGACGTAGCCGCCGGTGCCCTGGATCGGCTCGACGTAGAACGCGGCGTATTCGGCCTGCCCGACCTTGGGATCCCACACGCCGTTGTACTCGCTTTCGAACAGGCGCTCGAACTGCCACACGCAGTGGTCGGAATACTCGTCCGGGGTCATGCCCTTCGGGCGACGGAAGGGGTACGGGAACGGGATGAACATCGCGCGCTCGCCGAAGTGGCCGTAGCGGCGGCGGTAGCGGTAGCTGGAGGTGATCGACGACGCGCCCAAGGTGCGGCCGTGGTAGCCGCCCTCGAAGGCGAACATCAGGCTCTTGCCGCCACGCGCGTTGCGCACGATCTTCAGCGAGTCTTCAATGGCCTGCGCGCCGCCGACATTGAAATGCACGCGGCCGTCGAGGCCGAACTTCTCGTGCATGTCCACGGCAATGGTCTTGGCCAGCTGCACGCGGGTCGGGTGCAGGTACTGGCTGGCGACCTGCGGCAGGGTGTCGATCTGGTCCTTCAGCGCGTCGTTCAGGCGCTTGTTGCTGTAACCGAAGTTGCAGGCCGAGTACCACATCTGCAGATCGAGGTAGGGCACGCCCGCGCCGTCGAACATGTAGCTGCCTTCGCCGCGCTGGAAGATCTTCGGCGGGTCGACGTAGTGGACGGTATCGCCGAAGGAGCTGTAGCGGGCTTCGTCGGCCAGCAGCTGCGCATCGGAGGCAGCGGCGTCGGCGTTCTTGTCAAAAATGTTCATGCAGTTCGGTTCCGTGAAGGACGTTCGAAAGGGGGCAACGGGGAGCGGGTCTGGAAGGGAGTGCTCAGGCGGTGGCCAGCAGGGGCAGTACGATGGGCTGCGGGCTGGCGTCGAAATGACGTGGCTGCAGCAGGCTGCCATCGAGCAGGCGCGGCAGCAGCGCGACTGCATCGTGGAAGGTGTCGATGGCGGCGTGTTCGATGCCGGCCTTCGTGCAATGGGTGATCAGGCGGCGCTTGGCGAACACGAAGTCGGCGTCTTCAGAGACGCAGAAGTCCGAGCTGCCATCGCCGATCATCAGCACGCGCGGTGCTTGGTTTGCGCGCGCCTGCGCAGCGCAGGTGCACTTGCAGGTCCCGCTGCGGCAACCTTCGGCCTGGTAGGGCGATTCCAGTTCCCAGTGGTCCCCGCACCAGCGCAGGTGGTTGGCCACCACCGGCAGTCGCGACAGACCGTGGTTGGCGAGGATGCGGTGGATCGCATAGCCCAGGCCATCACTGACGATGCGCAGCGGCACGCCCAGTTGTTCGGCGCGGCTGACAAAGTCGGCGAAGCCCGGATCGATCTGTACCTGGTCCAGGTGGGCGTCGAGCGTGGCCGGGTCCAGCTTCAGCAGCCTGACCTGGCCCTGCATGCATTCACGCGAGCCGATCTTTCCCGACTTCCACTGCTCTTCCAGTTCCTGCCAGCCCGGCTGGCCGTACTTCTCCAGCAGCGAGTCGATGACATCTTCGAGGCTGATGGTGCCGTCGAAGTCACACAGGATGCTCCAGCGCATGGGCAGGTCCGTCGATGAAAGAAACGTCCGGCGCGATGCCGGGGCAGGCTCAATGTAGGCAGGCAGCCTTTCTCGTTCCTTTCCTGTTGAAAGCCTTCATTTCCAAGCGGGGAAAGCGTTCAGGAATGATCTTTGTGAATGGGCCGATTGCCCGGGAATACCCGCTTTCAGAGCTGCGCGTCAGCCAATGCCTGCAGAATTTCTGCGGTCTCTTCACGGGTCTGCCAGGCGCTGTTGCCAAGGGTCAGCATGCGTGCGGCGAAGTCGCGCGCGTTGGGCACGTCGGCCTGCGGCACGATGCCTCGCAGATAGGCGTAGTCGGGCAGGGCATGGATGAACATGCGGCTGGCGCCGAGACCGCGTGGCCACAGGTTCTTCAGCGCAGCATCGCGCGCGCGCTGGCTGGGCAGCAGCAGCATCAGCATCGGCCAGGTGCCGCCGGTACCGGCCAGCCCATCGACCACGTCCACCGCCGGCAGCTGTGCCAGCTGCACACGCAGCTGCAATGCACGCAGGCGTCCGGCCTGCAGGAAGGCAGGCAGCCGCCGCGCGGCATGTGCGCCGATGTTCTGCCGCCACTGGCTGACCCGGTGCTGCGGGATGTCCAGCGGGAAAATGTCACCGACCGCTTCTTCCAGATCGCCGCGTTGCAGTGCACTGCGCAGTGGATTTCCGTACACCAGCGACAGCAGCGAGGGTCGATAGCAGGCTGCGAGCCCGAGCAGCTGCACACTGCGAAGCAGCTCCCAGCGCAGGCTGAAACGCACCTGTTCGGCGGCATGTTCGGCCAGCGCGGCGCGCAGTTCGTCGTCGCGGCTGACCAGCAGGCCGCCTTCGTGAAGGCTCAGTCCCTTGCCGGCGGCCAGGCTGAAGAAACCGATGTCGCCGCGCAGGCCGACACTGGTGTTGCCAACCCGTGCACCGAGTGCCTGTGCGGCATCTTCGATCACCCAGGCACCGGCGCCGCGTGCGACCTCGCAGGCCAGCTCGACGTCGGCGATGCGACCGCCCAGATGGGTGGGCAGGATCGCCAGCGTGCGCGCATCGGCCAGACGCCTGAGCTGGCCGGGGTCGAAGTCGAAATGGTCGCGTTGGGTATCGCACAGCTGCACCCGCAGGCCCAGGCTGTGCACCGCGATAGGCACCAGCGGGCAGGTATAGGCCGGCATGATCACGGTGTCGCGCTTTGGTGCACGCTTGCGCAGCGTACGCAGCGCGATCAGCAGTGCGTGGGTACCGGAACAGGTCAGCTGCAGAGGGGGTGTGCCGAGCTGGCTGGCCAGGATGTCGCGCAGGTTGCCGCCACCGGGAAGGAAATCGCTGGCCTGCATCGGCAGGCCCGCCGTCGGTGGGAGCTCGCGCGCGAACAGGCTCATCGTGGTGCGCTCACGACGTGCTTTCGGCCGGGCTGTGCGGGTCGTCGGCCTCCGCGCGGCCGAGGCAGACGATGCCGGCCACGATCAGTACTGCACCGAGCAGATGGTGCAGGGTCAGCGGCTCGTTCAACAGCCACGCCGACAGCAGCAGCACGCTGATCACTTCCAGGTGCGAGGCGGCGAATGCGGGGCCGATCGGCGCATGCCGCAGCAGGCTCATCCAGGTAAAGAACGCACCCACGTAGCCGAGGATGGCGCCGTACACCCACGGCTGCGACAGCACGCGCAGCAGCCACGCGGTGTTGGCCTCGACCGGCAGCGCGGCATCACCGGCGTACTTGAAACATAGCTGGGCCAGCGTGTCGAAGGCCATCAGCAGCGGGAAGCCGATTACATACAGGCGCCTCATGAGCCGGCTCCCACCACCGCCACGCCTGCGGTGACCAGCAGCATGCCCGTCACCCGCAGCGGCGTGAGCTTTTCGCGGAACAGGAAGCGGCCAGCGATCATCAGTGCGACGATGTTGATCGAGCCCAGCAGCACGCCCTTGGACAGCGGAACCAGCGACAGGAACGCGATCCAGGCGACGAACTCAAGCACATAGCAGGCGATGCCGATCCACAGCCAGGGACGGCTGAGCATGTGTTTCCAGCGTTGCAGTCCTTCGCCTTCCTGCGGATCGCTGGCGGCGGCCTTGAAGGCGAGCTGGCCACCGGTATCGAGTACCACATTGGCCAGCCACAGCAGCGTGGCGAGTGCCCCCATTTCAGGCCACCGCCTTGAGGACGCCACTGCGTTCACCGATCTCGGTGAAGAAGCGCGCGCTGCGGCGGATCACGTCGCGGCGTTCGCGGTCGATGGTGATCATGTGGTAGCTGTCTTCCAGCACCACCAGTTCCTTCGGGCCGCTGACCCGCGACATCACCAGTTCGGCATTGCCCATGCTGGCCACGTCGTCTTCGCGGGCGTGCATCACCAGGCACGGCGCGGTGACCTGGTGCAGGTGGCGGCGGGTCCAGTTGCTCAGGGCGCGCATCTCGGCCAGCGCGTGCCAGGGGTTGCCCGGAAGGCCGGCCGCCGCGCTGTCGCCGGACAGCATGGCGGCACTGACCTGCGCGCGCAGTCGCTCGTCACGCAGGCCGTAGGGCGGTTCCTCCATGAACATGCGGTCGCGGCCGATGTTGAAGCGCTTGAACCACGGCAGCAGGAACGAGAAGCGGGCCACGGCGGGGATGTTCCAGCCGTCGTAGCGGAAAGTGGCGCCGTATACGCCGACCCCGGAGACCCACTCCGGGCGACGTGCAGCCAAGGCCAATGACAGCACCGCGCCCATCGACAGGCCACCGACGAACAGCTGGTCGACCTTGCCGCGCAGGGTTGCCGCCGCATCTTCCACGCCCTGGTACCACTGTTCCCAGGTGGTTGCCAGCAGATCATCCACGCTGCCGCAATGCCCGGGCAGCTGCACGCCGTGCACGGTGAAACCGGCGTTGTTCAGGCCCTTGCCCAGCATGCGCATTTCCGCGGGGGTGCCGGTCAGGCCATGGACCAGCAGCACGCCCTGTGGGCCACCGGGGAGGAAGAATTCGTGCGATTCGGTCACCTGGCGGCTCCGTGACGGCAGTGGGGATGGCAGGATCGCAAGCGCGATTTTCGCCAGCCTTTCAGCGCCCCGGACCGGGTCAGGGCGCCTTCAGCAGCGGCAGCGTGATGGCGACCTTCAATCCGCCGCCGGGGCGGTTCAGGAAGCTCAGGCGGCCGCCGAAGTGCTCCACCGCCTCGTGCGCGATGGCCAGGCCGAGGCCGGTGCCGCTGGCAGCGGTGCCCGGTGCCCGGAAGAAGCGCTCGCCCAGCCGTGGCATCACGTCGTCGGGCACGCCGGGGCCGTTGTCTTCCACATACAGTTCGACATCATTGTCGTCCAGCGCGTGCACGCCCACCGTGACGGTCGCATTGCGGCCGGCATAACGCAGGGCGTTGTCGATCAGATTGTCCAGCGCTTCCTGCAGCATGGCGCCGTTGCCGAGTACACGCAGCGGATGGGGGCTGCCGCGGTAGCCGAGGTCGATGCCATCACGGATCGCCTCCGGAACGCGCGTGCCGACCCACTGCGGCACCAGCTCGCATAGATCCAGCGCCTCCACGGTATCGGGCACGGTCTGCGCCCGGCTCAGCGCCAGCAGCTGGGTGCTGACCCGGGCAGTGCGCTGGTTGAGCCGGCGGATGTGCTGCAGCGCCTCGCGCACCGTATCGGGGTCACCATGTGCCAGCGCCTGGTCCACGTGCAGGGCCATGCCCGCCAGCGGCGAACGCAGCTGATGCGCGGCATCGGCGATGAAGCGGTTCTGCAGGGTGATCATTTCCGCCTGGCGGGCAAACAGGTCATCGATGGTGCTGATCAGGGGCTGGATCTCCTCCGGCACGTCGGCATCGGAGATCGGTGCCAGTTCGCCGCGGCGCTGCGCCAGGCGGGTCCTCAGCGGGGTCAGGATGCGCAGGCCGTAGGTCACGCCGAACCAGACCAGCGCCGCGGTACCCAGCGCCAGCATGGTCATCAGCGGGATGATGATCATCAGGATCTCGCGCGCGCGCTGTCGGCGGTCGGCCATGCTCTCGGCCACGGTCACCGCCAGCTGGTCCTGCGGATCATTCATCGCCTGCGTGCAGACCGTGGCCATGCGCACCTGCTGGCCATTGAGGTTGCCGTCGTACAGCGCCGGATGCACACCGGTGCAGTCCTGCGAAGGGGCGTACGGACTGAAGTCGGCATTGCCGCTGAGCGTACCCATGCGGCTGCTGTCGACGTTGAAGTAGCGATGGCCGTCGGGGTCGTACTCGATCAGGAAGCGTGCCTGCGGCGACAGGTCGCTGGTCACCGGCATGGTGCTCAGCATCTGCGCGAACGAATGCGTGTCGTCGATCAGGTTGCGGTCGTGGATGCGGTTGGAATAGTCCAGCGCAACGTAATAGGCCAGGATCGTGTTGAAGGTGAGCAGGCCCAGCATCGGCAACGCCAGGAAGGCGAGCAGGCGCCGGCGCAGGCTGGGCGGTCCACTGATCACGAGGCGTTTTCGTCCTGCGCGTCTTCCAGCATGTAGCCCAGCCCGCGCACGGTGCGGATCCCCATGCCGCCGGGTTGCAGCTTGCGGCGCAGGCGGTGCAGGGCGATGTCCAGGCCGTTGTCGGTGAGGTCCTGGCCCCAGTCGCACAGCGCTTCCACCAGTTGCGCGCGCGATACGATGCGCTCGGCGCGAACCGCCAGCGCGGACAGCAGGCCGAATTCCCGCGCGGTCAGTTCCAGTGACTGATCGTCGATCCACACCCGATGCCCGGCCAGGTCCAGGCGCAGGCGACCGATGCGCAGATCCGGGTTGCCATTGCTGGTTACCCGCCGCAGCTGTGCGCGAACACGTGCTTCGAATTCGTCCAGTGCGAACGGCTTGACCAGGTAGTCGTCGGCGCCGAGGTCGAGCACACGCACGCGCTCGGCCAGGCCGTCACGGGCGGTGACCACCAGCACCGCCAGGCCATCGCCGCGCTGGCGCAGGCGCTGCAGCACGTCGCGGCCGTCCAGCTGCGGCAGGCCCAGGTCCAGTACCAGCAATGCGTACTGGGTCGAGCCCAGGGCAGCGTCGGCGTGCGCGCCGTTGTCGACGTGGTCGACCACATGGCCCTGCCGGCGCAGCGAGGCGCACAGGCCGGAGGCGATATCCGGGTCGTCTTCAGCAATCAGAACGCGCATGCGCGGGGCTCCTGTAACAGTCAGGCCCACCGGATGGACGGGGCGGGCCTCTCTCGGCTGCCGAGGGTAGCCGCAAACCGGGGGAAGGTGGAGCGCGCCGCCGCCACCGGGCGCGGCGGCGCTTTCCGTCCATTCAGTCCTGCAGGCCGGGCTCGCCCTCCGCCAGCGGCACCCGCGAACCGTCCAGCAGACCACGGCTGAGTTTGCCATCTTCGATGAACAGCAGTTCGCCGTTCTCGCCGTTCTTGATGCTGCTGTCGATGGCGATCACGCGGTCGCCGTGGAAGCTGCTGACGTGCGGCATCGAAGTGTGGCCGACCACGATGCGCGCGAGCTGCAGGCGGTCGAGCACGGCCTGCACACCCGCCGTGTCGAGGCGGCCATCGAAGTAGCCGCGGTACCAGATCGGGCTGGTCTTGCCGTCATACAGCGGTGCGGTGGCCGGGTCGGCCTTCACCTCGGCCTTGGGCAGGCCGAGCGAGGCCTGGTAGGCCGCGTTGGTGCGCGCCGGGTCCAGTGCCAGCTGTACTGCTTCGGGCGAGATGCCGCCGTGCAGGAACAGGGTATCGCCGATCTTCAGCAGCACCGGGCGGGTGCGCAGCCACTGCCCGATCACCGAATCGGCACCGTACAGCTGCGGGTAGCTGCGGCCCAGCAGCTGGGCGCTGCGCAGGTACTTCGGGTTGACGTAGCGCAGGTCGTCGTACAGCACCATGGTCTCGTGGTTGCCGAGCACGAAGTGCACTGCGCCACCGGCGGCGGCCGCCTGCTGCTGCAGGCCGTACAGCAGCCAGAAGGCCTCGGTCACCTGCGGGCCACGGTCGAACACATCGCCGGCGATGACCAGGGTGTCCTTGCCCAGCGCCCAGCGGTCCTGTGCGTCGATGATCTGGTGGGCACGCAGCAGGCGCACCAGCAGCCCGTACTGGCCATGGATGTCGGACAGCGCAACGATGCGCGGCACGGCCGGCAGCACCGAGACCGAAGGTGCATTCGGGGCAGCCACGTGCACCGTGTGCTCGTAGCCGCAGCGCGGGGCGATATCGGTACCCGCGGCCTGCGTAGCAAGCGTGTGCGACTCGACCTTGTCGTCGCAGATCCATGTGGCCTGCAGCCGGTCGCCCTGGCGGAACACATAGGGACCATCGGCCTGCACGTGATCGGCGGGCGCGGCAACCTCGCGGGCCTGCGTGGTTGCTGTGGCGCAGGCCAGCAGCGGCAACAGCAGGGCGGTCAGCAGGGAAGGGCGATCGCGCGACATCGGCGGCATCCAGCAGCGGAAAGACCCGATGCTAACCGGCGCGGGCGTTCGTCGGTGTGCGCGAATGGGCGGGTCAGGTGTCGCGCCCGTCATCCCTGAGCTTGCGCACGCGGGTGGCGATGGGCTGAAGCGGCTGGTCGTCGCGCCCGCGCGGCTGCATGTAGGGCAGCGGCCGCCGCGTCGCCAATTCGATCAGCTGTGAATGGGCTTCGCCTGCACCGAAGCAATGGCGCTCTCCCCACTGGCGCAGTGCGACCAGCAGCGGGAACAGTTCCTGGCCAGCGACGGTCAGCACGTACTCCTGGTAGGCCGATCCATCGGAGGCCGGCTGCAGCTGCAGGATGCCGGCCTCGACCAGCCGGCGCAGGCGGTCGCTGAGGATGTTGCGCGCCGCGCCGAGGCTGCGCTGGAAATCTCCGAAGCGGGTGATGCCGTCGAACGCGTCGCGGATCACCAGCAATGCCCAGCGGTCACCGAGCAGGTCGGCACTACGGGCTACGGGGCAGGGGCTGTCGGCGTGCATGCTGGTATCTCCGAATGTGGTTGCAGTTTAAAACCAATGGCGATAGCCTGCATCTGGTTTCAAAGTGCAACTACAAATGAGTGCCGCATCTCTTCCACGCCCGCTGCTGGTCCTGCTTGCGATTGCCGCCGGTGCCAGCGTTGCCAATGTCTACTACGCGCAGCCGCTGCTGGACCCGCTTGCACGCGCCTTTGCGCTGGACCGGGCCGTGGCCGGCGCGGTACTGGCGGCCACCCAGGCCGGTAGCGTGCTGGCGCTGCTTGGGCTGCTGCCGCTGGCGGACCGCAGCGACCGGCGAGGCCTGCTGCGGCTGCAGCTGATTGCACTGGTGCTGGCCCTGTTGTGGCTGGCGGCGTCACGCACGGCGAGCTGGCTGTTGTCGGGCATGCTGCTGGCCGGCTTGCTGGGTACCGCGCTGACCCAGGGCCTGATCGCCTATACCGCAGTGCTGGCACCGCCCGAGCAGCGCGGTCGAATGGTCGGTGTGGTACAGGGCGGCGTGTTCATCGGCCTGCTGCTGGCGCGCGTGGTGTCCGGTACGGTGGCGGCGGCCTTTGGCTGGCAGAGGGTCTACCTGCTGTCAGCGGTGGTGATGGCGGTGTTGGCGGCGCTGCTGTGGCGGCGCCTGCCCGCAGTACCGGTGCCGTCGGTCCCTCCACGCTGGCGCGAGCTGATGGGCTCGATGCTGGGCATGCTGCGCCGCGATCGAACGCTGCGCGAGCGCGGGCCGCTGGCATTGCTGCTGTTTGCAGGCCTCAATGTGTTCTGGGCGGCGGCACCCTTGCCGCTGTCCGCACCGCCGCTGCACTGGTCGACGGCGACCATCGGTGCGCTCGGCCTGGCCGGCGTGGTCGGTGCGCTGATGGCAGCGCGTGTCGGCCACTGGATGGACCGTGGTTTGACCCATCGGGTCAGCCTCGGTGCGATGTTGTTGATGCTGGTCGCGTGGTGGCCGCTGCTGGGCCTGCCGCAGTCGCTGTCCTTGCTGCTGCTGGGTGTGGTCGTGCTCGACCTCGGCGGCCAGGCACTACATGTCTCGAACCAGGCACTGCTGCTGCGTGCACCGGCAGAACAGCATGGGCGCCTGGTGGCGTTGTACATGCTGTTCTATGCGGTGGGCAGTGGTGCAGGCGCGGCGGCGGGGCCCTGGATGCAGGTGCGGCATGGCTGGCCCGCCGTGTGCCTGCTGGGGGCAGGCATCGCGCTGCTGGCGCTGCTGTGGTGGGCAGCGTGGCGGGTGGTGGCGTTCAATGCATCGGCTGGCGCGCGAACCGGTAGAGTCGACTGTTAGTCGACTGCTCTTCCGTCAGCTTGCAAAAAACCCCGCGCTGCGCGCGATAGTCGACTGGCAGTCGACTCTACCCCTGGGTTGCCGTCCGCGTCGGGCTACCGCTGCAATGCCCGCCGTCCCGGTGCTTCCTGTAGTGCCTCGCTGGCTACCACCACGCGGTTGCGGCCGCTGCGCTTGGCCTCGTACATCGCGGCGTCGGCACGTGCCATCAGCCGCTCGTAGTCCGGATGACCATCGTGACCGGCCACGCCGATGCTGGCGGTCAGCTCCAGCACCTGGCCATTGGCCAGTGCTACCGGCGACTGTGCGATCTGCCGGCGCAGGCTCTCGGCGATCACGGTCGCCTGCGATTCGCTGGCGGCCACCAGCACCACCACGAATTCTTCGCCGCCATAGCGGAACAGGTAGTCGCTGCCACGCGTGAGCTGGCCGAGCAGGCCGGCCACGTGCTGCAACGCGCGGTCGCCGGCATCGTGGCCATGGCCGTCGTTGATTGCCTTGAAATGATCCAGGTCGAGCAGCAGCAGCGAGAACGGTGTGCGGTTGCGCGTGGCCAGCTCGATTTCCCGACGCAGCACGGTGGGCAGGAAGCGACGGTTGAGCAGGTTGGTCAGCGCGTCGCTGCCGGCATCGAGTTCACCGATGCGCTCGAACAGCAGTGTCATCAGGGTGCGGATGGCGGCCAGGTCCTCGCGGATGGCCGGCAGCACCGCCAGTCGCTGTGCCGGGGCATCGCCGCTCGCGCGCTGCAGGTGGCCGTCAATGCGGGCCATCAACTTGCCCACCTGCTGCGTTTCGCTGCTCTCGCCGAAGCTGGGGATGCCCTTGTGGGTGAACCACAGGCCGAACTCCGAGGTGGCCAGGCTGGCGTTGTCGCTGGCCTGCACATGACCGGCGAGTGCGTACAGCAGGGCGTTTTCCCAGTCCAGCAGCAGTGCACGCTGGCGCTCTCGTTCGGTACCGACGTTCTGTACCAGCGAGAAAAGCCGGTAGGCGGCGTCGGCACGGGTGGAGCGCTCGCGCGCATGGGTATAGGCCAGCGTCATGCCTTCCATGGCGATGTCCATGATCGCGCTGAGGCAGGCGATGGCAGCGAATGCGGTCGCGCTGTCGGGTGCCTCGTCGCGCAGGCGCACGAACAGCTCGTGCTTGAGAACGCGCGCACCGCGGGTGACCAGGTCGACCGGGATGCCGACCCGCGCATGTACGTCGCCGATCACCCGCTGCGAGGCGACGGTGGTGGCGATGCCGGAGGCGTCAGTGGTCAGCAGTTGCACCAGCCAGCGCTGCATGGCCGGCTGCAGGCGCTGCTTGACCTGGTCGTGGGACAGGAAACGGCGTGCACGCCCGTCCTGCAGCAGCACTTCATAGAAGCGCTGGGCCAGCGCGGGTGGGGCATCGGTGGCAGCGCACTTGAGCAGCGCGGTGGCGGCAGGGCCGGCCTGCAGCAGGCACTGCTGCCAGGCCTCGGCCAGCGGCTGGCTGGCATCGTCCAATTGGGGTGGTTCCACGTCGATCTCTGACTGCGTACGGCAAACCACGGGTATCGGCCGCGACGGCGTACGGTTGATGGCGGGTTAGCCGGCCAGTTTACGCGCGGTGCAGGGTTGCACGGTGCGCAAAGCACATCGCCATGGCTGCGGCAATGAGCTAACGCATTTGAGAATCAATCGCATTGGTGGGAGAATGCGCGCACGGATCGGGCCGCAGGCGACTGCAGCGACGCTCCGCCTCCCCTCGTCGTTGCCTCAAGCCCTTTGCCAGAGGCCCCGTAGCCCTGCCAGAAGGTCCAGATCATGTCTCCTGCCGTTGTCCTTTCGCCGCGCCCGCTGGCGCTTGCCGTTGCCGCCCTGCTGGCGGGAAGCGCCCTGACCGCCCAGGCCGAAACCGAGGCCACCGATATCGACACGGTGCACGTCACCGCCTCGCAGATTGCGCGCCAGGCGTTGGGCACTTCGACCATCACCGCCGAGGACATCGCCAAGCGCCCGCCGGCCAACGACATCGCCGAACTGCTGCGCACCATGCCGGGCGTCAACCTCACCGGCAACAGCGCCTCCGGCCAATACGGCAACAACCGCCAGATCGACCTGCGTGGCATGGGCCCGGAAAACACCCTGATCCTGGTCGACGGCAAGCGCATCGGCGCGCGTGATGCCGTGCGCATGGGCCGCAGCGGTGAGCGCAATACCCGCGGTGACACCAACTGGGTGCCGGCGGAAATGATCGAGCGCATCGAAGTGCTGCGCGGCCCGGCGGCGGCACGCTATGGCTCGGGTGCTTCCGGCGGCGTGGTCAACATCATCACCAAGCGCCCGACCGGCGATCTGACCGGTGCGGTCGACCTGTATGGCCTGGTACCCGAGCACAGCGCCGAAGGCGGCAGCGAGCGCGTCGGCCTGCAGCTGAGCGGGCCGATGACCGACACCCTGTCGTTCCGCCTGTACGGCAACCTCAACAAGACCGACGCCGACTCACTGGACCTCAACCGCCAGTACGCCACCAACCCGAACGCGGTGCCGCCAGCCGGCCGCGAGGGCGTCAAGAACCGCGACATCAATGCGCTGCTGCGCTGGGACGTGACCGCCAACCAGGTGGTCGAGTTCGAAGCCGGCACCAGCCGCCAGGGCAACATCTATGCCGGCGACCGCGCGGTCAGCACCACCGGCACCTCGACACCGATCGATCTGGCGGCCCTGGCCGAGCAGCAGGCCGAGACCAACCGCATGTACCGCACCACTGGCGCGGTCACCCATCGCGGCCGCTGGGGTGATGTGACCTCGCGGGTAACGGCTGCAGTGGAAGCGGTGAACAATTCGCGTATCAACGAAGGCCTGGCCGGTGGCCCGGAAGGCAGCTTCAACGGCACCGACTGGTCGACCTCGCGCCTGCGCAACTACCAGCTGGACGGCGAAGTCAGCTTCCCGACCACGCTCGGTGGCGCCGAGAACATCTGGACGCTGGGCTTCGAGTACCTCGACAGCCGCCTGACCGACCCGTATTCGATGAGCCAGTCCAGCAGCAGTGGCGGCGGCATCCCGGGGCTGTCGGCCGATCGCGCGCGCGGCAAGGCCGATGCGCAGACCACGGCCGTGTTCGTGGAAGACAACATCTACCTGGGTGAGCGCTGGATCGTCACGCCGGGCCTGCGCTTCGACCACCACAGCCAGTTCGGCAACAACACCAGCCCCAGCCTCAATGCGCAGTTCCGCATCAACAGCGACTGGGTGGTGAAGGGCGGTATCGCCCGTGCATTCAAGGCACCGAACCTGTACCAGTCGAATCCGGACTATCTGTATTACACCCGTGGCAATGGCTGCCCGAATGCACTGCCGAGCCTGGGCGCCGGCTGCTACATGCGTGGCAATGCGGACCTGAAGGCGGAAACCAGCCTGAACAAGGAACTGGGCATCGAGTGGGCGCCGCAGAGTGGCTGGCAGGCGTCCCTGACGTACTTCCACAACGACTACAAGGACAAGATCCAGGCCGGCTACACCCAGATCGGGCTGACTGCCGATACCAAGGGCCGCATCTTCCGCTGGGAGAACGCACCGAAGGCGATCGTGCAGGGGCTTGAGGGCAACCTGGTGATTCCGCTGCTCGGGGAGCAGGGCAACCGGCTGAAGTGGAGCAACAATTTCACCTACATGGTGGAGAACGAGAACAAGAGCACCGGCCAGCCGCTGTCGGTGATTCCGAAGTACACGATCAACACGATGCTGGACTGGCAGGCCACCGACAAGCTGTCGCTGCTGCTGACCGGCACGTTCTATGGCAAGCAGAAGCCGGCCACCACCAACATCAACAATGATCCGCGCTGCACCGGCACCTGCGACCCGTCGATCGCGCTGCAGGATCGCGGTTCGTACAACATCTGGGGCGTGAGCGCGCGCTACAAGGTGACCGAGACGGTCAGCTTCGGCTTCGGTGTCAACAACCTGGCCGACAAGCGCCTGTTCCGCGAGGCCAACAGCAGCGACGCTGGCGCGGCGACCTACAACGAGCCGGGCCGCGCCTACTGGGCCAGCCTGCGTTTCGGCTTCTGATCTCTGGCAGGCGTCGTTCCCCCGGGCTCGCCAGGCATGGCCTGGCGTTACCGGGACGGGCATGCCACACCGGTGGCGCCGGGCCATGCCCGGCGGCAACGGAGCTGCACGCCTGCAATGTTATAAACACCGTGATAGTTTCCCCACGGCCGCCAGCGTAGCCTGCCTCCATCGCAAAGGAGCTGTTGCCATGGGCCACGACCACGATCACCTGCCATCCGAGATCCGCCACGAGAAACCCTTGTGGTGGGCGCTCGGCCTGACCTCCACCTTCCTCATCGTCGAGGTGGTGGGCGCGTTCTGGACCAACAGCCTGGCGCTGCTGTCCGACGCGGCGCACATGGCCACCGATGCACTGGCACTGATGATCGCGCTGGTCGCGGTACGGCTGAGCCGTCGCCCGCCGGACGCGCGCCGCACCTACGGCTATGCGCGCCTGGAAGCGCTGGGCGCGATGATCAACGGTGCGATGCTGTTCGTGGTCGCCGGTTACATCCTGTGGGAGGCCATTGGGCGTTTCCGCGAGCCGCAGGAGATCGCCTCGTCGGGCATGCTGGTGATTGCCGCAGCAGGCCTGGTCATCAATCTGATCTCGATGCGCCTGCTGCAGGCCGGCAGCGGCGAGAGCCTCAACGTGAAGGGCGCCTACCTGGAAGTGTGGGCGGACATGCTCGGCTCGGTGGCGGTGATTGCGGGTGCGCTGTTGATCAAGTGGACCGGCTGGAAACCGATCGATCCGATCCTGGCGGTACTGATCGGCCTGTGGGTGCTGCCGCGCACCTACGTGTTGATGCGTGAGGCGATCAACGTGCTGCTGGAAGGCGTACCCAAGGGCATGGACGTGGCCAGGGTGCGCGACAGCCTGTCCGGCCACGCTGCAGTGCTGGACGTGCATGACCTGCACGTGTGGGCGCTGGCCTCCAGCACGCCGGCGCTGACCGCGCACATCGTGATGCGCGATGGCACCGATGCCGACGCGCTGCGCCGCGAGCTGGGCGCGCGCCTGCACGATGACTTCGGCATCGAGCACGTGACGCTGCAGATCGAAGCGGACCACTGCGGCGAAGCCTGTGGTGAACCGGCGCCGGCCAAGGGCGGCGAGCACGAGGGCCATGAGGGCCACGACCACGGCGAGGACGCGCAGGGCCATCGCGGCCACGTGCATCGTTGAGTGGGAAGTGCGGGCACGCCGGTTGGGCGAAACCGACCGGGCGAAACCGACGGGGCGAAATCGCCTTGGTAGAGTCGACTGTCAGTCGACTGCTCTCCGCGAGGCTGAGGCAAATCCCGCGCTGCGCGCGATAGTCGACTGGCAGTCGACTCTACCCAATCGTTCCGACGCGATCGCGCAGTCTGCATCCGTCCAGAGCAGCGAAAGTCATTCGTCCCGTCGGGACGCCAGCCGATCCGCCAGCCGGGTCGGCTCCGGCAGCCGGTAACCGCGCAGTGTGCGCTGCACCCAGTCCAGCGCGGTATCGGCACTGACCCGATGGCCGCCGGCCACGAACAGCGGCTTGCAGCGCACCTTGCTGCGCAACACCCAGCCCAATTGTTCATCGCCATCCAGCAGCGGCGTATGTGCACCGGCCTCGGCGCCCGGTTCGACGAACCGGCCCACCAGTTTCGACTTGGCCACGCCGATGCTCGGCAGGTCGGTGACCACGCCCAGATGCGCGGCCACGCCCAGTCTGCGCGGATGGCTGATGCCGTGGCCATCGACGAACACCAGATCCGGCGCCCGCGGCAGCAGCGCCAGCGCGGCCAGCAGTGCCGGCAGTTCGCGGAAGCTGAGCAGGCCGGGGATGTAGGGCATCACCGTAGGAATCCGCGCGATCTCCTGCGCCACGGGCTGCAGCGTCTTCGCATCCAGCAGCACTGCCGCGGCGCGGGTGATCGCGCCGTTGTCTTCAAAGCCGACATCCAGCCCGGCCAGCCAGCGCACGTTGCGTGGCAGGCGGTCCTGGCGTTCCACGCGGCCGGCAAGCAGGGTCTGCTGCGCTCGGGCAGTGGCGACGCTGCCTTCCCAGCGTCCGGGGTCGATCACCGTATTCATTGGCCACAGCATCGCATGCGCGGTGCCACGGCCCGGTGAGCGGCGCCCGGGGCTACAATGGCGGCCTGCCTTTCCTCGCGTTGGAGACCCTGCAGTGACCCGTAAACTCGTACTGTTGCGCCATGGCCAGAGCCAGTGGAACCTGGACAACCGCTTCACCGGCTGGGTCGATGTCGACCTCACCGAGCAGGGGCGCCGGGAAGCGGCCGCCGCCGGTCGCCTGATGCGCGAGGAAGGCCTGCAGTTCGACGTCGCCCACACCTCCGTGCTCAAGCGCGCCATCCACACGCTGCAGGGTGCGCTGGCCGAACTGGAGCAGGACTGGCTGCCGGTGAACAAGTCCTGGCGCCTCAACGAGCGCCACTACGGCGGCCTGCAGGGCCTGGACAAGGCCGAGACCGCCGCCAAGCACGGCGAGGACCAGGTCAAGGTGTGGCGTCGTTCGTACGACATCCCGCCACCGGCCATGGACCTGGAAGATCCGGGCCACCCGATCCATGACCGCCGCTACGCCGGCCTGGATCGCAACGCGCTGCCGGGCACCGAATCGCTGGCCACCACCCTGGACCGCGTGCTGCCGTACTGGCATGACGCCATCGCGCCGCAGCTGAAGGACGGCAAGACCGTGCTGGTCACCGCCCACGGCAACTCGCTGCGCGCCCTGTACAAGTACCTCAACAACGTCTCGCGCGAGGAAATCCTCGAGCTGAACATCCCGACCGGCATCCCGCTGCTGTTCGAACTGAACGATGATCTGACCGTGCAGTCGTTCCGCTACCTGGGCGACCCGGAAGCGGCGCGCAAGGCCGCTGAAGCCGTGGCCAACCAGGGCAAGGCGAAGTAAGAAGCAGAAGGCCGGCGCAAGCCGGCCTTCGCTTTTTGTAGAGTCGAGCCATGCTCGACTGCTGTTGGCCTCTTGCCGCAAGCGCCATGAACCCGGAACGGAGAGCAGTCGAGCATGGCTCGACTCTACAGAAGGGCGTCCTGTGACCTTTGGCCGGTCCCTGTCGTGGGCGTCCCCGGCTACCCTGTGAAATTACCCGCAGGAGAGCCTCATGAACGTCCGCAACCTGGTCCCGCTGGGCCTGACCATCGCCATCGCTGCCTCGCTGGCGGCCTGTGGCAAGAATGAAACCGCGCCGGCGGCCAGCGCCGACGCCAAGCCGGCCTTCGACCTGTCGCAGATCAAGACGCCGCTGATCTCGCTCAACAGCGCCGACCTCGATCCGGCCATCTCGGCCTGTACCGACCTCAATGGCTTCGTCAACAGCAAGTGGCTGAAGGCCAACCCGGTGCCGGGCGACCAGACCACCTGGGGCAGCTTCGAGATCCTGCGCGAGCGCTCGCTGGAAGTGCAGCACGCGCTGGTGCAGCAGGCCGCCGCCAGCCAGGCCAAGGCCGGCTCGGTGGAAGCCAAGATCGGTGACATCTGGAAGACCGGCAACGACGAAGCGAAGATCGAAGCGGCCGGCCTGGCACCGCTGCAGCCGCAGCTGGACAAGATCACCGCGCTGAACGACACCGCCGCCATCACCCAGTACCTGCGCGACAGCCAGGCCGAGGGCAAGGGCGTGCTGTTCTCGCTGTTCGCCAATGCTGATTACAAGGATTCGGCCAACGTCATCGCCTACGTCGGCCAGGGCGGCCTGGGCCTGCCGGAGAAGGGCTACTACTTCGACGACGCGCAGGCCAAGATCCGCGATGCCTACGTGGCCTATATCGCCCAGGTGCTGACCCTGTCCGGCGTGGACGCCGCGCAGGCGGCCGAGCAGGCCAAGGCCGTGATGGCCTTCGAAACCCGCCTGGCCAAAGCCTCGATGTCGCGCATCGAAATGCGTGACCCGGCCAAGCGCTACAACCCGCTCAGCGCCGCAGACGCCGACAAGCTGACCCCGAACTTCAGCTGGACCGCGCTGTTCGACACCCTGAAGGTGCCGGCCGCGCAGAAGTTCTCGCTGGCGCAGCCGGGCTTCTTCGGTGAAATGGACAAGATGCTCGCCGATGTGCCGGCCAGTACCTGGCAGGCCTACCTGCGCTTCCACACCATCGACGACGCCTCGCCGTACCTGAGCAGCCAGTTCGAGAAGGCCAACTTCGATTTCTATGGCACCACCCTGCGTGGCCAGAAGGAAATGCAGCCGCGCTGGAAGCGCGTGCTGGAGTCGGTCAACGGTGGCATGGGTGAAGCCCTGGGCCAGCTGTACGTCGATGCCGTGTTCCCGGCCGAGTCGAAGGTGGCCATGCAGCACCTGGTTGAAAACCTGTCGCAGGCGCTGAAGGCACGCCTGGAGCAGCTGCCGTGGATGGGCGAAGAAACCAGGAAGAAGGCACTGGAAAAGTGGGCCAGCTTCACCCCCAAGATCGGTTACCCGGACAAGTGGCGTGAGTGGACCGGCCTGCAGACCAACGGCGACAGCTACCTGGGCAACATGCAGGCGGCGCGTGCGTTCAACTACCGCTACATGCTGGACAAGATCGGCAAGCCGGTGGACAAGACCGAGTGGGGCATGACCCCGCAGACCGTCAATGCGTACTACAACGCGACCAAGAACGAGATCGTGTTCCCGGCGGCAATCCTGCAGGCGCCGTTCTTCGACGCCAAGGCCGACCCGGCGCTGAACTACGGCGGCATCGGTGCGGTCATCGGCCACGAAATGATGCACGGCTACGACGACTCGGGCAGCCAGTTCGCTGCCAACGGCAACTTCGACAACTGGTGGACCGACGCCGACCGCAAGGCCTTCACCGAACGTACCGACCAGCTGGTCGCACAGTTCGATGGCTATGAGTCGGTGCCGGGCGTGTTCGTGAAGGGCAAGCTGACCCTGGGCGAGAACATCGGCGACCTGGGCGGCCTGACCGTGGCCTACGACGCGCTGCAGATGGCGCTGAAGGAAGACCCCAAGGCGAATGTCGAAGTTGATGGCCACAGCCAGGACCAGCGCTTCTTCATGAACTGGGCCACCGTGTGGCGCCGCAACTTCACCGACGGTGAGCTGCGCGTCCGCCTGAACACCGACCCGCATGCGCCGGCCAACTTCCGTGCCAACGGTGCGCCGTCGAACATGCC
The DNA here is from genome assembly GCF_032911525.1 of Stenotrophomonas veracruzanensis. Taxonomy (NCBI): domain Bacteria; kingdom Pseudomonadati; phylum Pseudomonadota; class Gammaproteobacteria; order Lysobacterales; family Lysobacteraceae; genus Stenotrophomonas; species Stenotrophomonas veracruzanensis. The sequence continues at coordinate 236,650 of NZ_JAWJTI010000002.1, forward strand.
GTCCTTCGCTGCGGCGTTCCAGTGCAAGGCTGGCGACGCTATGGTGCGTGCCGACGACAAGCGCGTGGTGATCTGGTAACCGATCGCCCGTGATGCGTGATGCGAAAGGCCCGGCGAAAGCCGGGCCTTTTGTCTTTCTGGCCGGTCGCGAGGAGCGGACTGGTAGAGTCGACTGTTAGTCGACTGCTCTTCGTTCAGATCGAGAAAATCCCGCGCTGCGCGCGATAGTCGACTAACAGTCGACTCTACCGGCGGGTCGTTTCACCGTCGGGAAGATCTCAGGCCAGCTCCGGCTCCCGCGCCAGCATGCGATGGAAGCGCTGCAGCACGTAGGGATCCACCAGCCCTCCAGACTGCGAATCGATGATCCGCAATGCGGTTTCGTGCTCCATCGCATCGCGATACGGGCGCACGCTGGTCATCGCATCGTAGGCATCGGCGATGGTGACGATGCGCGCGCCCAGCGGGATGGATTCGCCACGCAGGCCGTCGGGATAGCCGCTGCCATCAAACGCCTCGTGATGAGCGCGGATCAGCCGTGCGACCGGTGCGGCGTCGCTGCGGCCGGTGGCGAGGAAGATGTGCTCGCCGCGCACCGGATGCTCGCGCATGATCGCGCGCTCCTCATCGGTATGCCGGCGCGGTGCCAGGAGCACATCGTCGGGAATGCCGATCTTGCCGACGTCGTGGAAGCGCGCGGCCAGGCCGATCTGCGCACAGGCATCGTCGTCGAGATCGCAGTGCGCGGCCAGGCGCTGCGCGAGCAGGCCAACGCGGTCGCAATGGTGGCGGGTGTAGGCGTCGCGCATCTGCAGCGACATCGAGAGGGCATCGATCAGGCAGGCCTGCGCGTGCAGCAGGTCGGGGGCGGGTACGGCGTCAGGGAACATGGTCATCCGCCCGCACCGGGTGGGGACCGGTGCGGGGTGTTCGGGGGGCGATCAACCCGGGGCGAGGGTGGTCAGAAGGGCGCGGGCCGCATTGAAGCGGTCTTCCGGCAACGGCAGCGGGTGCTTGATGCGCAGCTTGTCGGGCCCTTCCATGGCGTACAGGTTCGGTTGTTTCTGGATCAGCTGGATCACCGCCATCGGATCGATGTTCGGCTTGGACTCGAACACGATGCGGCCACCGTTCTCGCCCAGGTCCAGCTTGCGGATGCCCAGCGTGTTGGCTTTCAGCTTCAGCTCGGCGATGGCGAACAGATGCTTGGCGGCATCCGGCAGCAGGCCGAAGCGGTCGATCATCTCCACCTGCAGCTCGCGCAGCGCATCACTGTCGCGCGCGCTGGAAATGCGTTTGTACAGGGTCAGGCGGGTGTGCACGTCCGGCAGGTAGTCTTCCGGAATCAGCGCCGGCACGTGCAGCTCGACCTCGGCACCGCGCACTTCCTCGCCGGCATCCAGGTCGGGCAGCTTGCCCTGCTTGATGCTGCGCACCGCGCGTTCCAGCAGCTCGGTATAGAGGCTGAAGCCGACCTCGGCCATCTGCCCGCTCTGGTCCTCGCCGAGCAGTTCACCGGCACCGCGGATCTCCAGATCGTGGGTGGCCAGGGTGAAGCCGGCGCCCAGTTCGTCCATCGAGGCGATGGCTTCCAGGCGCTTCTCGGCGTCGGGGGTGATCGCGCGGCGGTCGGGGGTGATCAGGTAGGCGTAGGCACGGTGGTGCGAACGGCCCACGCGGCCACGCAGCTGGTGCAGCTGGGCCAGGCCGAAGCGGTCGGCGCGGTTGATGATGATGGTGTTGGCGTTGGGGATGTCGATACCCGATTCGATGATCGTGGTCGACAGCAGCACGTTGAAACGCTGCTTCTGGAAGTCCAGCATCACCTTTTCCAGCTCACGCTCGGGCATCTGCCCGTGGGCGATGCCGATGCGTGCTTCGGGCACCAGCTCGGACAGCTCGCGCTGCATGCGGCCGATGCTCTCCACGTCGTTGTGCAGGAAGTACAGCTGGCCACCGCGTGCCAGCTCGCGCTGGAAGGCTTCGCGCAGCAGCGCGTTGTCCCACTGGGTGATGAAGGTCTGCACCGCCAGCCGGTTCGGTGGCGGCGTAGCGATGATCGACAGGTCGCGCAGGCCGGCCATGGCCATGTTCAGCGTGCGCGGGATCGGCGTGGCGGTCAGGGTCAGCAGGTGCACGTTGGCGCGCAGCGCCTTCAGTGCTTCCTTCTGGCGCACGCCGAAACGCTGCTCCTCGTCGACGATGACCATGCCCAGGTCCTTGAACTTCACGTCCGGCTGCAGCAGGCGGTGGGTACCGACGATGACGTCGATGGTGCCTGCGGCGACCTTCTCCAGTTCGGCCTTGATTTCCTTGGTGGTCTTGAAGCGCGACAGCACCTCGACCTTCAGCGGGTAATCGGCGAAGCGGTCGCGGAAGTTGCGGTAATGCTGTTCGGCCAGCAGCGTGGTCGGCACCAGCACGGCCACCTGCTTGCCGGCACTGGCGGCGGCGAACGCCGCGCGCACCGCGACCTCGGTCTTGCCGAAGCCGACGTCGCCGCAGACCACACGGTCCATCGGCTGGCTGCTGGCCAGGTCGCGCAGGGTGGCGTCGATGGCGGCCAGCTGATCGGGGGTTTCCTCAAACGGGAAGCCGGCCGCGAACGGTTCGTACATCGCGCGGTCCACCTGCAGGGCCAGGCCGGCACGCGCCTGGCGGCGGGCCTGGATCTCCAGCAGTTCGGCCGCCACATCGCGCACTTTCTCGGCAGCCTTGCGCTTGGCCTTGCTCCACTGCTCGCCGCCGAGCGAATGCAGCGGCGCGGTTTCCGCCGAAGCACCGGAGTAGCGGCTGATCAGATGCAGCTGGGCAACCGGCACATACAGGCGGTCGCCCTTGGCGTATTCGATTTCGAGGAACTCGCCGGGCATGCCGCCGACGTCCATCGCGATCAGGCCACGGTAGCGGCCGACGCCATGGTCCTCGTGCACGATCGGCGCGCCTTCGGTCAGCTCGCCGAGGTCGCGGATGATCGCTTCCGGCTCGCGGCCGGCACGGCGCGTGCGGCGGGTGCTGCCGGCGCGCTCGGGGAACAGTTGGCGCTCGGTCAGCACCGCGATGCGCGGATCGTCCAGCGCGAAGCCATCCTCCAGCGGCGCCACCGCGATCGCGAAGCGCGCATCGCCGGCGAGGAAGCTGGGCAGGTCGGCCACCACCGGCGGCTTCAGCTCGGCGGCCTGCAGCACTTCCAACAGGGCCTCGCGACGCCCGGGTGAATCGGCGGCAATCAGTACCCGGCCGGGATAGTGGCCGAGGAAGGATTTCAGCGCGTCGCCAGCGGGGGCCTCGCGTGCGGCCACCGGCAGCGGCGGCAGCGGCTGGTCACCCAACGCATGGGCATCGGCGATGCGCGCGTGGTCAGCCGACCACACCTCAATGCGCGGGGCATCGTTCAGACGCTCGCGCAGCAGCTCCGGCGACAGGTACAGCGCCGACGGCGGCAGCAGCGGGCGTTCCACATCGTGGCGGCGCTGCTCGTAGCGGTCACCGGTCTGCGCCCAGAACGCGACTGCCGCTTCGTACGCACCGGTGCAGACCACCGGCAGGCTGCCGTCGGGCAGGTAGTCGAACAGGGTCGCGGTGCGCTCGAAGAACAGCGGCAGGTAGTACTCGACGCCGGCCGGGGCCAGCCCGGATTTCAGGTCCTGATACAGCGAACTGCGCCGGGTATCGACATCGAAACGCTCGCGCAGCGTGGCCAGCACGCGGGCGATGCTGGCCTCGTCCATCGGCACTTCGCGGCCGGGCAGCATGTGCACCGCCTCGACCTTGTCCAGCGAACGCTGGCTTTCCGGATCGAAGGCACGGATGGAGTCGATGTCCTCGTCCAGCAGCTCCACCCGCAGCGGCTCGTCGGCGCCCATCGGGAACACGTCGAGCAGGCCGCCGCGCACCGCGAAGTCACCCGGGTCCATCACCTGCGGCACGTTGCGGTAGCCGGCGCTTTCCAGGCGGCGCTTCTCGGCTTCAAGATCCAGGCGCTGGCCGACCTTCAGGTCGAAGCTGCCACCGATCACATAGCTGCGCGGGGCCAGCTGCTGCAGCAGGGTCTGCACCGGCACGATCACCAGGCCGCGCTTCAGCGCGGGCAGGCGGTGCAGGGCGGACAAGCGTTGCGAGATGATGTCCGGATGCGGGCTGAAGCGGTCGTAGGGCAGGGTTTCCCAGTCCGGGAAAGCGACCACCGGCAGGGCCGGGTCGCCGCCGAGCAGGGTCTGCAGGTCGGCTTCAAGCTGGTTGGCGCCGTGGTTGTCACGGGCGATCACCAGCAGCGGCGCGTCGTGCGCACGCGCGGCCTGGGACAGGTACCAGGCCAGGGCGGTCGGCGAGGCGGGGGCGCGCCACCAGGCGCGGAGCTGGCCGGCGCGCGGCAGCGGCGGGGCGGGGTATGAGGTACGCGACATGGACCCCGGATTTTAGCAGAAGCCTGATCGAAGCCCGGTGGGTCGTGCCGGTCGTTTGCCGGCCGCCTCATGTGCCGTTGGGGTATCGGAATGCCGGCCAGCGGCCGGCACTACCCGAATGCGGCGCCGGGTTACGCCCGGCGCATCCATCAGTTGTCCAGCTCCAGCACCATCCGCACCAGGCCTTCGGCACCGGTCGGGTGCGGCACCGGCTTGAAGCCCAGCGAGGCGGCCAGCTGCTTCATCGGCTCGTTCTCGGCGGCAACGTCGCCGTACAGGCGGTCCAGGTACTTGCCGCGGCCCCACTTCACCAGCTTGCGCATCAGCTGCCGGCCCAGGCCCTGGCCAATGAGGAAGCGGCTGATCAGGATCGCGTACTCGGCTTCACGGGTACCGGGGATGATCGAGGCCCGGGCGACCGCGCCGACCACTGCTTCGCCCGCGGGCAGGGATTCGGCTGCGACCAGGGTGATCTCGGTCTTGGGATTGGGGTGGGTCAGGCGCTGGGTGGTTTCCGGCGAAAGCTCGGTCACCGCCTGCAGGAAACGATCACGGATTTCTTCCGGCCCGAACAGGCTGAACGCCGCTTGCAGCGGTGCGCCATCTTCCGGGCGGATGGGGCGGATCAGCAGCTCGTGGCCGCTGGGAGCCTTGAAGATCTCATGCCAGGGCGGCATGCGGTTGCGAGTGGCCATACCGGGTGATTCCTTGGTGGTCCATCGATTGTGGCATCACCGGGGCTGCATTCCGTGAACGAAAGGCTCACGGCGGTACAGCCTCGTGAAGGCCGTTATTCGGGGGCTTTGAGCCAATCCAGGCGGGTGCTGGCGCCGGGTTCGCCCAGGTGCTGGCGCAGCGCCGGCAGGGCCGGGCCGACCACCCGGTCGAACTGCCACGGCGGGTTGAGCAGCAGCATGCCGCTGCCGTTGAGGCGCAGCGGCGAGTCGTCCGGGCGCACCAGGAACTCGATCGTCATCGCCGACTTGACCGGAAGCGCGCTGGCCTTGCGCAGGAAATGCAGGATGGTGCGGCGCTGCTTGATCGGGAACCAGACGGCACACGTGGCCTGCGGCCAGCGCGCCAGGGTTTCGGCCAGGGCGGCCAGAACGGCCTGGTACTCGGCGTCCTGGGCCTCGTAGGGCGGGTCGATCAGCACCAGACCACGGCCGATCTTGCTGCCGTTGAACTTCGGCGGCAGCAGCGAACGCAGCAGCGCATAGCCATCGCCAGCCCGCACGTCGACGCGGCTGTCATGGGCGAACAGGGCCTTCAGCGTGGCCGTTTCGGCTTCCTGCAGCTCGCACACCGCCATGCGGTCCTGCGCACGCATCGCCTGCGCGCTCAGCAGCGGCGAGCCCGGGTAGTTGGTCATCGCGCCGACCGGGTTGTCGGCCTGCACCGCCTTCAGGTAGCGCTCGACCACCTCCGGCAGCTTGGGCTGGGCCATCAGCCGCATGATCCCGGATTCGGCCTCGAGGGTCTTGCGGCTCTCTTCGCTGGCCAGCAGGTAGCGGCCGGCACCGCCGTGGGTGTCGAGCACGAAGAACGGGCTGTCCTTGCGCTTGAAGCTGTCGATCAGGGCCAGCTGCACGATGTGCTTGAGCACATCGGCGTGGTTGCCGGCATGGAAGGCGTGGCGATAGTTCATGGGCGGCAGTGTACGGGGCGGCGGCCGCAGCGGCTATGCTGCGCGCCATGACAGCTCCCGTTGCCCATGTCCTGGTAGTCGAGGACGAAGCCGCCATCGCCGAAACCGTGCTCTATGCGCTGCGCAGCGAGGGCTATGCCGCCAGCCACTGCCTGTTGGGCGGGGAGGCGCTGCAGCGGCTGCAGGCCGGGGATATCGACGTGGTGGTGCTGGACGTGGGATTGCCCGACCTGGGCGGCTTCGAGGTCTGCAGGCGGCTGCGCGCGCAGCCCGGGCCGGTGGCGCAGCTGCCGGTGATCTTCCTGACCGCCCGCAATGATGAAGTGGACCGGGTGCTCGGCCTGGAACTGGGCGCCGACGACTACATGACCAAGCCGTTCTCGCCGCGCGAACTGGTGGCACGGGTGCGGGCACGCCTGCGCCGTGCGGCACCGGTCATCGCAGCGCCCGGCGCCGATACAGGCTGGCAGGAACATGGCGCCTTCGCCATCGACCGCGAAGGCCGGCGCATCCGCTTCCGTGGCCAGGCACTGGACCTGACCCGCTACGAGTACGCGCTGCTGGAGGCGCTGCTGCAGCGCCCCGGAGCCATCCTCAGCCGTGCCCAGCTGATGGACCGTGGCTGGGACAGCAGCGCCGACAGTGCCGACCGCACCGTCGATACCCATGTAAAGACGCTGCGCGCCAAGCTGCGTGCAGCCGGTGCCAGCGACGACCCGATCCGCACCCACCGTGGCCTTGGCTACGCGCTGGAGGTCTAGCCGATGCGCCTGGTACTGAAGCTGTTCCTGGGCTTCTTCCTGATCACCGGCATCGCGGCGTTCTTCGTGATGCGCGTGTTCGTCAACGAAGTGAAGCCGGGTGTGCGCCAGGCGATGGAATCGACCCTGGTCGATGCCGCCAACGTGCTGGCCGAGATGGCCGCCGCCGACGTCAAGGCGGGCACCATCCGCAGCGGCAGCTTCACCCGCAACCTGGCCAAGGCGCGCCAGCGCGACCTGAAGGCGATGGTCTGGCGTTTCCCGAAGCGTTCACTGGACTACCGGGTGACCATCACCGACGCCAAGGGCATCGTCATCTACGACTCGCTGGGCCGCGACCTGGGGCGCGACAACTCGCGCTGGAATGATGTCTACCGCACCCTGCGTGGTGAGTACGGCGCGCGTTCCAGCCCCGAGATTGCCGGCGAAGAGGGCGATACGGTGATGCACGTGGCAGCCCCGGTGTACGACCCGGCCGATGGGCGCACCCTGATTGGCGTGCTCAGCCTGGCGCAGCCCAACCGCAGCATCGATCCGTTCATCGCTGCCAGCCAGCGCGCCATCATCGAGCGCGGGGCCTGGCTGATCGGATTGTCGGCACTGGTCGGCGTGCTGGTGACGATGTGGCTGACCACTGGCCTCGGCCAGCTCAGCCGCTATGCACGCGCGGTCAGCGCCGGCGAACCGGTACCGCCGCCACGGCGTCGTCGTGACGAGATCGGCGATCTTGGGCAGGCACTGGAAACGATGCGTCGCAAGCTGGAAGGCAAGGCCTACGTCGAGCAGTACGTGCAGTCGCTGACGCATGAGATGAAGAGCCCGCTGGCGGCCATCCGCGGCGCCGCCGAGCTGCTGCAGGAACCATTGCCGGAGGCCGATCGCGTGCATTTCGCGCGCAGCATTGTCGACCAGCAGGAGCGGCTGACCGAGACCATCGACAAGCTGCTGGCGCTGGCCGAAGTGGAGCAGCACGGTTGGCTGCAGACCCGCGACCCGATTGCATTGCCAGTGCTGCTGGCCGACGCGGCCGCTGCCGCGCAGGTGCGCGCACAGGCGGCGGGCGTGCAGGTCCGCATCGGCAGCGTGCCCGACCTGCAGGTGCAGGGCGACGGCTATCTGCTGCGGCAGGCACTGCACAACCTGATCGACAACGCGATTGCGTTCTCTCCGTCCGGCGCGGAAATCGCGTTGCAGGCCGAGGTGGACGGGCAGGGCGTGCGCCTGCAGGTGGCCGACCGCGGCGCCGGCATCCCGGACTATGCGCGCGAACGGGTGTTCGAGCGCTTCTATTCGCTGGCGCGGCCCGGCAGCGGGCGGCGCAGTTCCGGCCTGGGCCTGCCGTTCGTGCAGGAGGTCGCGCGCCTGCACGATGGGCGCGCCAGTGTCGACGTCCGCGAGGGCGGCGGCACCGTGGCCAGCCTGTGGCTGCCGTTGGGCGCGCCGGGCCAGCGCCCGCGCCGCTGACTTCACACTCGCTTCAAATTCGCCACAAACCCTGCTCACCACGGCGGTCCATCCTGCAGCCCTCTCCAACGAGGATGGACCATGAAATCCCTGAAGATGCTGCTGCGGTTCGCCATTGTCGGCGGGCTGATCCTGCTGCTGCTGGTGCCGCTGACGATGATCCGCGGGGTCATCAACGAACGCAGTGCGTACCGCGACGAAGCCTTCTCGCGGGTGGCCGACAGCCGCGCCGGTGCACAGCAGCTGGTGGGCCCGGTACGGGTGGTGCCATGGGTGGAACGCAAGCAGGTTGAACTGGTTGATCCGCTGGGTGTCAAGAAGACCGAGGTGCAGGTCACCGAGGGGCACTGGCTGCAGATGCCCGCGTCGCTGGAGGTGGGCGGCGAGATGCTGCCGAGCCAGCGCGAAGTCGGCCTGTTCAAGGTGCCGGTGTACAGCTGGAACGGCCAGATGAAGGCGACCTTCGCCGCAGACGACTACCCGGTGAAGGCCGGTCGCAGCTACGGCAAGCCGTATGTGGCGGTGGGAATTTCCGATGTGCGCGGCCTGGTCGGTACGCCGAACCTGCGCGTGGATGGCAAGCAGTTGCGGTTGCTGCCGGGCGTTGGCGCTGCCAGCGAGGTCGGACGCGGCCTGCATGCACCGGTGGCGGGTTTCGCTGCGGATCAGGGCGGCACGCTGGCTGCCAGCACCGTTGAACTGGAGCTGCGCCTGGATGGCAGCCGCATGCTGTCGGTGGTGCCGGTGGGCGATGACACCCACATCGCGCTGCGTTCGAGCTGGCCGCATCCGTCGTTCAGCGGCGCGTTCCTGCCCAACGAGCGCCGCGTCGATGCGCAGGGCTTCGATGCGCGCTGGGCGGTGTCCTCGCTGGCCTCCGATGCGCAGCGCCAGCTGCGCAATGACGGTTCGGTCGACTCGCAGGCGGTGACGGTGTCGCTGGTCGATCCGGTCGATACCTACACCCAGGCCGACCGCGCCTCGAAATACGGCGTGCTGTTCGTGGTACTCACCTTCGTCGGCTTCATCCTGTTCGAGCTGATCAAGTCGCTGCGCATCCACCCACTGCAGTACCTGATGGTGGGCCTGGCGCTGGCGATCTTCTTCCTGCTGCTGATCAGCCTGTCCGAGCACATTGCGTTCTGGAAGGCCTACCTGGTCTCGGCCGTGGCCTGCATCGGGCTGCAGGCGGTGTACCTGGCCAATGTGCTGGGCCACTGGAAGCGCGGCCTCGGCTTCGCGGCGCTGCTGACCGTGCTGTACGGCGCGTTGTATGGCCTGCTGGTGTCGGAGAACAACGCGCTGCTGATGGGGTCGCTGCTGCTGTTCGTGATCCTGGCGCTGGCGATGTGGGTGACCCGCCGGGTCGACTGGTACGCGCTTGGCGCGGAACTGAAGTAAGGAGCACGCCATGAGCTGGCGCCAGGGATTGCGGCAACGGGCACGGCAGGGCATTCCGGCCCTGCTGGAAGTGGATGCACTGCTGCAGGCACATGGCGTGCTGGCGGCCCTGCCGGGGGCACGGATCGCCCCCGGCCTGGTCCGCTTCCAGCTGGCAGCAGTGACCTGCGAGGGATTGCGGGGGCAGGGGCTGGATTGGCTGCAGGGCGCACGGCAAGGACGCGGCGCGGTGGCTGGGCGGGTGCCGCGCTACCGGTCATGGAAGGCCGGGGCGGAGGCGCTGGCCGAGATCGGCATCGGTGGCCTGCCCGAGGACTGGCCCACGCATGCGGCGGTGTACGGCTGCAGCAGCATCGATCGGCGGCACTGGTTGCTGCTGCTGCCGGAGCGGGCGCAGTTGTGGTTGGGCTGGAATGGGTGATTCGGCTGTTCATCCACACATGGTGTGGATCTACTGTCGCCGCCCATGACCGATGGGACGGTATCGGCGCGCCCCTGCTGGCTAGACTCGATGGGTTGATGATCGAGCCGAATGATCGAGCCGAAGGGCAGGGGTGCGATGTGTTGAAGTGGGGCATGCTGGCCGCAGCGCTGGCGATGGGTGGCAATGCAGGCGCGCAGCAGCGCGAGACGGTGGACCTGGACATGGTCAGCCGCATCCGCCAGGAGGCCTTCCACCGCTCGCAGGTGATGGACACCTTCAGCTATCTCACCGAGCGCATCGGCCCGCGCCTGACCAACTCGCCGGCGATGGGCCGCGCCAACGCGTGGACGCGTGGCAAGTTCAACGAATGGAAGCTGGACAACGTCCACGACGAAGCCTTCGACGACTTCGGGCGTGGCTGGGAGTTCACCTCGGCCAGTGTGGAAATGCTGGGTGATCGCGTGCAGCCGCTGCATGCACTGCCCAAGGCCTGGACGCCGGGCACCAAGGGCCCGGTCGAAGGCGAACTCGTCCAGGTCGAGATCAAGAAGCCCGAAGACATCGAGAAGTACCGCGGCAAGCTGCGCGGCAAGATCCTGCTGCTGGGCGAGGCACGCGAGTACAAGCGCGGCACCGAGCCCGATTCGCATCGCCACGACGCCACCTCGCTGGAGGGCCTGCAGGAATTCACCCTGCCCAAGGACAAGGACGCCACCGCCGAGCGTGCCAAGCGGGTCAAGGAATACCAGGAGCGCCAGCAGCTGGCGACCAGGGTCAATGCGTTCTTCGTCGAAGAAGGCGCGCTGGCCTCGATCAGCATCAGCAGCTGGGACAACGGCATCATCCGGGTTGCCGGTGGCGGTTCGCGCAAGGCCGGTGAATCGGTGGGCATTCCCGAGCTGGCGATGATCAGCGAGCACTTCAATCCACTGGTGCGCGCGCTGGAGGCCAAGCAGACCGTGCGCCTGCGCGTGGATGTGGCCGCGCGCTTCACCGACGAGGCCGACCAGCCCGGTTACAACACGCTCGCCGAGATCCGTGGCAGCAGCAAGCCCGATGAAGTGGTGATGATCGGCGCGCACCTGGATTCCTGGCACAGCGGTACCGGTGCGGCCGACAACGCGGCCGGCGTGGCGGTGATGATGGAGGCGATGCGCATCCTCAAGGCGACCGGCGCCAAGCCCAAGCGCACCATCCGCGTGGCGCTGTGGAGCGGTGAGGAACAGGGCCTGATCGGCTCGCAGGCTTATGTGGCCAAGCACTTCGGTCGTTTCCCGGAACCCACCGACCCGGCGCAGAAGGCGCTGCCGGCTTCGCTGCGCGAGCCCACCGGCGCGCTGCAGAAGACCCGCGACTACGGCAAGTTCCAGGTCTACTTCAACATGGACAACGGCTCGGGCCGCTTCCGTGGCATCTACGCGCAGGAAAACCTGGCCGCCATGCCGATCTTCGAAGCCTGGCTTGCGCCGTTCCATGACGTGGGCGCCACCACCGTGGCCACCCGCAACACCGGCAGCACCGACCACATCAGCTTCGATCGCATCGGCCTGCCGGGCTTCCAGTTCATCCAGGACCGTCTGGACTACTTCACCAACGTCCACCACAGCCACCTGGACACCTGGGATCACGCCGAGCCGGAAGACCTGAAGCAGGCCGCGGCCATCGTCGCGTCGTTTGCCTACAACGCCGCAACGCGTGAGCAGCCCTTCCCGCGCAAGGTGGAACCGTAAAAGGGGACGGAGGGGATTAAGTCGCTTCTCCCCTCCGTTTCCCGGTCGCCACGCCCAGAGGCTGGGCAATCGCGACTTAATCCCCTCCGTCCCCTTTTTCCGTCGGGGGCGGAGGGCTGGTAAAATCGGGGGATTCCCGTTCCTCGAGCCGTCCATGACCTGCCGCACCCGCTTCGCCCCCAGTCCCACCGGCTACCTGCACATCGGTGGTGCCCGCACTGCGCTGTACTGCTGGCTGGAGGCCCGTCACCGTGGCGGCGAGTTCGTGCTGCGCATCGAGGACACCGACCGTGAGCGCAGCACCCAGGGCGCGATCGACGCCATCCTGGAGGCGATGGAGTGGCTGGGCCTGGATTACGACGAGGGCCCGATCTACCAGACCGACCGCGTCGCCCGTTACCTGGAAGTGGCCGAGCAGCTGGTGGCCGACGGCAAGGCGTACTACGCCTACGAGACCCGCGAAGAGCTGAACGCCATGCGCGAGGCCGCCATGGCCAAGCAGGAGAAGCCGCGCTACAACGGTGCCGCGCGTGACCTGGGCCTGCCGCGCAAGGATGACCCGAACCGCGTCATCCGCTTCAAGAACCCGCTGGAAGGCACGGTGGTGTTCGACGACCTGATCAAGGGCCGCATCGAGATCGCCAACAGCGAGCTGGATGACATGGTCATCTTCCGCCCGGACGGTTTCCCCACCTACAACTTCGCGGTGGTGGTGGACGACTGGGACATGGGCATCACCGAGGTCATCCGCGGCGACGACCACATCAACAACACCCCGCGCCAGATCAACCTGTACGAAGGCATCGGCGCACCGGTGCCGAAGTTCGGCCACATGCCGATGATCCTGGACGAGCAGGGCGCCAAGCTGTCCAAGCGCACCGGTGCAGCCGACGTGATGCAGTACAAGGATGCCGGCTACCTGCCGGACGCGCTGTTGAGCTACCTGGCCCGCCTGGGCTGGTCGCACGGTGACCAGGAGCTGTTCAGCCGCCAGGAACTGATCGACCTGTTCGACGTGAAGGACTGCAATTCCAAGGCCTCGCGCCTGGACATGGCCAAGCTGGGCTGGGTCAACCAGCACTTCCTGAAGACCGAGGACGTGGCCACCATCGTGCCGCACCTGGTGTACCAGCTGCAGAAGCTGGGCCTGGACGTGGCCGCTGGCCCGGCCCCGGAGGACGTGGTGATCGCCCTGCGTGAACGCGTGCAGACCCTGAAGGAAATGGCCGAGAAGGCCGTGGTCTGGTACCAGCCGCTGACCGAGTACGACGAAGCCGCCGTGGCCAAGCACTTCAAGGCCGGTGCCGAGGTGGCGCTGGGCAAGGCCCGCGAGCTGCTGGCCGCCCTGCCGGAATGGACCGCCGAATCGGTAGGCGTGGCCCTGCACGATGCGGCCGCCGCGCTGGAAATCGGCATGGGCAAGGTCGCCCAGCCGCTGCGCGTGGCCATCACCGGCACCCAGGTCAGTCCTGACATTTCCCATACCGTTTACCTGGCCGGCCGCGAGCAGGCCTTGAAACGCATTGATGTGGCCATCACCAAGGTAGCAACGGCCTGAGGCATCCTTGCCAGGCCCGAACCGGAGAACACGCATGCCCGCCAAGACCGCCACCGCCTGTACCGCCCCGCACCACCACGTCCACGACGCATCGGATTTCGTGGCGGTGGTCGAGCGCGTCTCGCGCGAACGCGGGCTGCGCCTGACCCCGATCCGCGCCAATGTGCTGAAGCTGATCGCCGAGGCCGGCAAGCCGGTCAAGGCCTACGAGCTGCTGGAATGGGTGCGCAACGGCAAGGGCGTGGGCGCTGATGCCCCGCCCACCGTGTACCGCGCGCTGGACTTCCTGATGGCCAATGGCTTTGTGCACAAGCTGGAGTCGGTGAATGCCTTCGTGGCCTGCCACCATCCCAGCAGTGCAGCCCATTCAGTGCCGTTCCTGATCTGCAACAGCTGCCACAGCGCGGTGGAACTGGAAGACCGCGAGATCGTCACCCAGCTGGAGAAGCGCGCCAAGGAGCTGGGTTTCCAGCCGCAGGCGCAGACCCTGGAAGTGCACGGGCTCTGCGCGCGCTGCGCAGGTTGATCGTGTCGGCGGTAGAGTCGACTGTTAGTCGACTACCGCGCGCAGCGCGGGGTGTTCATGGGGTTCATGGAAGTGCAGTCGACTAACAGTCGACTCTACCCAGCCGAGTCCACCAGGCCGCAGGCTAGTCCATCGGCTTGGAACGGGTATCCACCCGCACGATCACCGACATGCCGGGACGCAGCTGCTTTGCCAGCTCCTGATTCCCATTGATTGAAATCCGAACCGGCAGCCGCTGCACCACCTTGGTGAAGTTGCCGCTGGCATTGTCCGGGCGCAGCACGCTGAACTCCGACCCGGTAGCCGGCGCGATCTCCTGCACGCGGCCCCGCAGCACCTGCCCCTGGAACGCGTCCACCGAGAACGTGGCCGGCTGGCCGATCGCTATGCCCCAGGTCTGGCCTTCCTTGTAGTTGGCCACCACCCACAGCGTGTCAGGGACCAGGAACAGCAGCTGCGAACCGGCGGCGACGTACTGGCCCACGCGCACGCTGGCTTCGCTGATCTGGCCGTCGCGCGGCGCGTGGATCACCGTGTTGGCCAGATCGATGCGCGCCAGTTCCAGCTGCGCCTGCGCACTTTCCACCTGGGCCTCCAGGCTCTTCCGCGCCACCTGGGTCGACACCAGCGTTTCCTCGGCGATGCGGATCTGCGCCTGTGACTGCTGCACGCTGGCCTGTGCCGAGGCCTGGGTGGTGCGGAACTTGTCGCGGTCGTTGATCGATACCAGCTGCTGCGCGGCCAACTCCTCGTAGCGCTTGGTCTCGTTGCGTGAGCGTTGCAGCTCCGCCTGCCCGGCCGACAACGTGGCGCGTGCAGAGGCGATCTGCGCACGGTTCTGCGCCTGCGACTGGTCCGAGTTGGCCAGTGCCGCGCGTGCGCTGTCCAGCGTCGCCTGCGCCTGGGCGACCCGCTGCGCATAGATGCGGTCATCGATGCGCAGCAGTGGCTCGCCCTCCTTCACGTGCTGGAAATCCTTCACCAGCACTTCGGTCACGTAGCCGTTTACCTGTGGCGCCATCACCGTGATCTGTCCGCGTACATACGCGTTGTCGGTCACCATCACGCTGCTGGTGAACGGCCACAGGTGCCAGGCGCGCAGGATCAGCGCAATGCCCAGCAGGGCCACCACCACCATCACCACCACGCTGCGCGCGCTGGGCTTGAGGTACTTCGGCGCGACCGCGGGTTCTACCGGCGTGGGGGCAGGCGCCGCGTCGGTCGGCGGCGGTGGGGTCACGTTGTCGGCGTCGTCGGGTCGGGGCGGGATGGGGGGCATGGTCGAGAACTCAGCGGGGCGCGGCTGGCGTGGCCGCAGTGGGGGGAGTGGGGTGGCGCTTGCGCCATTGCTTGAGCACGGCGGTGCGCAGCGACAGCAGCAGCAACCAGCACAGGAAGCCGATTGCCAGCCAACCGCTCAGGGTGAAGACATCATTGAAGCCGCGCACGTTGGCTTCGCGGCGCGTGGTCTGCGCCAGCTGTGCGCTGCCCTGGGCACTGCGCAGCACCGGGTCGGTGATCTGGGCGGCGTACAGCTGCTGCTGGATGCGCAGGCGCTGCGCCACCACCGGATCGGCTGGATCGAGCTGGCTGGTCAATGCGCTGGAGTACAACTGCTCGCGATGCAGCTGGAAGGTACCCAGCACCGCCGAACCGGCCAGCCCACCCAGCGTCTGCGTGATCGACAGCGTCACCAGGAAGGTGATCATGTGATCCACGCCCTGTTTCAGCGCGGCGGAAATGCCGAGCATGATCAACGGGCCCATGAACATGCCGGCACCGACCGAGGCCAGGAACTGGCTGGCGTAGAAGTCGTGCGGCCGATCCATGCTGGTGCGGTGCTGGTCGAAGAACGCGGCGGCGCCCAGCAGCAGGATCGCCATCAGCAGCTGGGCAATCAGCCGCTTCGGGCCGAAGGTCAGCGAGGCGCCGGCAATGCCCACGATCACGCCGGCCAGGATCACCACGAACAGCGGGCGCATCTGGTCAGGCCCCATGCCCAGCGTGCGCATCAGGTTGACCACGCCGTAGGACTGCTCAGTGGTGAGGAAGCGGATCAGGAACGCGCCGACGATGAAGTGCAGCACCGGCAGCTTCGACAGCCAGCGGATCTGCAGCAGCGGATTGCGCCGGTAGTGTTCGATGATGAAGGCGGTGGTGGACAGCACGATCGAGGCGACCAGCGCCCAGCCCAGCCACGGTGTGTTGAGCCACCAGCGCGTGTAGCCCTGCGCCAGTACGATCACCAGCAGCGCGACAGCCGGCGCAAGCAGGGCGAACGTGAGGAAGTCCAGTGGCTCGAAGGCTTTCACCTGGATGCCGGGCGGCAGCTTCAGCACCACCACTGCCGCGAACGCGCACAGTGCCAGCCCGGCTTCGAATGAGTAGAGCTGATGCCATTGGCCGGTATCGACCAGGCCTGGTGAAACGATCCAGGCGATCGGCACCGCCAGCTGCGAAAGGCCGACGCCGACCACCAGCAGATTTCCGGTAAAGCGGCGCGGCAGCGCCTGCAGCATGTACAGCGTGCCCAGTGTCGAACAGGCCGCACCCGCGAAGCCGCTGGCGGCGCGGGTCAGCATCGTGGTCTCGAAGCTGCCGACGAACAGGTGCAGCACCGCCAGTGCCGCGTACAGGCCCAGCCCGATCTCTGCGAACAGTCGGATGCCGTACTGCTGGCGGAACTTGAAGGCCAGCAGGTTGGCAGTGACATTCACCATGGCATAGGCGGCCACCAGCCAGCTGCCCTGGGTCGGGGTCAGTGCCAGCTGGCCCTGCAGGAACGGCAGGTTGGCGGTGACCAGCGCATTGCCGAGGCCACCGGTGATCGCCACCAGCAGCGATACCAGGGCATAGGCCAAGCGACGGTACGGTGGGTGCCAGGGCATCGATGCCGAACCGGGCATGGTCGGCTTCTCGTGCTCCTCCCAATCCGGAACCGGCTTCAGATACGGCTGGACCATCAGCGGGCCTCGCTGGTTGCTCCCTGGAGACCCCCGCGCAGCAGCTGCAGGGCGCGCCCGGCCAACTGGGCGCGCTCGTCGCGGGTCTTGCCGCGCAGGGCTGCGCCCAGCATGCCCGAGATCAGTGAAATATCCGTCTTCTCAAGGTCGGCACGGCACAGGCCGGCCGCCTTGGCGCGCGCGATCGGCTCCTCCAGCAGGTCGCGCACGGTCTCGCGTGCGGCACGCATGGCCGGCACGTCCGAGTCGACCGCACGCCAGTAATCGGCCAGCGCCGGTGAATCGATGATGCGCTGGGCCATACCCTCGAACACCTCGAACAGCGCGTCGTCACGGTCGCCGAGCTGTTCAACCTGGCGCCGGATGCGATCAACCGTACGTTGCAGCAGCGCCTGGATCAGCGCAGTGCGGTCGGGGAAGTTGCGGTACAGGGTGGCGCGGCCCACCTGGGCGCGTTCGACCACCAGGTCCAGCGGGGCGGTGACGCCATGTTGGCCGAATACATGATCGGCGGCATCGAGGATGAGGGCACGGCGGGCAGCAGCATCGGCACGTTGGGCAGTCATGGAATTATTGTCGGACAAAAGTGTCCGATTAGCGAGACGTTGAGTGACGGGATTGTCCGCTTGTTGTGGTACGCACATCTTTGTGACGAATGCGTGATGGAATCGGCCAAAACGAAAACGGGGGCCCGAAGGCCCCCGTGGGGTGGTGTGGGATCGGACCCCTTTACTGCGGAATGGAATCCGGCACCGGTGCGCGATCAGAAGAACGCGCGGATGCCGAATGCGACACCACGGCCCGGCAGCGGCGAGTAGTCGCGCAGCAGCGAGGTATGCGGGCGCACTTCGCGGTTGGTCAGGTTGCTGCCATCCAGGAACACCTCGTAGCTGTTGCTCGCGTTGCGGTCCCAGCGGTAGGCCAGGTGCGCGTCGACCAGGGTGTAGCCGTCGCTTGGTGCTTCGTTCTGGGCGACGTCCTTCTGGCGGCTGTAACGCACCGCACCGACCGAGGCGCGCCAGCCGTCCTTCGACCAGCGCAGGTCGGCGCCGACGCGGGCCGGGGCGATGCGCGGCAGGTAGCCGGTATTGGCCAGCTCCACGCTGTAGTTGTGGTTGTGGTCGCCATGCGGCACGGCGATGTCCAGGTTACGGCTGCCGCTGCCATCCAGCTTGGCCTTCACGTAGTCGCCGAACAGGCGCAGATCCCAGTCGCCGGCGCCGCCTTCGAACAGGTGCACCAGCGCTTCGGCTTCGGCGCCGCGGAACACCGCGTCCTGCTGCGTCCAGGTGCGCACCGGAAGGCCCTCGGTGATGCCGGTGTCGGCCAGGTAGATGAAGTCCTTGAACTTGGTCTGGTAGACCGACGCGGAGAAGTCCAGACGCTCGCTGTGGGTGTGGATACCCAGTTCCACGCGCTGGCCGCGCTCGGTCTTCAGGTTGGCGTCGCCGATTTCCAGCGAGCGGGTAGCGATGTGCGCGCCGGCGGCATACAGCTCTTCGTTGGTCGGTGCACGCTCGGAGCTGTCCACGCCGATGCGCAGGTCAACCGCATCGTTGAGCTTCCAGATGCCGGCAGCAGACAGGTTGGTGGCACCAAACGTGCGGCGGCGATAGTCACCGGTCGGGTCCAGCTTGACCTGGTCGTGGCGGCCGCCCAGTTCCAGCTTGAACGGACCGAACTGCTTTTCCTGCAGCACGAACAGGCCGATGTTCCTGGTGCCGGTATCCGGAACGAACGCCTCTTCGCCCTTGGCTCCGAAATCACTGTTGCCGAACTGCAGGCCGAACGCGCCGTCCCAGCCGCCGATCTGCTGCTGCACCGCTTCCAGGCGTGCCTCGATGCCGCGGTTGGTGAAGCGGGTGGACGGTGTGCCCGCTTCCAGTTCCACGTGTTCGTAGTCGGTGTAGGCCACGCGCGCGTTGATGTTCTTCAGGAACGAGACCGGGTCGTAGATGCCGGCCTTGGTCTCGAAGCGGTTCTGCACCATGTCGATGCGCACGTCATGCTCGTCGCCGCCTTCTTCTTCATCGCCATGGTCGTGCCCGTGGTCATGGCCATGATCATCACCATCGGCGTGCACGTGCGCGCCATTGGGAATGCCGTAGTTGGTGCGGTACGTGCTGGCCGATACGCCGAAGTAGCCGCCGTCGCCCAGCCAGGTTGCGCCTACGCCGCCGGCGCGGGTGCGGATCGAGCTGTTGTCCAGGCGGCCGCGGCGCGGTTCTTCGCCCTCGGCCGCATCATGGTCGTGATCGTGGTCATGATGATCTTCGAGGCTGTCGATCACTGCATAGCCGGGGATGCGGTAGTCATCGCCATTGCGGACCAGGCCATCCACGTGCAGCACGACATTGCCGCTGACGCCGTCGAGGCGGAACATGCCGCTGCGTTCGTTGTTCACCGAGTTGCCGCGCAGTTCGGCGCGGCCGCTGAGCGGACGCTCCGGCAGTTCGCGGGCGATGCGGCCATCCACCACGTTGACCGCGCCACCGATGGCGCCGCTGCCGAACAGCAGCGTGGCCGGGCCCTTCAGCACTTCGATCTGGTCGGCCAGGAACGGCTCGATGCTGGTGGCGTGGTCGGCGCTGACCGTGGAGGCATCCATGTTGCCCATGCCGTTGGACAGCACGGCCACGCGTGGGCCTTCCTGGCCGCGGATGATCGGGCGGCCGACGCCGGGACCGAAGAAGGTGCTCTGCACGCCGGGCAGCTTGGCCAGGGTATCGCCGAGGGTGCCGGCCTTCTGCTCGTCCAGGCGTTCACCGGCCAGAACCTCCACCGGGCGTGCCAGCGATTCGGCATCACCCTGCAGCGGCGACGCGGTGACCTGCACCGACGACAGCTCGGTCAGGTGGCGGTCACGATGGGAGGTGTCCTGGCCGGCTGCAAAGGCGACGGACGGCAGCAGGGCAGCGAGGGCCAGGGCCAGGGAATGCGGCTTGAGCCGTGGGGTGTGGGCGTGCATGGACGGGTCCTTTGTTACAATGTATCAATCACAGGGCGCACGAATCCCGTCGATGGGACAGGGGGAGGGAAACCGTGCGGGTCGGAGAGGGATGTTATATTATTCCATAACGATTCGCCGACCCTGCTGGAAGTCATGTCCCTGTCCTCACGCCTGCGCCACCTGCTCGACCGTTTCGGCGCCACTGGTTCGATGCTGTGCGCGGTGCACTGCGCGGTGATCCCGGTACTGCTGGCCGCAGCGCCTTCGTTGGGGCTGTCGTTCTGGCTGAGCGATGGGGTGGAACAGGCGCTGGTGGTGTTCGTCACCCTGCTGGGGCTGTTCAGCCTGGTCTGGGGCTACCGCCGGCACGGTGCGCTGCGTGCGCTGGGCTTCCTGATTCCCGGCCTGGTCGCGTTGTGGGCCGGCGTGCTGTACGACCCGTTGCACCACAATGCGGTGCCGCACGCGGTGGTGATGACCGTCGGCGGCCTGCTGGTGGGGGTGGCCCACCTGGTCAACCTGCGCCTCAACCACGGTCACGTGCACGACGCCAGCTGCGCGCACTAGGCGCTCCGTGATAGGATTTTCGATCGTGCGCGGGGGCGCCCAGCAAGGCGGCCCCGTCGAACCCGTGTCAGTACGGGGTAACCAGATTTCACATTTGAGGAGTTGAAGACATGGGTAAGGGTGACCGCAAGACCGCCAAGGGCAAGCGCTACAACGCCAGCTACGGCAACGCCCGTTCGCACACCGCCAGCAAGGTCGCCGTAGGCGCCGCCGCTCCGGTTGCCAAGAAGACCGTGGCCAAGGCTCCGGCGAAGAAGGCTGTGGCGAAGAAGGCTGTCGCCAAGGCCTGATCCGGCCCAGACCGGTTCAACGAAAAACGCGGCGCCTGGCGCCGCGTTTTTTTATGCACGTTGTTGTAGAGCCGAGCCCATGCTCGGCTGGCGCAATGCAGCCGAGCATGGGCTCGGCTCTACAGGGAAGTCAGCGCAGGGTCTTCTTCAGCGTTTCCGGATTGCCGTCGTTCGGCGCGGCCGGCACCTGCAGCAGGTGCGCCAGCAGCGGGTAGACGTCGACATTGTCGAAGCCATCGATCACCAGGCCCTGGCGGAACGACGGGCCGCCGGCCACAAACACCGCGCGCATGGAGGGCAGGGCATTGTCGTAGCCATGCGAGCCGCGGTCCTGATGGTCGCGTTTGGCGATTTTCTCCTGATGCAGGGCATCCCAGCCTTCGTCCATGGCGCAGACGATGGCCGGAACCCGCGGATGCGTGCCGTAGTGCCAGCGCGCCGGCAGGTTCTCCTTCTTCCAGCACTCGTAGTGCCCGTGGCGTCCGAGCAGGGCGCGTTCGGCTTCCGCCTCGCGGCCGGCGACCGGCGCAAAACCCACCGACTGGCCCTGGCTGACATTGCGCGCGATGGCCGGATCGGCCATCGATTCAGTGGAGATCACTTGGCCGACCGGGACGCTGGCCATGCCATGGTCAGAGACCACGATGACGTTGGTGGTCGCGGCCAGGCCGCGCTGCTGCAGCCCATCGAGCACCTGGCCGACGATCTGGTCGGCGCGCACGATGGCGTCGGCATACTGCTTCGACTCGGGCCCGTAGTTGTGGCCGGCCTTGTCCACGTGTTCCATGTACAGGGTGGTGAGGCGCGGTGCATCGGCGTCGGTCTGTGCAAGCCAGTCGAGCACGATGCCGGCGCGCTGCTCCAGCGGCTCCTTGCCGTCGTAAACGCGCCACTGGCTGGGGCGTACGCCGCGGATTTCCGATTCACTACCAGGCCATGACGTGGTAGCCGAACGCACGCCGGCATTTTCGGCGCCGACCCAGATCGGTTCGCCGCCCCACCAGCCGCTGGTAGTGACCGCGTCGCGGTTGCTCAGCTCGAACCGGCCCAGTGCTTCGTCGTCCATGCTGTTGTTGACGATGCCGTGGTGGTCCGGGCGCAGGCCGGTGACGATGGTGTAATGGTTGGGGAAGGTCAGTGATGGATAGGACGGGGTCATCCAGCGTGCACGCACGCCGCCGTCGATCAGTCGCTGCAGGTTCGGGGTCAGGCCGCGGTCCAGCGCGTCGGCACGCAGGCCGTCGATGGAGATCAGCAGCAGCTTCGGCGGCATGGCCGCAGCGACGGGTGTGGGAACGGAGGCGGAAGGGGCGGGCGCGGTGGTGCAGGCGGCCAATGGCAGCAGCAGCGCCAGCGCGCAGGTCAGGCGTACGGAAGTCATCCGCGCATGATAAGCCCGTGCAATGACGCGCCCAAGACACGGCGCGCTATCGCGCGCCGAGTCCGCGCATTTTTCCTTATCCCCGCACCTGTCGGTGCGCGCCCTTCAACAAGACGGGGGCTTTTCATGTCCCTGCTGCTTCCATCCACGCATGGCGTGGATTTACCGTGTCGACCAAGGTCGACACCTACCAGCAGCCGCGCAGTGCGCCGTCCCGACAGATCGCAGGAATCTGTCGAAGGCGTGATGGGTCCGGTTGCAGGGGTGTCCGCGGCATGGATGCCGCGGCCAAGCCCCCATGGGTGAGGGCGCTTTGCTTGCGAAGCACTGCTTCGCAAGCGCCCGAACGCACAGCCGCCAGCGGCTGGGCCGGCCTGGGGGTTTACGGCGTCCCCCGCAATCGGACCCACCACCATGCCTCGGAATGCTGCTGTTGCTTCGGCCGTTGCGGTTGCCTCTGCGGGTGCCGGGCGCACCCGGCCAGCCCTCTCAAGCGAACAGCGGGGCCTGGCGTTGTTCCAGTCGCAGCAGCGCGGCCTTTGTTTCCAGCCCACCGCCGAATCCGGTCAGCGCTCCATTGCTGCCGATCACGCGATGGCAGGGCAGGATGATCGGCAGCGGGTTGCGGCCGTTCGCGGCACCGACCGCGCGGGTCGCACTGGGCTGGCCGAGGTGCTGCGCCAGCTGCAGGTAACTCCAGGTCTGGCCGAACGGAATCAGTGCCAGCGCCTGCCACACCCGCAGCTGGAACGGCGTGCCGCGTGGCGCCAGTTCAAGGTCGAAGCTGCTGCGTTCGCCGTGCAGGAACTGCAGCAGCTGTTCGCGCGCTTCCGGCAGCGCATCCGGTGCGTAGTGCCAGTCATCGCGTCCGCGTGCCGGATGGCGGTTTTCGGGGAAAAGCACGTGTGACAGGCCACGTTCGTCACCGGCAATGGTTAGTACGCCGATCGGGCTGTCGAAACGATCGAACAACAGGGTCATGTCGGTTCTCCAACGAAAGTGCCGGACAAGTGCCACAGGTGCAGCACGGCATACGCGCGCCACGGCCGCCAGGGCTGCGAGCGTGCTTCGGTCGCGCGTTCGCTCAGGCGCTGGCCTTGCGCGTGGCCGAGCACCTGCTGCAGCACAAGATCGCCGGCGGGGAAGGCATCGGGCTGGCCGAGTCCGCGCAGGGCGATGTACTGCGCGGTCCACGGGCCGATGCCGGGCAGTGCCACGCAGCGCGCTACGAATTCTTCCAGCGCCTGGCCGGGACCGAAGTCGAGCTCGCCACTGGCACAGGCAGCGGCCAGCGCACGCACGGTGGCGGCGCGGCTGCGCGGCAGGCCGATCGATTCCAGCGGCGCCTCAGCCAGCACCTCGGGCGCGGGGAACTGGCGATCGAATTCCGATGGCATGCCCGGCAGGTGTGCGCCATAGGCATCGACCAGGCGCCGGGCGAAGGTGGTGGCCGCGGCCACGCTGACCTGCTGTCCGAGCACAGCGCGTACGCCGACCTCGAAACCATCCCAGCCGCCAGGCACGCGCAGCCCGGGGCGTTCGGCGATGCCACGCGCCAGCAAGGGTTCTTCGCCCAGCGCGGCGTGCACCTGCTGCAGGTCGGCGTCCAGATCGAATACGCGACGCACGCGGCGCACGATGTCCGGAATCAGGCGCGGATCCACCACGCCCAGCTGCAGGCGTAGCTCCGGGCGCTTCGGGTCGGCAGTGACGCGCAGCAGGGTGGGGCGCTCCGGCGTGCCGAGCACGCGCTGGTAGCTGTCTTCGCCGATCAGTTCGATGCCGGGCAGGCTGCGCTTGCGCAGGAAGGCCAGCATGCGCGGGAAATCCAACGGTGGGCGGTACACCAGACGCAGTACCAGGCAGCCGTCATCGGCGGCCAGCGGCTGGTGCTGGCGACGCAGCGCGGTTGGTGCCATGCCGCAGCCCTGCAGGAACGCGGTATTGAAACGACGCAGGCTGTTGTAGCCGGCGGCCAGCGCAACATCGGTCACCGGCAGCGTGGTCTCGGTCAGCAGCTGCTTGGCCAGCAGCAGGCGATGGGTGGCGTGGATCTGTCCCGGCGTCGCGCCCAGATGTTCAACGAACAGGCGCTGCAGTTGGCGCGCGCTGAGGCCGATCTTCTCTGCGAGATCGGCCACCGGCTGGTCCTGCAGGAAACCGCCATGGATCAGCGCGAGGGCGCGCTGCACGGTCTGCCCGGCCAATGCCTGCTGCGCCTGCGGTGCCAGCTCGGGGCGGCAGCGCAGGCACGGGCGGTAGCCGGCGGCGGCGGCCGCGGCGGCGGTCGGGTAGTAGGTGATATTGCGCGGCTTCGGTGGCGGTGCCGGGCACACCGGGCGGCAATAGATGCCGGTGCTGCGCACGGCGGTGAAGAACACGCCGTCGAAGCGTGCGTCGCGGGCCAGGCGGGCGCGGTCGCAGGCGGCGGTGTCGAGGGCGAGGGCGGTGTCCATGGCGCCAGTCTAGGCGTGTGCGGGTGGGGATACTCGCCACATTCGGACATGGATGCTGAAGGGGGTTCTGGCAGGGCCGCGCCCTGCACCCGCCGAGGCCAGAGCAACAGCAACAGCGGCTTCCCGCGGGAGGGCGGGGCGGGTCCGGTTGCAGGGGACGCTGCAAGTACGTCCTAGTAAGCTCGGTCGCGCCATCCATGGCGCTCACGCTGCTGCAATCGGACCCACCCCGCCTTCGACCAGGTTCCTGCGATCTGTCGGAAGGGCATCCCGCTCTGGTAGGTGTCGACCTTGGTCGACACGCTTTCCCAAGGGTCAGAAGGGGTTCAGTGCCACGCGCTGAATGCGCGCCCCGGACGGGTAGACTGTGGTTCTTGCTCACGTGAAGACTGGTTACCCGATGTCCGCCAAACTCCGCTGGTTGCCCTTGTTGTGCCTGGCCCTGGCGGGCTGCAGTCAGCTGGAGAATCCGGGCAATGTGACGGCTGCCGACAAGGCGGCGCGGGCGCCGGCCAGCGATGGCGAGAACATGGTCTCGATCAATGCGGCTGACGCACCGCCACCACCGGTGCCGCCGCGCAGCCGGGCGGATCGGCCGTGGCCGCAGGCGCAGCTGGAGAATGGCCGCGCCTGGGTCAGCTGCAGCACGGAATATGCGGGCGATGCCGGCGACGGTGTCGAACTGGAAGGCCTGCAGCGCGAGCAGATCACCCAGACGCTGGCGCCGTGCGCCGAGCGCGGCCTGATGCGCGTGCGCTACGCCGGCAAGATCAATCCGGGCTTCGCCGAGATGATGTGGCGGTTGGCGGTGGTCGCCGACCAGCAGAAGATCCACAAGCGCATCCTCGATCTGGATTCCAGCGGCGGCCAGGTGGAATCGGCGATCGTCGCCGGTGACAGCATCGGTGAATCCGGCTGGACCATCTGGGTGCGCGAAGGCTCGATCTGCCACAGCGCCTGCGTGTTCGTGCTGGCCGCCGGCGACAACCGCCTGCTGTCGGGCAAGGTCGGCATCCACCGCATGATGCGCATCAGCTCCAAGGCCACCTCGCGTGCGGAACTCAACCGCGAGCTGCACGAGGTCTACGACAACGTGAAGGACTATCTGCAGCGCAACGGCGTGGCGGTGGGCGTGGCCGACCTGATGATGACCGTGCCCAACCGCAGCCTGCGCCTGCTCACCCCGGACGAGCTGCGTCAGTACGGCCTGGATGGCACCAATGCGGTGCAGGACGATCTGGAACGGATCAAGCAGATGCGCGCCTGTGGCGATGACTTCGTGCAGCGCAAGGACGCGTTCCTGATCGCCTTCGACCAGCAGTGCAAGCGCGAAGGCGCCGACATGGAATCGATCAACAGCTGCGGCCAGGCACTGAAGCAGCGCTTCGGCTTCCCGGATGCGGTATGCCCGGAAGAAAGCCCGCTTTCGGAGATCGATGTGGCAACGCTGCCACCGGCACCGTCGGAGCCGCCGCCGGTGGCCGAGCAGGCGCCAGTGAACACCGCCGCGCCCGCCGCGCAGGCCGATGCGGCAGCGGTGGAGGGCAACGCTCCGGCACGCTGACAGCGTAGTCACCGTGCTGGCGTAGACTGCAGTTCTCTCCAGAAGACCGGTGGTGTCCATGAAGCGCGTGCTCCTGCTGCTGTCCCTGCTGCCCCTGACCGCATTGGCGCAGGCACCTGCGCCGGCCACGCCCGCCCCGGCACCCGCGCGCCCGGCCCCCGCATCGCCGGCGGCTGCGAAACCGGCCACCGCCGGTGCTCCGGCGTTGACCGCCGCGCAGCAGGCACAGGTGCAGAAACAGGATGCGGAAATGGGCGCGGCTGCAGTGAAGGCGGCGCAGCTGGTCGATGCCAACCGCGCCGGCGAATTGTGGGATGGCGCTTCGGCCGTGGCGCGCCGCGCAGTACCAAAGGCCGCCTTCGTCAGCCAGTTGACCACCGAGCGCACGCGCCTGGGCGCGCTGGCCGGCCGCGGCCAGCCGACCATCACCCGGGTCAAGTACAGCGCCGGTGCCGCGGTGCCGGAAGGGCTGTACATCAACGTCAGTTTCCCGACCCGTTTCGCCAACAGCGCACAGCCGGTGCGCGAGCTGGTGTCGTTCCGATTCGACGAGGACAAGGTGTGGCGCCTGGCCGGCTACAGCCTGCGTGCGTCGGCACCCTGACGAGATGAACGATGGCAACTGAACTGACGATGCTGGCCTGGTCGGTATTGCTCGGCTTCGTCTACATCTTCGCCACCTCCACCGTGGTCACCCGCGAGCGCGGGATGAAGTGGAATGCCTCGGCACGCGATGGCGATGCAAAGCCGGTCAGCGCGCTGGCCGGTCGCCTGCAGCGTGCGCAGGCCAACTTCCTGGAGACGTTCCCGTTCTTCGCCGCCGCCGCCATCGCAGTGGTGGTGGCCGGTCGCGGCAACGACGCCACGGCGCTGGCCGCGCAGGCCTACTTCTGGGCGCGCGTGGTCTATCTGCCGCTGTATGCCGCGGGCGTGCCTTACGTGCGCAGCCTGGTGTGGCTGGTCTCGCTGCTGTCGATCCTGGCGCTGGTGTTCGCGCTGTTGTGACCCGGGCCTGATCCAGATCAAGGCCGCTCAGGTGCGCGGCGCTATGCTGGCCCGGACTGAATCAACGGCGGGAGGCGCGCATGCGCAGGATGGACGTGGTGGTGGTCGGCGCCGGACCGGCGGGTCTGTGCTTCGCGCGCGCGCTGGCCGGTAGCGGCCTGCAGGTCGGGCTGGTCGAAGTTCAACCGCGCCAGGCCCTGGCCGAAGCCGCCTTCGATGGCCGCGAGATCGCGCTGACCCATGCCTCACGGCAGAGCATGGAGCAGCTGGGGCTGTGGCAGCGCCTGCCGCAGGCCGAAGTCGCTGAGCTGCGCGATGCCAAGGTGATGAACGGCGGCTCGCCGTTCGCGCTGACCTTCGCCAGCAGCCAGGTCGATGGCGAGCCGCTGGGCTGGCTGGTACCCAACCATCTGATCCGCCGTGCTGCATGGGATGCCGTGCGGGACCAGGACGGCCTGGAATTGTTCGACGGGCGCAAGGTGCAGGGCGTGCAGGGCGATGCGCAGGGCCACGTGGTCAAACTTGATGACGGCAGCCAACTTCATGCGCGGCTGCTGGTGGCCGCTGACAGTCGCTTCTCCGCCACCCGCCGCATGCTTGGCATCGGTGCGCAGATGCGTGACTTCGGCAAGTCCATGCTGGTGTGCCGCATGCAGGTCGAGCGCGACCATCACCACACTGCCTGGGAATGGTTCGGCTACGGCCGCACCATGGCGTTGCTGCCGCTCAACGAGGGCCAGGCATCAGCAGTGATCACGCTGCCGCCGCGGCAGATTGAAGAACTGCTGGCGATGGATGAGGTGGCCTTCGGTGAAGCCATCAGCGGTTGCTTCGAACACCGCTTGGGCCGCATGCAGCCAGTGGCCATGCCACAGGCGTATCCGCTGGTGGGTGTGTATGCGCACCGTTTTGTCGGCGAGCGTTCGGCGCTGATCGGCGATGCCGCCGTCGGCATGCACCCGGTCACCGCGCATGGCTTCAACCTGGGACTGGCCAGCGCACAGCGGCTGGCGCAGGGCATCGTCGAGCAGCAGCGCCGCGGTGCCGACATCGCCGCGGCCGGCATGCTGGCCAGCTATCAGCGCGGTCATCGGCTGGCATCGCGTCATTTGTACGAAGCCACCAATGCGATCGCCAGCCTGTACACCGACGATCGCGGTCCGGCGCGGCTGCTGCGGGCGGCCGGCCTGCGCCTGGCGCAGGGCGTGGCACCGTTCAGGCAGCTGATTGCCTCGCACCTGACCCAGCGCGTGGCCTGAACAGATTCAGATCAGCCGGCGGCCAGCACGCGGATCTGGCTGTCGGCGAATTCGACTACCTGGCCCGCGCGGATCTTGCAGGCCTTGCGCAGTTCGACTTCGCCGTCGACCCGCACCTGGCCGTCACTGATGACCATCTTGGCCTCGCCGCCACTGGTGACCAGGTCGGCCAGCTTGAGCAGCTGCTTGAGTTCGACGTAGTCGCCGTCGAGGTCGAATTCGAGAATCTGCATGGAGCGGGGTTCCTGGGAGAGGGGGCGCAGGCCAGTGGCCGTGCCGGAAGAGGCCGCGTATTGTGCGCCAGCGCGGGGCCTGACAGCACGCGTCCGGAAAGCTGTATGCCTCGTTCAGGATCAATGCGGTATGATTCCGCTCTGAGCGAGTGAAATCTCCTCCGACCGAGCAGCGCCAGGGCACGCGATAAGAAGGGCGCCCAAAGCGCGGACCATCACCTTTTTTATCGCACTGCCAGGAAGACGGCAGTGTCTTTGGAGTTCCCCATGTCCCAAGAATCCCAAGCGCCGCTGCAGTTCGCGCAGCTCGGCCTGTCCGAGCCTGTCATGCAGGCAGTCACCGCCATCGGCTACGAAACTCCGTCGCCGATCCAGGCCGCCACCATCCCGGCGATGCTGGAAGGCCGCGATGTGCTGGGCCAGGCCCAGACCGGCACCGGCAAGACCGCAGCGTTCGCGCTGCCGGTACTGTCCAACATCGACCTGCAGCAGATCAAGCCGCAGGCCCTGATCCTGGCACCGACCCGCGAGCTGGCCATCCAGGTCGCCGAGGCGTTCCAGTCCTATTCGTCGAAGATCCCGGGCTTCCGCGTGCTGCCGGTGTACGGCGGCCAGCCGTACGGCCAGCAGCTGTCGGCCCTGCGCCGTGGCGTGCACATCGTGGTCGGTACCCCCGGCCGCGTGATCGATCACCTGGACCGCAGCACCCTGGACCTGTCCGAGCTGAAGACGCTGGTGCTGGACGAAGCCGATGAAATGCTGCGCATGGGCTTCATCGACGACGTCGAAGCCGTGTTGAAGAAGCTGCCGGAGCAGCGCCAGGTGGCCCTGTTCTCGGCCACCATGCCGCCGCAGATCCGTCGCATCGCGCAGACCTACCTGCAGGATCCGGTCGAGGTCACCATCCAGGCCAAGACCACCACTTCGGCCAACATCCGCCAGCGCTACTGGTGGGTGAGCGGCATGCACAAGCTGGACGCGCTGACCCGCATCCTGGAAGTCGAGCCGTTCGACGCGATGATCATCTTCGCGCGTACCAAGGCCGGCACCGAAGAACTGGCCAGCAAGCTGCAGGCCCGTGGCCTGGCCGCTGCCGCCATCAACGGTGACATGCAGCAGGCCCAGCGTGAGCGCACCATCGCCATGCTGAAGGAAGGCAAGCTGGACATCCTGGTCGCCACCGACGTGGCTGCCCGCGGCCTGGACGTGGAGCGCATCAGCCACGTGCTGAACTACGACATCCCGTACGACACTGAAAGCTACGTGCACCGCATCGGCCGTACCGGCCGTGCCGGCCGCAGCGGCGAGGCGATCCTGTTCGCCACCCCGCGCGAGAAGGGCATGCTGCGCCAGATCGAACGCGCCACCCGCCAGCCGATCGAAGAGATGCAGCTGCCGAGCGTGGAAGCGGTCAACGACAACCGCATCAACAAGTTCACCACGCGCATCACCGAGACCCTCGGCGCCGGTGGCCTGGACTTCTACCGCCAGCTGCTGGAGCGCTTCGAGAGCGAGCAGAACGTGCCGGCCATCGAAGTGGCCGCCGCGCTGGCCAAGATGCTGCAGGGTGATACCCCGTTCCTGCTGCAGCCGCCGGTGCGTGCCCCGCGTGAAGAGCGCGCGCCGCGCGAACGCTTCGACCGTGGTGACCGTCCGGAGCGTGGTGATCGCTTCGACCGCAACGAGCGGGGTCCGCGCTTCGAGCGTGGCCCGCGTCGCGATGACGCCGAAGGTGGTTTCGAGCAGCGTCCGCGCCGTGAGGTTCCGCCGCGCGGTGCGCCGGAGCAGGGCATGGAGACCTACCGTATTTCGGTGGGCCACCAGCATGGCGTGAAGCCGGCCAACATCGTCGGCGCCATCGCCAACGAAGCCGGCCTGGAAAGCCGCTTCATCGGCCGCATCGACATCCACGACGACTTCTCGCTGCTGGACCTGCCGGCGCAGATGCCGTCGGACGTGCTGTCGCACCTGCAGAAGGTCTGGGTGTCGGGCCAGCAGCTGCAGATGCGTGCGCTGGCCCCGGGTGAAGACACCAACCCGGCCCCGCGTCCGTTCAAGCCGCGCTTTGACAAGCGCGGTCCGGGTGGCCCGGGTGGCCCGCGTCGTGGCGGCCCGGGTGGTCCGGGTGGCCATGGTGGCGACCGCGGCGGTGACCGCGACAGCCGCCCGCCGCGTCGTGACGGCTTCAAGCCGCGCGGCCCGCGTAGCTTCTAAGCCGCACCCTCAGCCGTCCGCAACAACGCCAGCCTCCGGGCTGGCGTACAGATAAAGGGGACGGAGGGGATTAAGTCGTAAATGGCGGGCCACGCGCTTATGCCGAAAACGACTTAATCCCCTCCGTCCCCTTTTTCGCATGGCCCACACATGGCCGGTCCTAGGCTGGCCGGGTTCCAAGGTAGGTTGTCACCGCAGCACATTCGGGGGGATCCGGGATGGGTAGAAGTGGCACGGACCAGCAGGGCCGGCGGGTACCGATGACCCGTGGCCTGGGACTGCGATTTGCGTTGTTGACGGGCATGGCGATCGGACTGGTCGCACTGTCCGCCCTGATCCAGGAACTGCAGGCGGCCTCCACCGCCTGGATCGCCGGCCAGGGCTACTGGTCGCGTGGTCAGCAGGAAGCCACCGCTGCGCTCAGCCGCTACCTGGCGCGGCGGGATGCCCAGGACCTGGACGACGCACGCCAGGCCCTGCAGGTGCCATTGGGCGATCTGCAGGCGCGGTTGGCGCTGGAACAGGCCGAGCCGGATGAAGCCAAAGCCAGGCAGGGCTTCCTGCAGGGCGGCAACGCACGCGCCGACATTCCGCGGTTGGTGTTCTCCTTCCGCCATGCACGTGACATCGGTGCGTTCCGCGAGGCGACCGCGTTGTGGCGGCAGACCGATGGTGACCTGATGGCGGTGCAGCGCCTGGTCGACGAGCTGCAGCTGCGGCATGGCGAAGGCGCTTTGCCTGCGCCTGTCCGTGATCGCTACCTGCAGCAGCTGCGTGATCTGGACCGGCGGCTGCAGGTGCAGGCGCAGGCATTTTCGCAAGCGTTGCTGCGCATGGCCACGATGGTGCGGATCGCCACGCTGGTGGTCGGTGCCCTGTCGGTGCTGGCGATCAGCCTGATGGCGGTGGCCCTCGCGCGTCGCGTCGGCAAGGATCTGACCGAGCACGAAAGCCGCTTCCGCGCCGCCTTCTACCAGGCCAACGTCGGCATGCTCAAGCTCGACACCGAAGGCAAGGTGATCGAAGCCAACCAGGCGATGGCCGATATCCTCGACTACCGACGCGACGTGCTGCTGCAGATGTCGCTCGGCGATCTTTTGATGGAAGGCGAACTGGTCATCGATGGCGTCGGCCGCATCGACTGGGATCGGCAGCTGCGGCCGAGTGAACTGCGCTTCTGCCGCCGCGATGGCAGCCTGGTGTGGGGGCGCTGGAGTGGCACCGGCGTGCGCAGCGCGGGAGGTGGCATGTCGGTGTTTGCGATCATCGAGGATGTCAGCCAGAACCATGCATTGGCACGTGAGATCGAGCATCACGCCAGCCACGATCCGCTGACCGGCCTGATCAACCGTCGCGAGATCGAGCGGCTGCTGGAACGTTCGCTGCTGCAGGTGCGCAGCGAGGGCGGCACGCATTCGCTGTGCTACATCAACCTGGACCACTTCAAGCTGGTCAACGACAGCTTCGGCCACGCCGCAGGTGACCAGATGCTGCGCAGTTTCGCCGACTATCTGGTGGCCGCGGTACGTGACGGTGACTGGGTCGGCCGGCTTGGCGCCGACGAGTTCGCGGTGTTTCTCGCCCATGCCGGGCAGGACGAGGCCAAGCGCGTGCTGCAGCGGGTGATCCGCAACCTGGGCCAGGCCACCTTCCCGATCAGCGAGGGCAGTCCGCAGCTGAGCTGCAGCATCGGCGTGGTGGAAGTCAGTGCCGATGCGCCGGACGTGAACTGGTTGATGAGTGCCGCCGACAGCGCCTGTTATGCAGCCAAGCAGGCCGGGCGCAACCGCGTGCACTGCTTCAACGAAAACCGCATGGCGCTGGAAGAACGGCGGCAGGAGGCCGAGCGCCTGCAGGGCGTCAGCCTGGCGATGGCCGAGAACCGCATGGTGCTGTATGCACAGCGCATCGCCCGCGTGGGTGATCCGTCCTACCTGCATTACGAGGTGCTGGTGCGCATGCGTGGTACCGATGGCAGCCTGCATCTGCCCGGCCAGTTCATGCCCGCGGTGGAGCGCTACGGCATGGCGGTGGCGCTGGATCGTCATGTGCTCGGGCTGCTGTTCCGCCACCTGCAGGTGTGTCCGGCACACGTGCGGCAGCTGGGCCTGTGCAACGTCAACGTGTCCGCGCAGTCGATCGCCGAGCCGGGATTCCTCGCCTTCGTCTGCGACCTGCTCGAGCGCAACCGCGCGCTGGCCTCCAAGTTGTGCTTCGAGATCACCGAGACCGCGGCGATCAGCAACCTCAGCCAGGCCCGCGCTTTCATCGATGCGGTGAAGGCACGGGGGTGCCGGATGGCGCTGGATGACTTCGGCTCTGGTCTGTCTTCCTTCGGCTACCTGCGCCAGCTGCCGGCGGACATCCTGAAGATCGACGGTGCCTTCGTGCGCGACATGGATACCGACCCTGTCAGCCACGCCACGGTGCGTGCGATCAGCGAGCTCGGGCGCGAGCTGCAGATGGAAGTGGTGGCCGAGTGGGTGGAGACCACGGAGGTGGCCGGGGCACTGACCCGCCTCGGCGTACAGGGCCTGCAGGGCTATGCGATCGAGCGCCCGCAGCCGCTGGAGCGGATGACCCTAGCCGATCTGCGCCCGGTGCGGCTGGTCGCGGTGAAGGGGCCGCCGGCGGCGGGCTGAACGGCGCGGCGGCGACTTTGGTCGACACCTGCGGCGCACGTCCGGCTGCGATAATGCGCGCCAGGGGCGACGTGCAGTGGGCGCGGGCATAAGCGACAACAGGATGTGGCGTGGGCGGCAGGCAGTGGCAGTACGGAACAGGGGCGGTGCTGGTCGTACTGCTGGCGTGGTTGGCGATGCCGTGGCCGCTTCAGGGCGCCGTGGCCGTGTCGGGCCGCGATTATCTGCTGGTGGGAGGCGCCACCGACGAACCAACGCCACATCGGGCATGCACGCCGCAGATGCTGTCCGGCTCCCGCCAGCACGTGCTGGTACCGGCTCCGCCGGAAGGCTGGTCGGGCCAGCCACAGGCGCTGGACGTGTTCAACGTGTTTGCCGGTGAAGTCCGGGTGCAGCACGGTGACCGCGAGATCTGCGGCAACATGCACGACGCGCGCACCCGCGATTCACGTTTCCGGGCCGGCATCGGCCTGGTGGCGGTACCACCGGCCGGCAGCCATGAGCCGTTCCTGGTCTCTTGGCAGACACCGCTGAAGGCACGTTGGGTACCGACCCTGCGGCTGGGCGCGCCCAGCCCGGTGCAGCAGAACGACACCGCCCGACTGCTGATGCGTGCCGCCTGCATCGCCGTGGCGATCGCACTGGCGCTGTCGGCGTTGATGGCCTTCCTGACCACGCGCGATCGCAGCTTCCTGGTCTATGTCGCCGGCACCACAGTGATGGTGCTGTGGCAGGCCATCCTCGGTGGGCTCAGTGGTTACCCGGAACCCTGGCTGCCGGTGGGGGAACATGGCGCGAGGTGGCTGCTGTCGTTGACCGCGGCCTCGCAGGCGCTGGTGCTACCGGCGCTGTGGCGGCTGAACGGAGGCGACCGCGTGCTGCCCCGATCGCGCCCGGCCCAGCTGCTGGTGTTGTGGACCCTGATGGCGCTGGCCGCGCTGGTGCCGTGGCTGCGCTGGGAGCATCTGGCCTGGGTCGCACAGGGCCTGCAGGTGTCCTATCTGTCCGGGTGCGGCCTGGCGCTGCTGGTCGGCATATGGGCACGCTGGCGCGGCGACCGTTGGTCGCAGGCGGGTCTGGCCGCGCTGGCACCGATGCTGGCACTGATCATCGCCGATGCCTGCGGTGCGCAGTGGCTGTTGGAGTACCGGGTGGAGGCGCTGCAGCTGGCGGTGACCTGGTTGTTGATGATGGCGGCCTATGCCCTGAACCAGCGGCTTGGCCGCCTGCGCCAGCAACGTGACGAGTTGCGCCAGCTGGCCGAGACCGATGGCCTGACCGGCCTGCCCAACCGTCGTGCCGGCCTGCAGCAGCTGGGGCGGCATCTGGAGCGTGTCAACCGCGAGGGAGGGCCGCTGGTGATCGGCTTCCTCGACATCGACTTGTTCAAGGACATCAACGACCGCCATGGGCACGCGGTCGGCGACCAGGTGCTGGTGGCCGTCGCGCGGGCCCTGCGCACGGCGGTGCGCAGCCAGGACGAGGTGGTGCGGATGGGCGGCGAGGAGTTCCTGCTGCTGATGCCGGGCATGCCGCGTGAGGCGGCATCGGCGCGGCTGGATCGCCTTCGCCAGCGCATCACCGAGGCCGGCCTGGCGCTGCAGGTAGCGGGGCTGGAGGTGACCGCCAGCATCGGCCTGGCACAGTGGCGGCCGGGCGAGGATGACCTGGCGGCACTGCTGCGGCGGGCCGACCACGCCATGTACGTGGCCAAGCGCGCGGGTCGCAACCGTGTGTTCGACGGTGAAGAGCTCGATCCGCCCGGCCCGGCATGAGGCGCAGCGGGCGGCGATGCCGGATAATAGGGCGATGACCACCCGACTCAACAAATACATCGCCGACACAGGCTTCTGCTCCCGCCGCGAGGCCGATCGCCTGATCGCCGCCCGCCGCGTCACCGTCAACGGTCACCCGGCCGGCACCGGTGCGGTGGTGGGCGAGGAAGACCAGGTGCTGGTTGACGGCCAACCGCTGCGCGCGCGCGTGGCACGCAAGCCCGGCGCCCGCCGCCACGTCTACATCGCGCTGAACAAGCCGGTGGGCGTCACCTGCACGACCGAAACCTCGGTCAAGGGCAACATCGTCGACTTCGTTGGCCACGAACAGCGCATCTTCCCGATCGGGCGCCTGGACAAGGAATCCGAAGGCCTGATCCTGATGACCAGCAACGGCGACATCGTCAACCAGATCCTGCGTGCCGAGAACGGCCACCAGAAGGAGTACCTGGTGGCGGTGAACAAGCCGGTGACCGATGAGTTCCTGCGCGGCATGGCGCGCGGCGTGCGCATCCACGACCAGATGACGCTGCCGTGCAAGACCTCGCGCATCGCCAAGTTCGGTTTCCGCATCATCCTGCAGCAGGGCCTGAACCGGCAGATCCGCCTGATGGCCGCCGAATTCGGCTATCGCGTAACCCAGCTGCGCCGCGTGCGCATCGACAACATCAAGATCGGCGCGCTGAAGCCGGGCCAGTGGCGCAACCTGACCGAGCAGGAACTGCAGGGCCTGCTGCCGAAGCAGCTGGACTGGTAAACGGCATCTGTAGCGCCGAGCCCATGCTCGGCTGCCCTTTTGTCCGGGTGCAGCCGAGCATGGGCTCGGCTCTACATCGGCTAGACTCCGCAGTGACCTGCCGGAATGTGACGCTGCATGATCAAGCCCGACAAGCCTGCCAACGAAGCCCTTCGGCTCGAGGCGCTGTACCGCTACCGCATCCTTGATTCGCAGCGCGAGAAGTCATTCGACGACCTGGTGGCGATCGCCAAGGCGGTCTGCGGTACCTCGATGGCGGCGGTGACCCTGATCGATGTCGAACGGCAGTGGTTCAAGTCGATCCAGGGCATCGACGCGGCAGAGAACCTGCGCAGCGAATCGATGTGTGGCCACGCCATCCTGCAGCCGCAGGAAATCATGGTGGTCGAGGATGCGCTGCAGGACATCCGCTTCCACGACAACCCGGTGGTGACCGGTGACCCGCACATCCGTTTCTACGCCGGTGCGCCACTGATCAGTTCCGATGGCCTGCCACTGGGTACGTTGTGCGTGTTCGATGCACATCCGCAGCAGCTGCCCAGCGACAAGGCCGAGGCACTGGCCGCTCTGTCACGGCAGGTGATGCTGGTGATGGAGCTGCGCCGTTTCGCGCTCGACATCCAGAAGCACATGCTGGAACGCGATGACTACGAGCGCCTGCTGTCGGAGTACCAGGACGTGCTGCTGGCGCAGAATGCCGACCTGGCCGAGCAGAGCCGCACCGATGCGCTGACCGGTCTGCCGAACCGTCGCGCGATGGCGGTGGCACTGGAAGAGGCGGTGGCGGAGATCGATGGGCAACCGGGAGTGGCCTGCGTGGCCCTGCTGGACATCGATCACTTCAAGCACATCAACGATTTCCAGGGACACGCCACTGGCGACCGGGTGCTGGCCGAGCTGGGCGTGCTGCTGCGCTCGCACTTCGCTGGCCGAGGCATGGCGGCGCGCTATGGTGGCGAAGAGTTCGTGGCGGTGATGCCGGGCACCGATCTGCGCACGGCCGAACTGCAATGCGAGTTCCTGCGCCTGGCCGTGGCAGACCTTCCGCTGGGATTCCCGATCACGATCAGTATTGGTGTGGCCCAGCACCAGCCCGGTGAAAGCGTGGATGACACGCTGGCACGCGCCGACAAGGCGCTGTACCGGGCCAAGGGCAACGGTCGCAACCGGGTGGAGCTGGCGGGCTGAAACATCCCGCCCGGTAGATCCACGCCACGCGTGGACGCTGTGGCCGATTCGATACCGTCGCGTCGCACCCCCTGCGACCTTGGCCAGCCAGCATGGCGCATCTGTTCCCACGGACGCCGACCATGCTGGAGACCCTGGCCATCGCCCACTATCGCTCGCTGCACGGGCTGGTACTGCCGCTGCAGCAGTTGAATGTGGTGACCGGTGACAATGGCAGTGGCAAGTCCAGCCTGTACCGTGCGCTGCGGCTGCTGGCGGAGACCGCGCAGGGCGGCGTCGCGGCGGTGCTGGCCCGCGAAGGGGGGCTCGGTTCGGCGCTGTGGGCCGGCCCCGAATCCATCGATCGCCGGGTTGCGGCCGGTGAGAACCCGCTGCAGGGCGGGCCTCGGCAGGCGTCGGTGGGGCTGAAGCTGGGCTTCACCACCGACGAGTTCGGCTATGCCATCGACCTGGGGTACCCACCCCCCAGCCGTTCCGCGTTTGTGCTGGATCCGCAGATCAAGGCCGAGGCGATCTGGGCCGGGCCGTTCCTGCGCAGCGCCAACCTGCTGGTTGATCGTCGTGGGGCGATGGTGCGGCAGCGCCATTCGCGCGGCTGGGATCTGGTCGATGACCGGTTGTCGCTGTTCGACAGCCTGTTCACCCAGGTTGGCGATCCGCAGCGCATGCCGGAAACCATCGCCCTGCGTGAGTACATCCGCCGCTGGCGCTTCTACGACCATTTCCGCAGCGACGCCCATGCCCCGGCGCGACAACCGGCGATGGCCACGCGCACGCCGGTGCTGCATCACGACGGCCGGGATCTGGCGGCGGCCTGGGTGACCATTCTCGAGATCGGGAATCCGGTCGCGTTGGCTCGCAGCGTCGATGATGCGTTCCCCGGCGCCACGGTCGGCTTCGAAGAGCTGGACGGTCGACTGGCCCTGCGCTTCCACCAGCCGGGGTTGCTGCGGCCGTTGTCGATGGCCGAACTGTCCGACGGCACGCTGCGCTTCCTGCTGCTGGCCGCGGCACTGCACACGCCACGCCCGCCGCCGCTGCTGGTGCTCAACGAGCCGGAGACCAGCCTGCATCCGGACCTGCTGCCGGCGCTGGCGCGGCTGATCATCGCGGCCAGTGCGCGCAGCCAGGTGTGGGTGGTCTCACACGCCAGCCGCCTGATCGCAGCACTTGAGCAGGCGCCCGGCTGTCATTCGCTGCACCTGCACAAGGAACAGGGCCGCACGCTGTTGAGTGGGCAGGGCCTGCTGGATGCCCCGGCATGGCACTGGCCGCAGCGTTGATACAGCCATCCACGCCCGGCGTGGACGCGCTCAATCGGCGATGTTGCGCGCCTCAGCCGTGCCAAGGATTTCCGGATGCTGCACCGGCCTGCGGCGATTGAGCAGCGGATGCAGGAACACTGCGCCGACGATGATCGCCACGCCCAGGTAGAACCATGGGGTGACCTCGTGCTGCTCGCGCAGCAGCACCACCGCCAGCACCACCGCGTAGACCGGTTCCAGGTTGGTCACCAGCTGCACCGTGTAGGCGCTCAGGTGGCGCAGCGCGACCAGGGCCAGGGCGAACGGCAACAGCGTGCAGAACCCGGCCAGTACCAGCAGCAGGATGCCGTCGTGCAGGTCCGGAACCACCCACAGCGGGCTGGCCAACGCTGGCAGCAGGTAGGGCATCAGCGGTGCCAGCAGGGTCAGGGTGAGGGTGCCGGCACCGAGCTCCAGCGCAGTGACCGTAAGGGGATCGGCGTGGCTGACCATGCGCTTGTTGAGCGAGCCGAACACCGCCACCAGCAGCGCCGATATCGCGCCGATCAGTACACCCAGGCGCATTCCATCGGGCACGCCACCGACCACCAGTGCAACACCGGGCAGCACCGCCAGGCCGAACGCCAGTTCACGCAGCTGGAACGGCCGCTTGGCCACCCACGGCTCGATGATTGACGTGAACACCGGCGCCAGCGCGATGCAGGTGGCGGCCACCGAGGCGTTGGCCAGCTTCACCGCGCCGTAGAACGTCAGCCAGTGCAGGGCGACCAGCGCGCCGATGCCGGCGTAGCCTGCCACCAGGCGCAAGGGCAGCGTGCGCAACCCGCGCCATACCCGCGGCAGCAGGGCCAGCATCGCCGTCACCAGCAGCATGCGCCACCACACCAGCGGCAGCGCGGGCAGGGTGATCAGCTTGCCGAGGATGGCGGTGACGCCCCACAGCAGGACACAGAAGTGGATCTGCCACAGCGCTTTGCGGGTGTCGGGTGTGCTCATCCGCCTATTGTGAAGCAAGCCGATGACCGTAGCGCTATCCGCGTGGGGAATTACCGGGGGCGTCTGCCCGCCGCTGCAGGGCCATCGCCGCCGCGGGATTGCGTGCCTTGCCCGCGCCGATGCACAGCAGGTACACCTCGCGCGGCTCTGACGGTGCCGGCCCGGCCAGGCAGGGCAGATCGTCCACCGGTTCGCCGCGCGCCCAACGCTGCGCGCGTTCGGCCCAGCGCTGCTGCACGGGTGCCGGCAGGCCCTCGTTCAAGCGGGCCTGGCTGCGCTTGATCCGCGCATAGACGAAGCCGGCACTGACATCGCCATGCAATGGCGCTTCGTCACTGTCTTCGATCACCAGCGCCACGCCGTGGCGGCGCGCGGCGTCGACCAGTGCCGGGCCATGTGCCTCCGCGTTGCGGACCTCCAGCGCATGCTGCAGCGGCACTCCTTGCAGCTGCTTCGGCAGCTGCGCCATCAGGGCGCCTAGTGCATCGGCGTCGGCCGGGTGGCGTGGATCGAACTGCCACAGCAACGGGCCAAGCCGGTCACCGAGCGCAATCGCCGCGTGCAGGAAGGGCGCGGCTGCCTCTACGGTGCTGGACAGGTCGCGGCGCTGCACCAGGTAGCGTGGCGCCTTCATCGAAAACCGAAAGCCTTCCGGCGTCTGTGCGGCCCACTGCGCGCACTGCGCCGCGGTGGGCGTGCGGTAGAAGGTGCCGTTGATTTCAATGCAACGCAGGGCACGGCTGGCATGGGCCAGTTCTTCACGCTGCGGCAGGCCCACGGGGTAGAAAGCGCCGCCACGCCATTCGGGAAACACCCAGCCACCGATGCCGCAGCGGATCGCGGCCTGTCGGGAGGCCGCGGTCACTGGCCGTGGTCCGCGCGCCACGGGTCGTAGCTGCCGAACCACCACAGATAGCCTTCCGGGTCGGCGCAGGCGTAGCCGCGCCCGCCATAGTCCTGGTCGGCGATGTCGATGACGATGCGGGCACCGGCGGCCTTCGCCCGCGCATAGTGGGCATCGGCATCGGTGACGATCACACAGGCGCTCTGGGTCTGGCGGCCGCCGACCTCATCGGGCATCGCCGCGTGTTCGCTCCATGCGCTCTGATTGCTGGCCGAGCCGAGCATGATCATGCCGCTGCCGAAGGTCAGCTGCGCGTGGAATACCGTATCGCCGTCGGCATACACGGCCTGGGCATGGAAGCCGAAGGCGCGCTGCAGCCAGTCGATGGCGGCCTGCGCGTCGCGATAGCGCAGGCACGGAATGATGGTGGAGCCGTTGCTCGGTTGGCCGTTCCCGCCCATGACACCCCTCCTATGGCACAGGGCAGGGTGCGCCGCAGACCGTTACCATCCCGCGAAACCCCGGTGACGGCCTGCACATGGCCGCCACCCCTGTTCGGAGATCGTGCTGGATGAAACCCTGGATTGGAGGAGCCGTGCTGCTGGCGTGCACGACCATGGCGAGCGCTGCCACCCCGGCGCAGCTGCAGGAGCTGGATGCGACTGTCGAGCGCGTGCGCGCGCAGTTCGACGTGCCCGGCATTGCCGTGGCGGTAGTCAAGGATGGCGAGGTGGTGCTGGAGCGTGGCTGGGGCGTGCGTGAGCAGGGCAAACCGGAGCCGGTGCAGGCCGATACGCTGTTTGCCATCGCCTCCAACACCAAGGCCTTCACCGCCACCTCGCTGAACCTGCTGGCCGAGGACGGCAAGCTGAAGATGGACGACAAGGTGATCGACCATCTCCCGTCGTTCCGCATGTCCGATCCCTTCGTGACCGGCCAGATGACGATCCGCGACCTGCTGTCGCATCGCAGCGGGCTGAGCCTGGGCGCCGGTGACCTGCTGTTCTGGCCGACCACCTCCTACAGCAATGCCGAAGTGGTGGAGCGGCTGGGCAAGGTGCCGCTGAAGGGCGGTTTCCGCGAGAGCTATGCGTACGACAACATCCTGTACGCAGTCGCCCAGCAGGTGATCGAGCATGTCTCCGGCGTGAGCTACCAGCAGTTCCTGCAGACCCGCATCTTCGACAAGGTGGGCATGGCCGGCACACGCTACAACGCCGATCATCTGAAGCCGGGCGACAAGGCTGCGGTCGGCCACGCCAAGTACGATTTCAAGGACCTGCGCACCGTTGCACCGCTGACGTGGTCGAACAATGCCGGCGCCGGTGGCATCTATTCCAGTGCGCACGACATGGCGCGCTGGATGCAGGTGCAGCTGGCCGAGGGCAAGCTGGCCGATGGCACCGCGCTGTTCAGCGAGAAGAGCCAGCAGCAGATGTGGCGGATGATCACGCCGCAGTCGATCCCGGCGCCAAGCGTGCCGGAGCTGGCACCTGCGCGGGCCAACTTCGCTGGCTATGGCGAAGGCTGGAGCCTGAGCGATTTCCGCGGGCAGAAGCTGGTCTGGCACACCGGTGGCTGGCCGGGCATGGTTTCGCGGCTGACCCTGGTGCCGGGCGAGAAGCTGGGCGTGGTGGTACTGACCAACCAGGAAGTGGGCGCGGCGTTCAACGCGATCACCCTGAGCGTGCTGGATGCCTATCTGGGCGGCGAGAAGCACGACTGGGTGGACGCCTATGCCAAGGCAGTGGCCAAGGGCCAGGACAAGGCCGACGAGGCCTGGGCCAAGCACCAGAGCGCGCGCGACAAGGGCAGCAAGCCGTCGCTGGCACTGGCCGGCTACGCTGGCACCTTCCGTGACCGCTGGTATGGCGACATGCAGATCAGTGCCGAGGGCAAGGGCCTGCGCCTGCGCTTCATGAAGACCGCGCAGCTGAGCGGCCGGCTGGAGCATTGGCAGCACGACACCTTCATCGTGCGCTGGGACGACCGTTCGCTCAATGCCGACGCGTTCGTGAACTTCAGCCTGGACCCGGACGGCAAGGTACGCGAGGTGCGCATGCAGTCGATCTCCGACCTGACCGATTTCAGCTTCGATTTCCAGGACCTGTTGTTCACCCCGACTGAACGGTAGATGCCGACTTTGGTCGGCATGCGGTACGGCGCCCACCAAGGTGGGCGACTACCAGGGGCGGAGCGGTGATCATCGGCTGGCGTACACATCCGGCGTGGGATACTTCGCCGCTTGCAAGAGGCGAGGGAGTGCAATGTTCCGTTGGTTTGAATCCCTGATTCCGGTGTTCCCGCCCGTGGACGGGCGCATGCCGCCGCGCAAGGTGCTGCCCTTCTACCTGCACTACCTGCGCCCGGTGTGGCCGGTGCTGCTGGCCACGCTCATCGCCGGCCTGCTGCTCGCGCTGGTGGAAGTGGCGATGTTCGATTACCTGGGCCGCATCGTCGACATGGTCGCCGAGCAGCCCGGTGCGGATTTCTTCAAGCGCCACGCCAATGAACTGGGCTGGATGCTGTTCATCACGGTCGTCGCGCGGCCGATCCTGGTCGGCCTGCACAACCTGCTGGTCAACCAGGCCATCGTGCCCGGCCTGAGCAACCGCTCGCGCTGGTTGATGCACAACTACGTGGTGCGGCAGAGCCTGAGCTTCTTCCAGAACGACTTCGCCGGCAGTGTCGCCAACCGGGTGATGCAGACCGGTACTTCGCTGCGCGAATCGGCGGTGCAGATGGTCGATTCGCTCTGGTACATCGTGGTCTATACCGGCACCGCGCTGTATCTGTTCGCGCAGGCCGACTGGCGGCTGATGGTGCCGCTGATCCTGTGGCTGCTGGCCTACGCGGTGATCCTGGCCTACTTCGTGCCGCGCGCGAAGGAACGGGCCTGGATCGCGTCCGAAGCGCGTTCCAAGGCGATGGGCCGCATCGTCGATGGCTACACCAACATTCCCACGTTGAAGCTGTTCGCCCATGGTGGCCGCGAACAGGCCTACGTGGCTGAATCGATCCAGGAACTGGCAGTCA
This sequence comes from Stenotrophomonas veracruzanensis, assembly GCF_032911525.1. Taxonomy (NCBI): domain Bacteria; kingdom Pseudomonadati; phylum Pseudomonadota; class Gammaproteobacteria; order Lysobacterales; family Lysobacteraceae; genus Stenotrophomonas; species Stenotrophomonas veracruzanensis. The sequence continues at coordinate 279,953 of NZ_JAWJTI010000002.1, forward strand.
AGCATCGCGCGCAGACCCGCGTCACCACCGGCATGGACCTGACCATCGCCATCGTCAACGGCTTCCTGATCGCCGGCACCTGCGGGCTGGCGCTGTGGCTGTGGAATGGCGGGCACATCACCGTGGGCGCGATCACGCTGGCCACCGGCCTGGTGATCCGCATCCACAACATGTCCGGCTGGATCATGTGGACCATCAATGGCATCTTCGAGGACATCGGCACGGTGCAGGACGGCATCACCACCATCGCCCAGCCGCTGACCGTGCAGGACCGCGAGGATGCGGTGCCGTTGCAGGTGACCCGTGGCGGCGTGCACTTCCAGGACATCCACTTCCACTACGGCAAGAAGGGCGGTGTGATCGCCGGCCTCGACCTGGTGGTGAAGCCGGGCGAGAAGATCGGCCTGGTCGGTCCCTCCGGTGCCGGCAAGTCGACCCTGGTCAACGTGCTGCTGCGCCTGTACGACCTGGAAAGCGGCCGTATCCTGATCGACGACCAGGACATTGCGTACGTCACCCAGGAAAGCCTGCGCCAGCAGATCGGCGTGGTCACCCAGGACACCTCGCTGCTGCATCGCTCGATCCGCGACAACCTGCTGTACGGCCGTCCTGACGCAACCGATGAGCAGCTGCGCGCAGCCGTTGCCAAGGCGCGTGCCGAAGCCTTCATCGATTCGCTGGTGGACGGGCAGGGGCGTCGTGGCTACGACGCGCACGTGGGCGAGCGCGGCGTGAAGCTGTCCGGTGGCCAGCGCCAGCGCATCGCCATTGCGCGCGTGCTGCTGAAGGATGCGCCGATCCTGGTACTGGATGAAGCGACCTCGGCGCTGGACTCGGAGGTGGAAGCGGCGATCCAGGACAGCCTGGATCAGCTGATGGGCGGCAAGACGGTGATCGCGATCGCGCACCGGTTGTCGACCATCGCGCGCATGGACCGGCTGGTGGTGATGGACCAGGGCCGCATCGTCGAGACCGGCACCCACGCCGAACTGATTGCGACCGGTGGCCTGTACGCGCGCTTGTGGGCGCGGCAGACCGGTGGTTTCGTGGCTGCCGATCAATGATTGCTCTGCTGCTGGCCCTCAGTCTGGCGACCACGGCCGCAGCCACCGCACCGGCACCCGTGGAAGGCGACCAGCTCGAGCAGGTGGTCCTGCTCAGTCGCCACAACCTGCGCGCGCCGGTGGTGGCGTCGGGCGCCCTGGCCCATGCCACGCCGGAACGCTGGCCACGCTGGGACGTAGGCCCTGGCGAGCTGACCACCAAGGGCGGCGTGCTGGAGGTCTACATGGGCCGCTACATCGGCCAGTGGCTGCGCCAGGCGCAACTGTTGCCGGTGTCGGGTTGCCCGCAGCCGGCTGACTTCCACGCTCATGCCAACAGCCTGCAGCGTACCCAGGCCACCGCGCAGTTCTTCATTGCCGGTGCGTTTCCGGGCTGCCATGTCACGGTCGAACAGCGCATGGCGCTGGGGACGATGGATCCGCTGTTCAATCCGGTGATCCACAACGATGACGCGGCATTCCGCGCGCGCGCGCTGGAGTCAATGCAGAAGGCGCTGGCCGCAGCGGATCTGGCACCGGCCCTGTCCATGGTGGAGCAGATCACCCGCTACCCGCGGTCGGCGGCCTGTGCGGGACGCAGCGATTGCCATCTGATGCTGGCCGACACGACCTTCAATGCGGAACCGGGCAAGGAACCGCGGGCCTCCGGTTCGCTGGCGCTGGCCAGCGGGCTGGTCGATGCCTTCTTGATGGAGCACTACCAGGGCAGTGGCATTCCCCGCGAAGGCTGGGGCCGCTTGACCACCGAGGCGCAGTGGCAGGCGCTGGCGCAGATCCGCAACCGCTACCAGGACATCCTGTTCGGAACGCCCGAGGTGGCGCGGGATGTGGCCGGACCGTTGCTGGCACGCGTGGATGCGTTGTTGGAAGATACCGCATCGCCGAAGGTCAGCCTGCTGGTCGGCCATGATTCCAATATCGGTTCGCTGCTGGCGGCGATGGGAATCGGTGACTACAGCCTGCCAGGCCAGTTCGAGAAGACGCCGATCGGTGGCCTGCTGCAGTTCGAGCGTTGGCGTGACCGCCAGAGCGGTGGCGAGCGTTTCCGCCTGGCCTACGTCTATCCGACCACCGGGCAGCTGCGCGATGCATCGCCGCTGACCGAGGCGCAGCCGCCGGGGCGCGTCGCACTGCCCTTGCCGGGCTGTGACCGGCAGGGCTGCAGCCGTGCGCAGTTCCAGCAGCTGCTGCAGCGGGGGCGTCGCTGAAACTGAAACAGAGGGCTATCGCAGCGGCGTGCGCACGATGCCCTGCGTAGCCATCAGCGTGAGGTCGCCGCCCAGCCGTGGGGAACGGAACGGTCCGCGTGCATGCGCGGCATCAAACAGGCCGCCATCCGGTGATCGCAAGCGGTAGAACTCGACCCAGCCGCTGGCCTGCAGGGGTAGCTGTGCAACACCGGTGTGTTCATTGAACCATGCAGGGTCCTTGCTGCCTTCGATGACGCGGCGGGCAAGGCGGTCGATGGCGTGAGCCCTGCTGGCGTACCAGTCCTGGCCGCGCAGGCGCGCCAGCTCGGCCATCATCACCAGTGGCGCCAGTGCGTAGTCGTGGTAGTGCAGGGCCCGTTGCCCACGGGCCATCTCCAGCGGGAGGCTGCCATCGTCCTGGATGTCATCGATGCCCTTCTGGAACGCGGCGTGGCCGGCCTGCCACAGGGCCTCGTCGTCGGTGGCCAGGCCGGTCGCCAACACGCCCAGGCCACCCCAGTAGTAGTGGTTGTTGCGGCGCCGTTTCGGGTTGTCCCAGTACGCCAGGTTGGCCCGTGCCAGCTTCTGCAGCCAAGGGTCGATGCGCGCACGTTGGCGGCCATCGGCCTGGTCGTGCACTTTCAGGTAGGCCATGGCCACTGCATCAAGCATCCACTGCCGCATGTAGAACGACTGATCGTTGTTGACCCGGATCATCTGCCCGAGCATGGCGCCATCGTCGGCCCACGCACCCAGCCAGCTCAGCGTGCACTGCGCCGCTGCCGGGTCACCGTTGCGCAGATAGTCGTCGCTCATGCGCGCCACGTCGGCAGCATAGCGGTCCAGCGGCGCAGTGGCGTCCTTGTTCTGCTGGTGCAGTGCCGGGTCGATCACCGAGCCGACCTTGTCGGTGTAGTAGCCCAAGGCACGGATGTCGGGTTGTCCGGGCGGTGGAGAAGGGCAGGCGGCGAAGGCCGCCGTACTGGCCAGCAGCGCGGGCAGCAGGGCGAGGCGAAGCAAGGGCAGTAACATGGAATCCGACGAAGGGGGGGGGCGCCCGACGAACGATGCGCCCGGCCGTGTTGCCGGCATGTGATGCGGAGATGGCGTGGCGATCCTGCACAAACAGAACGGCCCAGGTTTCCCCGGGCCGTTCTCGTTCAGCTCACACCTGTGCGATCACTCGATCGGCTGGTCCAGCATCAGCTGGCGTGCGAAACGCACCGGCGGTGCGCCGTAGGACAGTACCTGGTCGTGGTACGCCTTCAGGTTGAACTTGTCGCCCAGCTTCTCCTGCACCGCCTTGCGGGTGTCGAAGTGTTCCTGCGCACCGACGAAGTAGGTCGGCAGCTGCGCCGAGGTCAGCTGCGCGCGCACCCACTTGCCGGCCGCTTCGCTTTCCTGCTGGAACGCGTCGTGGGTCATCAGGTGCATCGCCTTCTCGCGATCCCAGTTGTCCACATGCACGCCCTGGTCGAGGATCGCGTTGGAGATCGTGCGCAGGTAGAACTTCAGCTGCACCAGGTGGAACAGCGGGTCGTTGTCGAGGTAGCCCTGCTCCTGCATCATGCGCTCGGTGTAGACCGCCCAGCCCTCGGCGAACAGGCCCGAACGCAGCACCGCACGCAGGGTGGAGGGGAACTTGGCCGAGTGCCAGCCTTCCAGGTAATGGCCCGGAGTGCCTTCGTGGATGCTCAGCAGGTGGATCATGCGCGAGTTGTATTCACGCAGGAACGAGTCGACCTGCTTCTCGTTCCAGTCGTCCGGAATCGGCGACACGGCGTAGAAGGTCTTCAGGTTCTTGTCCAGCGGGCCCGGCGAATCGCAGTAGGCCACGGCGACGCCACGCTGGAATTCCGGCATCAGGATGATGTCCACCGGCGCATCGGGCAGGGTCACCAGGTCGTGCTCGCGCACGAACGCGGTGGACTGCTCCAGCGCGGCCTTGGCATCATCGACCACCTTGTCGCGCGCCGGCTTGTCGGCGTAGGCCAGTTCCAGTGCGGCCTCGATCGCCTTCTGCTGCTGCTCGTCGGTCGGCTGTGCCGGCATCTCCGGCGCGCCCGGCTTGTCCTTCAGCACGGTCTGCGCGATGCCGTACATGTCTTCGCGCACGCGCTTGAGTTCGGCACGTGCACGCTCACCGATCTCCTGGCGCGACAGCGAGGAGCTCAGCGCGAACTTCAGCTTCTGGTCGTACTTTTCCGCACCAATGCGGAAGTCGCCCTTGGCGTTCGGCACCAGGGTCTTGTCCAGCCAGGTCTGCTGCTCGTCCACGGCCTTCTTCAGGCCGTCGATGGCGGCCTGCAGGCGCTGCTGGTCGGCCTGCGGCAGTTCGCCGATGTGCGGGGTGATGAAGGTATCGACGATGCTGAGGATGCCCTTGTTCTGCTTGGCCACCGTCTCGGCATGGATCTTCGGCACGCGCGCAGGATCCAGGTTCTCGCGGGCCTGGGCGAAGATTGCCGGCAGCTTTTCCATGCGCGCGGTGGCCGACTTCAGGCGCTCCGGCAGCGGCGCGAACTCGCGGGCCATCAGGCCGTAGATCGCGCTGCCGGCGATGCCGTTGTACAGCTGCGGGTCCCACTTGCCGGACTGCAGCACTTCGGCGTTCCAGATTTCCGACTGCAGCTGGTTGCGCAGGATCGCCGCATCCACCTGGTTCTCGCGGCCCAGCTTGGCCACCTCGATCTTGTCCAGCTCTCCCAGCAGCGCCTTGTACGCGGCCACGGTCTTCTGCTGGCCGGCGGCACTGAGGTCGTCCAGCTCGCTGTCGTAGCGGTGGTCACCAATCTGGGTGGCGCTGACCGGCGACAGCTGCATCCAGGTGTCCAGGGCGCGCTTGGACAGATCGGCGAAGGCGGCATCGACCGCTGCGTCAGCGGCGTGCTGGCTGGTGGCCGGGGTGGAAGCGTTGGTCGGGGCGTCGGCCGGCTGGCAACCGGCCAGGGCGGCGACCAGGGCGAGGGCAAGAAGATGCGGGCGCATCGGCGTTCCTGTACAGGGTCAAACCCCGAGCATAGGGTCCCGGGGCTGCTTTGTCCCCGTGCCATAGGATTACCATGAGCGCAGACCAAGGACCCTCCAGCGGAGCGCAGGACATGCAATACCAGGGAAGCTGCCATTGCGGCAGGATCGCATTCACCGTACAGGCCGAGGCGCCGATCAGCGACGTCATCGACTGCAACTGCTCGATGTGCCGCCGCCGGGGCGGCCTGCTGTGGTTCGCCCCGCGCGCGGCGTTCCAGCTGAGCACCGACCCGGCGGACGTGGCGACCTATCACTTCAACAAGGCGCACATCAATCATCACCATTGCCGCGAGTGCGGCATTGCCCCCTACAGCGAGGCGGTGGATCCGCGCAGCGGTACGCCGATGGTGGCGGTGAACGTGCGCTGCGTGCCTGCAGTGAATCTGGCCACGCTGGCAGTGACCTCCTACGACGGAGCCGCACTGTGAGGCCGGTGCGTACGTGGACGCGCGTGGCAGCGATGCCGGTATTGCTGCTGGCGCTGGCGGCCTGTGCCAAACAGGGGGACGCGGCGGCCGATGCGGGCGCCACAGCTGCTGAAGCGGCCGTCGCGTCACCGGAAGGCGCATTCCTCGCCTACGAACACGACGTGCAGGTGCAGCTGGAAGCGGGACAGATCGCACCGCGCATCCAGCAGGTGGCACAGGCCTGCCAGAGCGCGAAGTTCGGTGACTGTGCGGTGCTGCAGGTCGACCAGCGCAGCGGCGAGCAGCCCAGTGGTGAGGTCAAGGTACGCATCGCGCCGAAGGGCACCGAGCCGTTGATCGCGTTGGCGGGTGAGGGGGGCAAGCTGCAGTCACGCAATACGCGCGCCGAGGACCTCGCTCAGGCGGTGGCCGATACGGCACTGACCAAGGCACGGCTGGAGAAGGAGCACGCGCGGCTGCTGTCCTACCAGGATCGCAAGGACCTGAAGATCGAGGACCTGATGGCGATCACCACGCGCCTGTCCGAGATCGAAGCCGGCGTCGAACAGGCCAACAAGGATTCAGCGCAGCAACGTCGACGCATCGATACCCAGCTGGTGACGATCCATTTCGACACCACCTCGGGCCAACGCAGCCGCAGCGAAATCGGTGAGGCGCTGAGCGAGTCGGGCAGCATCCTCAGCACCAGCGTGGCGTTCCTGATCCGCGCGGTTGCCGCGCTGCTGCCGGTGGCGGTGCTGGCCTTGATCGCGGCCTGGGGTGTGCGGGCGTGGTGGCGTCGCCGTCGTCGCAAGCTACCGCCCAACCTCTGAGGTGAAGGCTGATGCCGGTAGCTTGCCGGCATCAGCCCTCGTCGGTCTCGTACTCGACGAACACATCCAGCTCCAGCGCGAGTTCCTGCACCGCGTCGCGCACCTTCTGCGCGGTGCTTTCATTGCCGACTTCCACTTCCAGCTCATGGATGCCCGGGCCGATGTCGTCGGACAGCCCGGCCGAACTGGAATCGTCGTCGTCCATGTGCGGCATCAGGTCGTCGGTTTCCTCGACATGCTCGATGCCCTCCAGGCCGAGCAGCAGGTCGCTGATGGCACGGGCGTCGTCTTCAGTTCCGGTGATGCGCAGTCGCAGCATGGCCATGGCGTAGGTACGTTGTGGAGTTGCCTGCAGCCTACCCAGCGCCGGGCAAAGAACGGGTGAGGGTGCAGTCAGGCGCGTGTGGCCGGGCGCCCGAGCAGGCTGTCCGGCAATGCGGGAATCGGCGTGCGTTCGTCCTGCGCCTGCTCCAGCAACCAGTCGATGAACAGGCGCGCGGCAGGGCTGGGTGGTTGTCCTTCGGCATGCACCACGTGATACGCATAGCGCGCCTTCAGCGCCGGGCCGGGCAGGCGCACCACTTCGTAGCGTTGCATATAGGGCTGGGCGATGTGGGTGCGCGCCAGCACCGCGCCCATGCCATACACCGCTGCACGCATCGCATCGGTGCTGTCGGCGAAGGTGTGCATCGGTGGCAGCGGCGACGGCGGGCGCACGCCCGCGTGGCGGAACCAGTCGCGCCAGCCCTGTGGTGACAGATCGGTCAGCAGCGGCAGGTCGGCGATGCGCGCCGGATCGACCAGCGTTTCGACCCCGGCCAGTGCCGGCGAGGCGACCGGGAACAGGTAGTCATCCATCAGGTGCTGCGCACGCAGGCCGGGCCATTGGCCCAGGCCATAGCGGATTCCCACTTCCGGGCCGTTGTCGTCATAGCGATCCAGCCCGCTGCCGGTATGCAGCTCGATGCGGATGTGCGGGTAGGCCTGGGTGAAGCGCGGCAGCCGTGGCAGCAGCCAGCAGTATGAGAGCGAGCGCAGCGTGGTGATCCGCAACGGCACGCTGTCGGCATCAGGCTGCAGGTGATGGGCGACGGCCGCGACATCGGTGAAGGCGGCGCTGGCGGCGTCGGCCAGCTGCCGGCCCTCGGCGGTCAGGCGTACGCCGCGGGCGTGGCGCAGGAACAGCCGGGTTTCCAGCACCTCCTCCAGCCGGCGCACATGGTGGCTGACCGCGCTGGCGGTCAGGTGCAGTTCCTGCGCGGCCTGGGCGAAATTCTGATGGCGTGCGGCGACCGCGAACACGGCCAGCGCGGGAAGCAGGGAAGGGCGTAGCTGCATGTCGAGCCTCAAACCATATTTGTGGCTGGCAGCGATACTACGCGTTTGTGCGGCGGGCGTCTGCGTCCGATCCTGTCTGCCTTGGCGAGAAACAGATGAAGGACGGAGGCACGGCATGAATGCGGTCCCACAGGCGGCCGAGCGCGACTGGCGCACACCGCTGGAATTGACCCTGCTGGGCGCCATCTGGGGCTGCTCGTTCCTGTTCATGCGGGTGGCGGTGCCGTCGTTCGGCCCGTTCGCGCTGGTCGAGGTGCGGCTGGTGCTGGGCGCGCTGGTGTTGCTGCCGTTCCTGTGGCGCGCCCGCGCGCAGTTCCCGCCGCGGCGCTGGCTGTGGCTGGCACCGATCGGCCTGATTAACTCGGCGTTGCCGTTCGTGCTGTTCGCCTATTCTGCCGAGCAGGCGCCGGCGGCGATCGGCGCGATCTGCAATGCGATGACCGTGCTGTTCGCCGCGCTGATCGCGTTCCTGTTCTTCGGTGAAAAGATTGGCATGCGCCGTGCCGGTGCGCTGCTGGTCGGCTTTGCCGGCGTGGTGGTGCTGGCCACGGCCAAGGTCTCCGGCCTGAGCATCGGCACCGCGGTGCTGGCTGGTGCGGCGGCTTCGCTGCTGTACGGCCTGGGCGTGAACCTGGTGAAGCGGCACATGACCGGCCTGCCCTCGGCGGCTGCGGCTGCGGCAACGCTGTCGTGTGCCTCGCTGTGGATGCTGCCGATGGCGGTGAGTCACTGGCCGCAGGCGGCGATTCCGGGCAAGGCGTGGGGCGCGGCGATTGCCCTGGGCGTGGCCTGCACTGGGTTGGCGTTCCTGATGTTCTACCGCCTGATCGGCCGCATCGGCCCGTCACGTGCGTCGACGGTGACGTACCTGATTCCGCTGTTCGGCGCGGCGTTCGCGTGGTTGTTCCTGGGCGAGCCGGTGACGCTGCAGATGCTGATTGCCGGTGCGTTGATTCTGGGTAGCGTGGCGGTGAGCCAGAAGGGCTGAGGCATTGGCGTTTTGCGCGTGGCGCGTGCTGAAGGTGCTTCACTGTTCATGGGCGTCACTTTTCTTTGTACGCAAAGAAAAGTAACCAAAAGAAACGTTCCGCCGGCCGCGAGCCGGTGCTGCGCACCGGTGCCCTGCGCTCCTCGGCCCGTCGAGGGACGGCGCGGGAACTCGCTGCGCTCAGACACCCGCGCCTCTTCGCCCTCGCCGGACCTGCGGTGCTCGGCTCGCTCAAGGCGGACCCAGATCAAATGCCACAGCTGCACCCGGTAGATCCACGCCATGCGTGGATGCTCTTGCCGTTGATCTTGACACCCTAGTCCGCCTTGAGCGAGCCGAGCATCGCAGGGGAATCAGGGGCGAAGAGGCGCCGATGTCCTGTAGAGCCGACTGTTAGTCGGCTGCCTTCTGCACACCGTCCCCTGATTCACGGAGAAGCGCAGGGGACCCGGCGTGCGAAGCACGGCGGCTCGCGACTGGCGGAACGTTTCTTTTGGTTACTTTTCTTTGCGTACAAAGAAAATTGACGCCCATGAACGATGAAGCACCTTCAGCACGCGCCACGCGCTGAACCCGCGACGGCGTTACTTCACCGGAACCGGAATATTGCAGAGATCGATATGCCCCGCCGGGCGCTTGTAGAAATCATCCACGCGATTGCGACGTGCCTCCACCGTATCGGCAAAGGTCTTCGAGTCGGTACGCAGTACCTGGATCGGCGTGCGCTCGGCCGCCGGCACATCACTGGCACGGCGGATCGATACGATCGGCGTGCGCATTTTCGGGTCGGTGTAGAAGCCCATCGGCGCCGGTCCGCGCGGCGTTGCGCTGAGCAGCTCCATGCCTTTCAGCACGCGACCGACCAGGGTGATGTTGCGGTCCAGCTGACGCGGTGACTGGCCGGTCACCACGTACAGTTCGGCACCGATGCTGCTGTCTTCCTCGTTGCTGCGGCCCGCGCCCAGCATGCCGTAGCAATGCGCCAGCCAGGCCTTGCCAGCCTGCGGGTCCTGGCCGACCGGGAAGCCGTCGACGAAACCGGTCTGCGCGGCCCAGCCATCGCGATCCGGCAGCACGCTGACCTTCAGGCCGGCGCTGGCGCGTTCGAACTCGGCCGGCAGCTTGCGCGCGGCGCTGCCGAACGGCTTGGCCTTGGCCGCGTCATCGGCGTCGGCATCGCCGAACTGCACCACGAAGTTGTCCTGCGAGCGGTAGATGCTGGTGCTGTCCCAGAAGTGCTCGTGGGCGAAGGTCTGGATGTTGGCGACATGGCGCGGGGCGAACTGCGGCGCCAGCTCGATGATCACCCGTCCGGCCGGCAGGTCCATGTACAGCAGATTGGCCGGGTCCGGGGTGCGCCAGTCGCTGGCCGCCGATGCGTCGAGGATCTGCTGCGGGCTGCGGTAGGGCGTGGCTGCACTGGCCAGCGCGGGCAGCAGGCAGGCGAAGGCGAGAGCGGTCAGGGCAAGGCGACGACGGTGCGGCATGGGAACCCCGGAACATGAACGAGGCTTTGATTCTGCGCGAGCGGCCTGGTCTCGCCAACCGGCACGATGACTAACGACACATTCGCTATACCGAACTTCGCACTACTGTGGACTTCAACGTAGAGGAGGGCCGGTCATGTCCGAGGACGATGTCCACCTGAAGAAGTTCCAGAAGGAGCTCAGCGCCGGAACGGTGTCGCTGGCCCTGCTGGCGGTGCTGGCCCGGGCCGGGGAGCCGCTGTACGGCTACCTCATTGCCAAGGAGCTGGAGCGGGTGGGCGAGGGCGTGCTGAGCGGCAAGCAGAGCGCGCTGTACCCGGTGCTGCGCAACCTGGAGGGCGCTGGGCTGCTGGAAAGCCATGTGGAGCCGTCCAGCAGCGGGCCGCCGCGGCGCTACTACCGCATCAATGAACGTGGCCGCGAGGTGCTGGCGCAGTGGCGCCAGGCCTGGCAGGCCACTCGCGATTCCGTCGATTCCGTGTTGGAGGGGGTACCGCAATGAACGACCCGAGCCTGGCAGGCCGAGCCCTGCCCACGACCATCCCGCAGTACCTGGCGCAGCTGCGCGCGGCACTGGAAGGTGCCGACCCGGCGATGGTGCAGGACGCGCTGTACGACGCCGAGGAGTACCTGCGTTCGGAGCTGGCGGCGCAGCCCGGCCGCAGCGAGGCCGAGGTGATCGCCGACGTTGCCGGCAGCTATGGCGCGCCGGACGAAGTGGCCGAGATCTACCGCGAGACCGAAGTGACGGTGAACCGCGCGCTGCGTACGCCGCGTGCGGATACCGCACCGGTGCTGCGTGCGGCGGCCGAAGCCAGTGGCGTCGAGCCAGCTGCACCGCTGCCGGTGCCGGTGCAGCGCTCGCTGCTGGCGCGCTTCTTCGGCGTGGTGACCGATCCGCACACCTATGGCGCGCTGTTCTACATGCTGCTGTCGCTGGCCACCGGCATCTTCTTCTTCACCTGGGTGGTCACCGGCCTGTCGCTGTCACTGGGCCTGCTGATCCTGATCGTCGGCATTCCGTTGACCGTGCTGTTCTTCGGCTCGGTGCGCGGGCTGGCGCTGCTGGAAGGACGGCTGGTGGAAGCGCTGCTGGGCGAACGCATGCCGCGCCGCCCGCGTTACACCGACCGCAGCCGCACCTGGCTGCAGCGCATCGGCGACATGTTCACCGATGGCCGCACCTGGCTGACCCTGCTGTACTTCGTGCTGATGCTGCCGCTGGGCGTGGTCTACTTCACCCTCGCGGTGACGTTGCTGTCGCTGTCGCTGAGCCTGATCTGGGCACCGGTTGCGGCCATCTTCAGTGGCGACATCCCCGGCGTGTACATCAACGACGTGAATGTACTGCCGATGGCGGCCTCGCCGCTGGTGGGGATCGTGGTTGCTGCTGTCGGCGCGTTGTTGCTGCTGTTGACGATGCATCTGGCACGCGGCATCGGCAAGCTGCACGGGCTGATCGCCAAGAACCTGCTGGTGCGGTTGTAAGCGGAAATCCACGCATTGGTAGGTGCCAACCTTGGTTGGCACGCTCCATCAGCGTCGGGACGTTTGCCGGGATCCGCTTTGGTAGGTGCCAACCTTGGTTGGCACGATGTCGCCGGCATCGGGATTCACGGCAGAGCGCCAACCAAGGTTGGCATCTACCAGGACGTACCGACCAAGGTTGGCATCTACCAGAGGCGAGCTATCCCGCCTTTCGGCGCAACGGGGTGACGTTGCTCTTCTTCTTCGCGGCCTTCGCCGCCGGTGCCTCGGCATGCGCGGCGAAGAAGTCGCGCACCTTCGGGTACACCACTTCGCGCCAGCGACGGCCGCTGAAGATGCCGTAGTGGCCGGCACCTTCGACAATGAAATGCTCACGGCGGTCAGCGTCGATGCCGGTGCACAGCGCCTGCGCCGCTTCGGTCTGGCCGAGGCCGGCGATATCGTCCAGTTCGCCTTCGATGCTGAGCAGCGCGGTATCGCGGATCGCCGACGGATCGACCTTCTCGCCGTTGACCACCCACTCGCCACGCGGCAGCAGGAAGTCCTGGAACACCACGGAAATCGTATCCAGGTAGTACTTGGCCGGCATGTCCAGCACCGCGTTGTACTCGTCGTAGAAACGACGGTGCGCGTCGGCGTCTTCCAGGTCGCCCTTGACCAGGTCGGTGTAGAAATCCCAGTGCGAGCTGAAGTGGCGGCTCGGGTTCATCGACAGGAAGCCGGCGTGCTGCAGGAAGCCCGGATACACGCGACGGCCGGCCCCCGGATAACTTGCCGGCACGGTGTGGATGACGTTGTTCTCGAACCACGACAGCGGGTTCTGCGTGGCCAGGTTGTTCACTGCGGTCGGGCTGCAGCGCGCATCGATCGGGCCACCCATCATCACCAGCGTGCGCGGGGTCGGCTCGCCACGGCTGGCCATCAGCGAAACCGCAGCCAGTACCGGTACGGTCGGCTGGCACACGCTTACCACGTGCAGGCGCTCCACGCCGAGGTGGCGAATGAATTCCTGGATGTAGGCGATGTAGTCGTCCAGGCCGAACTCGCCTTCGCTGGACGGCACCATGCGCGCATCCACCCAGTCGGTGACGTACACGCGGTGGTCGCGCAGCAGCGTGCGCACGGTATCGCGCAGCAGCGTGGCGTGGTGGCCGGACAGCGGCGCCACCACCAGCACGAACGGCTGGTTGAGCATGGTGTGCAGCTGGTCGGCTTCATTGCTGTGGCGCTTGAAGCGCAGCAGCTTGCAGAACGGCTTGCTTACTTCCTCGTGTACGACGATCGGCACGCGTTCGCCATCGACGTCGATTTCGTTGATGCCCCACTCGGGCTTCTCGTAATCCTTGCCGATGCGGTGGAAGAGTTCATTGACCGCCGCCAGGCGATCAGCGCCGGGCATCTGCGACCACCAGTGGCCCTGGTTGGCGAAGAACCTGGCGTTGGCCTGGGCCTGGTGCACCCAGGGGGCGAGCAGGTTGCGGGTCAGTTCGTGCAGTTGATAGAGCATGACGACCGAATATGTATGGTCATATGTTGCCGCGCAGCATATCCCATCCGGGTGTCCCGCAGGTTAAGTTCGCTGAAAATAATGAATCCGGATTCACATCCGTTCCAGAGCCGCCGTATCGCCAGCCAGAGCGGGGCCGAGCCAGCAGTGTGACCCTACCGGCTGCAAGCCCTGCCGGGCCAGCGTGCGGCGGTACCAGCGCGCTGGGCGGGCCTGGAAGCCGTCGTGGTCGCCCTCGAACGCATCCTCGGCGGCGAAGGTCTCCAGGAAGGCCACGCCGCCGGTCAGCTCGGCCACGCCGGCCAGTCCTGCACGCAGCTCGCGGTCGGGCACGTAGTGCATCACGTCCGAGCAGATCAGCAGGTCGACCGGGGCACAGGGCCGCAGCCAGGCGAAATCGCCGAAGCGGGCCATGTGCAGGTTGCGGGTCCTGCCGTAGCGGCGCACAGCGTACTCGCTGCTGTCGAAGCCGAGGTATTCGACCTTCGGACGCAGCTTCAGCAGGGGCGCACGCCAGGCGCCTTCACCGCAGCCGATGTCCAGCACACTGCGGATCGGCCGCTCCAGGTAGTACTCGGCACTGGCCACGGCCAACGCGACCTTTCGCGCCAGGCGGGCGCTGCCGCCGATGTCTGCACGGCGGTACCAGCGTTGGAAATAGGCGGCGTCGTAGGTCTTGTCCATGGGGCGGTGCACGATCGGGGAAACGGCGCCTATCGTACGGTGTTGCGACGCGCCATGCGTCGATGTGTCGCGGCGTGCGTGCCTGCAGCGGCTTCGCCACGGCATGCGAGAATGGCCGCCAACCTACGCCAGCCGCCGGAGCGAGCGCATGCAGAGCTACTACTGGGTCAAGACCTTCCACATCGTGTTCGTGGTGGCGTGGATGGCCACGGTGTTCTATCTGCCGCGTATCCTGGTGAACCTGGCCGAGACTGCAGGCCAGCCGGCGGTGACCGAGCGCCTGCAGCTGATGGGCCTGCGCCTGTACCGCTTCGGCCACTCGATGTTCGGGCTGGCATTCCTGCTCGGTCTGGTGCTGTGGCTGGGCTACAGGGTCATCCCCGATTTCCCGACCATGGTCGCGCCCGGCGGCGCCGGCTGGCTGCACGCCAAGCTGGGGCTGGTGGTGCTGCTGTTGGTGTACTTCGGCTGGATCGGCCGCCTGCTCAAGGGCGTGGCCAAGGGCAGGGCGCTGCCGTCGTCGCGCGCGCTGCGCTGGATCAACGAGATCCCGCTGCTGGCCTTCATTCCGATCGTATGGCTGGTGCTGGCCAAGCCGTTCTGACATGCCCGGTAGATCCACTTCATGCGTGGAGGGGCCCTTGTAGAGTCGAGCCATGCTCGACTGCTTCGATCAACAGCAGTCGAGCATGGCTCGACTCTACAGAATGGCAGCGCGGCCTATCAGGCCGCTTCGTACGTGCCGTAGCTGCGCAGGCGCGCGTAGCGCTGTTCCAGCAGCTGTTCGGTGGACAGCTTGTCCAGCGCGTCCAGTTCGTTCAGCAGCACCGCTTTCAGGCGCTTGGCCATCTGCGTCGGGTTGCGGTGGGCGCCACCGGTCGGCTCGCGCACGACCTTGTCGACCAGGCCCAGGCTCTTCAGGCGCGGCGCGGTCAGGCCCAGCTGTTCGGCGGCGTCCTTGGCCTTGCCGGCGTCCTTCCACAGGATCGAGGCGCAGCCTTCCGGGGTGATGGTCGAGTACACCGAGTACTCCAGCATCACGGTGCGGTCGCCCACGCCCAGCGCCAACGCGCCGCCGGAGCCGCCCTCACCGATCACGGTGCAGATGATCGGCACCTTCAGCTCGGCCATCTCGATCAGGTTGCGCGCGATCGCTTCGGACTGGCCGCGCGATTCAGCGTCGATGCCCGGCCAGGCGCCGGCGGTGTCGATCAGGGTCAGCACCGGCAGGCCGAAGCGCTCGGCCATCTTCATCAGGCGCAGCGCCTTGCGGTAGCCCTCCGGCTTGGGCATGCCGAAGTTGCGCTTGATCTTTTCCTTGGTGTCGCGGCCCTTCTGGTGGCCGATCACCATCACTGCACGGCCGTTGATGCGGGCCAGGCCACCCATGATCGCCTTGTCGTCGGCGAAGGCACGGTCGCCGGCCAGCTCCTGGAACTCATCGAACATGACGCGGAGGTAGTCGGCGGTGTACGGGCGCGACGGATGACGGGCCAGCTGCAGCACCTGCCACGAGGTCAGGTTGCGGAAGATCTGCGCGGTGCGCATGCGCAGCTTGTCCTGCAGCGCGTGCACTTCCGCCTCGACATTGACCGCCGGCCCGGCACTGGCGTTGCGCAGTTCCTGGATCTTGGCTTCCAGGTCGGCGATGGGTTGCTCGAAGTCGAGGTAGTTCGGATTCATAGGAAGCCGTCGTGTAAAGAAGAGGGGAATTCTAGCCGAATGCGTGCAAACCACCCGTACGCCTTCGTCTGGAAGGCGACGGTAGCGCAGCCGGGCGGGGCGTGCCAGTCAGCTCAGGGCACCACCAGCGCGCTGCGGCCCATCAGCTGGCTGCGCTGGGAAACGAAGTCGTTGTAGGCCTCGTTGGCTTCACGCCCCAACCCGCTGCCCAGGGTGGCGGTGGCCGAGGTGAAGGCCATCTGCGCGGCGAAGTCCTGCTTGCGCAGGGCCTTCTGTTCATCGGCGGTGGTGGCCTTCAGCCAGCGCGCATAGACCTCGCGCAGCGGCGCGGCATGCGCCTCGAAGGCCGGCACCAGCGCCGGCAGGCTGGCCGGGGCCGGTTCCAGGCTGAACGCCGGGGCCACGTAGCCGGCCGGCTGCTCGCGCTTGAACGCGCCGGGCTCGCCCATGCCTTCTTCCACGTAAGCGATGAAGTCCGGCGCGGTGAACACCTTGGCCACGATCTGGCCACCACTGGCGTCGACGTGGGCCACCACTTTTTCCTTCGGGAAGGGTTCGCGCACGCCGTAGGTCCAGGTCTTGTCGATGAACAGTTCGTGGCTCTTCTCGAACGGGCCTTCGAAGTCGACACCGCCCAGCTCGATGCCGGCCTTGCCGGTGCCGAAGTTCTTCAGCTTGCTCTCGTCGGTGACATAGATCTCGCGGGCGATCACGTACTCGCTCAGGGTCGGGTTGATCAGGCCGCCACGACCGTCCACGTAGACGATGAAGCGCACGTCGCCGAGCTTGTCGGTGTGCAGGCGATGCTCGCCCACGGCCAGCGAGATCGGGCGCGAGCCCTGTGCGGCGACCGGCAGGTCCTTGCCATCGATGCTCAGGGCCAGCGGCGCATCGGTCGGGTTGTCGATCTGGAACTCGACCTTCGAGGGCGAACAGGCGGCCAGGGCCAGCGCGGCGGCGAACGGGAACAGCAGGGTCTTCATTGGCAATCGTCCTTGATGACTGGAACGGGAAAAACAGGAATACGGAGGAGCCGACCTCAGCTGGCCCAAGGCGGGCTGTAGCGCACCTTCAGCGTGCGCACGGCGGGATCGGCGCGCAGTGCCTCCATCAGCTTGGAATCGATGCGCACCGCGCTCTGCCCGGACACATCGAGCATGCCGGCGACGCCGCCGTGCGGACCCTTCAGCAGCAGGTCCAGGCGCAGCGGCGTGCGCCCCGGGCGATGGCGATCAAGCAGGGCATCGATGCGCTCCCAGACCGGGCGCTGCTGGCGCAGGTCCAAGCGCAGCGACAGGCGCGTGGCGTAGTTGGCGCAGACTTCGTCGAAGTCCCAGCACTGGCGGATGCGCAGCGCGAAGCCGCCGTTGAATTCGTCCTCGCGCAGGCCGCCCTTGACCACCAGGATGCGGTCCTTGGTCATCAGATGACCGAACTCGGCCATCGCGTCGGAGAACGCGCTGCACTCGACGCGGCCGCGGCCATCCTCGAGCTGGATGAAGATCTGGCTCTCGCCCTTGCGGCGCACGCCGACCACCTGGCCGGCCAGCACGGTCTGCACTTCCGGGCGCCAGCGCTTCTCGCCACCACCACCGCCGCCACCGCTGTTGGCGCTCCAGATCTTCTCCACCGAGCCCAGGTCGTTGCCGACCAGGTCGCGCACATCGTCGCGCCAGGGATCGAACGGGTGTCCACTGAGGTAGAAGCCCAGTGTGTCGCGCTCGCCGTTCAGGCGCTGCAGCAGCGGCCATTCCTCGGCTTCGGGCAGGTCCAGCTGGATCGAAACGGTGCTCGGATCGGGGCCACCGAACAGCGAGTTCTGCCCCGAAGCGCGCTCGCGCGCCATCTGGTCGGTAGCCTTGATCACCTCCGGCAGCTGCAGCATCAGCGAGGCACGGTTGCGGCCGAGCTCGTCCAGCGCACCACAGTTGATCATCGCTTCCAGCGTGCGCCGGTTGAGCTTGGCCGAGCCGACGCGGGTGCAGAAGTCGAGCAGGTCCTTGAACGGGCCGCCTTTCAGCCGCTCTTCGACCACCGCCTCGCAGGCCCCCTGGCCAACGCCCTTGATCGCACCGAGGCCGTACTGGATGGTGTCCGGCGTCACCGCTTCGAACATGAAGGCGGAGTGGTTCACCTTGGGCGGCAGCACGGTCAGGCCGAGGTTGCGCACCTCATCCAGGAAGCCGACCACCTTCTCGGTGTTGTCCAGGTCCGAGGACAGCGTGGCCGCCATGAACTCGGCCGGGTAATGGCGCTTCAACCACGCGGTCTGGTAGCTGACCAGCGCGTAGGCGGCGGCGTGCGACTTGTTGAAGCCGTAGCCGGCGAACTTCTCCATCAGGTCGAAGATCGCGTCGGCCTTGGCCTCGTCCACGCCGTCCTTGGCCGCGCCTTCGCGGAAGATCTCGCGGTGCTTGGCCATTTCGGCCGGCACCTTCTTGCCCATCGCGCGGCGCAGCAGGTCGGCGCCGCCCAGCGAGTAGCCGCCGACGATCTGCGCCATCTGCATCACCTGCTCCTGGTACACCATGATGCCGTAGGTGTCCTTCAGGATGGCTTCGGTGCGCGGATCGGGATAGATGATTTCTTCCTGGCCGTGCTTACGCGCGTTGAACGAAGGAATCAGGTCCATCGGGCCGGGGCGGTACAGCGACACCAGTGCGATCAGGTCTTCGAAACGGTCGGGTCGCGCGTCCTTCAGCAGGCGGCGCATGCCCGAGGATTCGAACTGGAACACCGCGCCGGTATTGCCGTTGGCGAAGATGTCCTTGTAGGTGGGCGTGTCGTCCAGCGGAATCGCGGCGATGTCCACCGGCGGAATGCCGGCGCGCTCATGGCGCTTGTTGATCGCCTTCACCGCCCAGTCGATGATGGTCAGCGTGCGCAGGCCGAGGAAGTCGAACTTCACCAGGCCCACTTCTTCCACGTCGTTCTTGTCGAACTGGGTGACCGGGTTCTTGCCCAGGCCGTTCTCGTCGTGTTCGGCGTAGAGCGGGCAGAACTCGCTCAGCGGCTCGGGCCCGATCACCACGCCACCGGCGTGCTTGCCGGCGTTGCGGGTCAGGTCTTCTAGCTGCAGCGCCAGGTCGATCAGGTCGCGGACATCGTCCTCGGTCTCGTAGCGCTGGATTAGTTCGGCAGAGGCCATTTCCGAGCTGGGGCCTTCCTTGCCCTTGCCCAGCGCATCCTTCAGGTGGATGCCGAGGATGTTCGGGATCAGCTTTGAGACGCCGTCGACCAGGCCGTACGGGAAGCCCAGCACGCGGCCGGAGTCGCGCACCACCGCCTTGGCGGCCATGGTGCCGTAGGTGATGATCTGGCTGACGCGCTCGCGCCCGTACTTGCGCGCGACATAGTCGATCACCTCGTCGCGGCGGTCCATGCAGAAGTCGATGTCAAAGTCGGGCATCGACACGCGTTCCGGGTTCAGGAAGCGCTCGAACAGCAGGTTGTACGGCAGCGGGTCCAGGTCGGTGATCTTCAGCGCCCACGCCACCAGCGAACCGGCACCCGAACCACGGCCGGGACCGATCGGAATGCCCTGGTTCTTGCCCCACTGGATGAAGTCGGCAACGATCAGGAAGTAGCCCGGGAAGCCCATCTTGATGATGGTGTTGAGCTCGAACTCCAGGCGTTCGAAGTACTCCTCGCGGGTCTTGCCCGGCGCCAGCGGATTCTTCTCCAGGCGCTCTTCCAGGCCGTCACGCGACATCTTCTGGATCCAGGTGTCCAGGGTCTCGTCGTCGGGCACCGGGTAGTTGGGCAGGAAGTAGGTGCCCAGCCGCATCTCGATGTTGCAGCGCTCGGCCAGCGCCAGCGTGTTGTCGATCGCATCGGGGATGTCGGCGAACAGCGCGCACATCTCCTCGGCCGATTTCAGGTACTGCTGGTCGCTGTACTCGCGCGGGCGCTTGGGGTCGTCCAGCACGCGGCCGGTGGAAATGCACACGCGCGCTTCGTGCGCGCTGAAATCGGTGGGTGCCAGGAAGCGCACATCGTTGCTGGCCACTACCGGCAGGCCACGCTGGCCGGCGGCCATCAGCGCGAACTGGTTGAACGTTTCCTCGCCCTCGCGGCCGGTGCGGGTCAGCTCCAGGTGCAGGCCATCGCCGAACACGCGCTGCCAGTCGGCCAGCTGCTGCTCGGCCAGTTCATGCTTGCCGTCCAGCGCCAGGCGCCCGGCCAGGCTCTGCCGCCCGGCCAATGCGAACAGGTTGGCGTTGCCGGCCTTCAGCCAGTCCGGGTGCACGGCCACGCCGCCCTCGGGGCGATGGCCCTCCATCCAGGCGCGGGTCAGCAGCCGGGACAGGCTCAGGTAGCCCTCGCGGTCGCGGCACAGCAGCGTCATCCGCCACGGGTCCTGGCCCTCTTCGGCGATCAGCACGTCGGCGCCGGCGATCGGCTTGATGCCTACGCCTTCGGCGGCCTTGTAGAACTTGACCAGCGCGAACAGGTTGTTGAGGTCGGTCACCGCCAGCGCGGGCAGCCCGAGCTCGACCGAGCGCGACAGCAGGTTGGCCTGCTTGGCCTTCTTCGGGTCTGCCTGGTCCGGTTTGGCCGGCACACGGATGGTGGAGTCCGCCAGCGAGAACTCGGTGTGGACGTGGAGATGTACGAAGCGGGAGTTGGACATGCCGGACCAGGTTGGAGCGCGCGGGCCCCGGGTGCTGACGGGGAAATCGTCGCCGGGGTCGGGAAGCGCTGGAGTGCCCGGTCAGGGTAGCGAGGGCAGGGGGTTGCGACAAGGACTTGACGGTACGCGATATCGCATTCGCGCTATCGCTTCCCACGGTTCGCAGGCGAACCGCGGGCCCCGTCTCACCATGCTTCCAGACCCCCGCGCCCTTGGCGCGTCCCCCTGACTCAGGGGGACTCTTCCCCAGACGGGTCGCAGCCTCCGTTCAGGCGATTCAGGCCATCGCGATGTCGGCGGCCACAACCTGCGGCATTTCCAGGCAGTCGCGCACCGGGGCGAAGCTGCGTCGGTGCTCGTCGCAGGGGCCATGCGTGCGCAGGGCGGCCAGGTGGGCCGGGGTGCCATAGCCCTTGTGCTGTTCGAAACCGTACTGCGGGTGGCGGGCATGCACGTCCTGCATGTAACGGTCGCGCGAGACCTTGGCCAGGATCGAGGCGGCCATGATCGTGCGATCGATGCCATCGCCGCCGACCAGCGCCTGCGCCGGCAGTACCAGGCCCTTGGGCACCACGTTGCCATCAATGCGGGCGAAGCCGGCCACGTGGGCCACCGCAGCAACAACATCGCGCATGCCCTGCAGGGTGGCCTGGTAGATGTTCAGGCGGTCGATGGTGTCCACGTCCACCAGCACCACGTGCCAGGCCAGGGCCCGTTCGATGATGCGGTCATGCAGCTGCTCGCGGCGGGCGGCGGTGAGCTGCTTGGAATCGTCCAGGCCATTGATGCGCGGCCGGGATGGATCGAACACCACGGCGGCCACCGCCACCGGCCCGGCCAGCGGACCCCGGCCGGCTTCGTCGACGCCGGCGACCAGGCGTTCCGGCTCGACCACGGCTGCGCCGTCGAACAGGGCAAGGCTGGCCGCAGCGGCGTGGCGGCGGCTCATGCCTGGGCCTGGTTGCGCATCAGCAGCTCGCCGACGGCATCGGCGGCGCGGGCCGAGGCGTTGCGACGCAGGCGCTCATGCAGGCGCGCGTAGGTGTCCTGCAGGTCGGTTACCCGTTGTGGGTGGTCGAACCACTGCTGGATGGCCGCAGCCAGCTTGTCCGGCGTGCAGTCGTGCTGCATCAGTTCCGGTGCCAGGTCCTGGCCGGCCAGGATGTTGGGCAGGGCGAAGCGGTCGACCTTGATCAGGCCGAATGCCTTGACCAGACGGTAGGTCAGTTCGTTGACACGGTAGCCGACCACCATCGGTCGCTTCACCAGCATTGCCTCCAGCGTCGCGGTACCGGACGCCAGCACCACCACGTCGGCGGCGATCATCGCGTTGCGTGCCTGGCCGTCGAGCACATGCGAGTACGCAACCGGCAATGCAGAGCGCGACAGCTGCTCTTCGATCAGGCGCTTGCAGGCGGGGTTGGCGGCAGGCACCACCACGTGCAGGCCCGGGATGCGTTCGGAGACCTGCCAGGCCGCCTCGAAGAACGGTTCACCGAGGCGCGAGATTTCGCCCAGGCGGCTGCCGGGCAACACCGCCAGCACCTTGGCCGAGGTCGGTAGACCGAGCGCGGCGCGCGCTTCCTCGCGGTTGCCCTGCAGCGGGATGTCATCGGCCATCGGATGGCCGACGAAGCGCGCGTCGATGCCGTGCTTGGCATAGATCGGCGGTTCCATCGGGAACAGGCACAGCACCAGGTCGGCGCTGCTGCCGATCTTCTCGGCGCGCTTCTCGCGCCAGGCCCAGACCGAGGGGCTGACGTAATGCACGGTGCGTACGCCGCGCTGCTTCAGCCAACGCTCGATGCCCAGGTTGAAGTCGGGCGCGTCGATGCCGATGAACACATCCGGCTGCCAGTCCAGCGCACGCTGCCGGAACGCCGAGCGCAGCTTGAGCAGGCGCGGCAGGTGGCGCAGTACTTCGGTCAGGCCCATCACCGCCAGCTCGCTGGCATCGTGCCACGTCTGGCAGCCGGCGCTGCGCATGGCATCGCCACCGATGCCGGCGAACTCGGCATTCGGAAAACGCGCTTTCAGTTCGCGTACCAGGCCCGCACCGAGCAGATCGCCGGAGGCTTCGCCCGCCACCAGCGCTATGCGCAACGGACGCTCGCTGAGCACCCGCTGCGCGGGGACGCTGCCGGCCATCGAGGCCAGCGGAATCACGGCGGCGCCGGCCGGCGCCTGGCCGGTCATGCTGCTCATCGCAGCAAGGGCCTCTCGGCGTGCTCGATGAAGTCCAGCATCGCCTTCACGTCATCGCTGTCACGCGCCTGTTCTGTCAGCTGCACCTTGGCTTCGGCCAGCGGCAGGCCCGCCACGTACAGCGTCCGATAGGCACGCTTGATGGCGGAGATACGCTCTGCGTCGAAGCCGCGGCGCTTCAGGCCTTCGCTGTTGATGCCGCGCGGGCGGCCCAGCGAATCGGTGCCGACCATGGTGAAGGGCGGCACGTCGCCATTGGTCAGCGCACCCATGCCGAGGAAGGCGTGGGCACCGATGCGACAGAACTGGTGGGCGCCGGCGAAGCCGCTGATGATCACGTAGTCGCCTACGGTCACGTGGCCGGCCAGCGTGGTGTTGTTGGAGAACACGCAGAAGTTGCCGACGTGGCAGTCATGCGCCACGTGCGTGTAGGCCAGCATCCAGTTGTCGTTGCCGATGGTGGTGATGCCGCCGCCGCCGCCGGTGCCACGGTTCAGCGTGACGAATTCGCGGAACACGTTGCGGTCGCCGATCACCAGTTCGGTGCGCTCGCCGCCGAACTTCTTGTCCTGCGGTTCGCCACCGATCGCGGCGTGGCCGATGAAGCGGTTGTCGCGGCCGATCCGGGTCGGGCCGTGGATGCTGCAGTGGGGGCCGACCACCGTGCCGGCACCGATTTCCACATCGGCCCCGATCAGGGTGAAGGCGCCCACCTGCACGTCATCGGCCAGGCGCGCGGCCGGGTCGATGACGGCGGTCGGGTGGATCCGCGGTGCGTTGTCAGTCATTCCTGCCTCCAGTGGATCAGCCCTTGGCGCCGGCGCACATGACTTCGGCTGAGGCAACGACTTCACCGTTGACCTTGGCTTCGCCGTAGTACCAGCCCATGTTGCGGATCAGACGCTTCATCTGCACATCGAGCATCAGCACGTCGCCGGGCACGACCTGCTTGTTGAAGCGGGCGTTTTCCACCTTGACCATGTAGAACAGCTTGGACTGCGCATCGCGGCCAAGCGTGAGCTGGGTCATCACGCCACCGGCCTGGGCCAGCGCTTCGATGATCAGCACGCCGGGCATGATCGGGCGGCCGGGGAAGTGGCCCTGGAAGAACGGCTCGTTGATGCTGACGTTCTTCTGCGCCAGGATGCGCTTGGCCTCGATGTCGAGTTCAAGCACCCGGTCCACCAGCAGGAACGGGTAACGGTGCGGGAGCAGTTCCTGGATCTCGCAGACGTCGATAGGAAGCTGCAGCGTGTCGTTCATTCTTTCTCCTTGCCAGCGGCCAGGACGCGGCGAGCCAATGCGTCCAGCTGCTTGAAGCGCGCGGCGTTCTTGCGCCACGTGCGGTTATCGGTCAACGGGGTGCCGGACGAGTACTCGCCCGGCTCATGGATGGAGTTGCGGACCACCGACTTGCCGGTGATCACGACCTTGTCGCAGATCTCAAGGTGGCCGACCACGCCGACGTGGCCGCCGAGCAGGCAGTAGCGGCCGATCTTGGCGCTGCCGGCGATGCCGGTGCAGCCGGCGATGGCCGAGTGCGCGCCGATCTGCACGTTGTGTGCGATCTGCACCAGGTTGTCCAGGCGCACGTCCTCGTCCAGCACGGTGTCTTCCAGCGCGCCGCGGTCGACACAGGTGTTCGCGCCGATCTCACAGTCGTCGCCGATGCGGACGCCGCCGAGCTGCGGCACCTTGATCCACTTGCCCGCGTCCATCGCCAGGCCGAAGCCATCGGCGCCGAGCACGGCACCGGGGTGCACGCGGACGCGCTTGCCGAGCTTGACCCGGGTGACCAGGGTGACCCGCGCGATCAGCTCGCAGCCGTTGTCCAGGCTGCAGTCTTCGCCGATCACGCTGCCGGTGCCGATGATGCAGTTCTCGCCGACCACGCTGCGTGCGCCGACGGAGACGAACGGGCCGATATGCGCGCTGGCGGCAACCTGGGCGCTGGGATCGATGACGGCGCTGGGGTGGATGCCCGGCGGCCGCGTCGGCGCGATGTCGAACAGCGCGGCGATCTTGGCGAAGGTGGTGTAGGGGTCCTTGGCCACGAGCGCGGCGCCGGGGGCGGCCTCGGCGTCGTCGGCACGCAGGACCACCAGCGAGGCCTGGCTGTCGGCCAGCTGGGCGCGGTAGCGTGGATTGGCGAGGAAGGTCAGCTGGCCAGGACCGGCATGGGCGAGGGTGGCCACGCCATGGATGGCGGTGGCGGGGTCGCCATGGACCTGCAGGCCGAACTGCTCGGCGAGTTGCTGGGCGGTGTAGGTGGGAGTATTCACGGCGGGAGTTTAACGTGTGACGCCATTGCGGTCATGCGGGGGGGCAGGGCTTGGCGCCTGCCTGATACGGGCGGGAGGCGGCGGGTGGCCCTGGCCAGGACACGCAAAAGCCCCTCCATGGTGCTCGATGGCGCCATCCATGGCGCCAACGGTCCTGTCCAGGGCCACCCGCCGCCTCTGGACAATTTCCCGCGAGCGCGACCAAAAGCCCGTGCCATGCAGTGTCATCTGCAACAACGAAAACGCCGGGCAATGCCCGGCGCTTCGCACCCCGTCTGGTGGAGAGTCCCCCTTTGTCAAGGGGGGCGCGCCAGCGGCGCGGGGGATAGGTGAAATGCGCGGGCAATTCACCGGAGGTGGATCAGTTCTGGGGAACGACGTTCCTCAGAACTGGCCACCGAACGTGAATTGCAGACGCTCGACCTTGTCATCGTCTTCCTTCTTGAGCGGGAAGGCGTAGCTGATCGAGATCGGGCCGACCGGGGCGCGCCACAGCAGGGCCACACCGGTAGACACGCGCAGTTCGTTGGCCTTGAAGTTCTTGGTGCCGTTGTACACGTTGCCGAAGTCGACGAAGGCCGACACGCGTGCCGACGGGCTGTCGAACAGGCGCGGGAAGTAGGCTTCGACCGAACCGACGGTCTTCAGCGAACCACCCAGCGGCTGGCCTTCCGGATAGCCGTTGGTGACTTCACGCGGGCCGAGGGTGTTGTCCTCGAAACCGCGCACCGAATTGGTACCACCCGCATAGAAGTTCTCGTAGAACGGCAGGCCCGATGCGGTGACCGGACGCAGTTTGCCGTCCTTGTCCGGCACCATCGCGGTCTTGTCCTTGCCGTAGCTGTCGCCGTAACCGACTTCAGCGCGGGTGTTGATGACCAGCGACGGCATGATCGGCCAGTACTTGCTGATCTGGTAATTCAGCTTGTAGTACTCGATGGTCGAGCCCGGCAGCGTCGTCTCCAGGCCAACGCGCTGGTAGGTACCGCGGGTCGGCATGAAGTAGTCGTTGCGCGAGTCGCGTGCCCAGCCCAGTTCCGTGCGCCACGCGTGGAAGGTCTTGCTGCCCAGCACGTTGATGTAGTCGATGATCGACTGCGGGGTGGAGCCCGGGTAGGTGGTGATCTGATTGCTGTCGATGCCGAACATCAGCGAGACAGTATCGGTCTCGGTGATCGGTACGCCGAACACCACCTGCGCCGAACCATTGGTGCTGTTGTACTGCGCGGTGTTGAAGTCGGAGTAGTCCAGTTCGCGCCAGGACAGGTTGTAGCCCAGCGACACGCCGTCATCGGTGAAGTACGGATTGGTGTAGCTGAAACCATAGCGCTGCAGGTAGCTGCTGCGCGAGGCTTCGACCGACACACGGTTGCCGCCGCCGAGGAAGTTGTTCTGCGACAGCTGTACCGACGTGGTCATGCCATAGGACTGCGAATAGCCCAGGCCGAACACGAAGCTGCCGGAGGTGGTTTCCTTGACGTTGTAGACGACGTCGACCTGGTCGTTGCTGCCGCTGACGGCCGGAGTCTCGACGTCAACGGACTCGAAGTAGCCCAGGCGCTGCAGGCGGATCTTGGAACGGTCGATCGCGGCCTGCGAGTACCAGCTGTTCTCGAACTGGCGCATTTCGCGACGCATCACTTCGTCGGACGTACGCGTATTGCCGCGGAACAGAATGCGACGCACCGACACGCGCGGGCCGGGGACGACCTGCATGTTGATCGCCACGGTCTGGTCGGGGCGGTTGGTGGTCGGGATCGGGTTCACCTTGGCGAACGCGTAGCCGATGTTGGACAGGGAATTGGTGATGGTGTCCGAGCTGAACTCCAGCAGCGCACGCGAGAACGTGTCGCCCGGCTTCTGGATCACCATGCGCTCGACGTCCTCCTGCGGGAGGATGGTGTCGCCGCTGACCTTGATCTCGGAGATCTTGTACTGCGCACCCTCGGTCACGCCGGCGGTGAGAAACATGTCGCGCTTGTCGGGGCTGATCGAGACCTGGGTGGAATCGATGCTGAAGTCGACATAGCCGCGGTCCAGGTACCAGGAGTTGAGCTTTTCCAGGTCGCCGGACAGCTTTTCCTTGGAGTACTGGTCGTCACGGCGGTACCACGACGCCCAGTTGTGCTCCTTGGACTCCCAGGTCTCCAGGATGTCCTTGCTCTCGAACTTCTCGGTGCCGACCAGGTTGACGTGGCGGATCTTGGCCGCCTTGCCTTCCTTGATCGCGATCGCGATGTCCACGCGGTTGCGGTCCAGCGGGCTCACGGTCGGGGTGATCTCGACGGTGTACTTGCCGCGGTCGTTGTACTGGCGGCGAAGCTCCTGGGTCACGCGGTCCAGGCTCAGGCGGTCGAAGGTGCCGCCTTCGGTCAGGCCGATGTCGGACAGGCCCTTGAGCAGCTGCTCGGACTTGATGTCCTTGTTGCCGGTGACGGTCAGCTTGTTGATTGCCGGGCGTTCCTTGACGGTCACCACCAGGATGCTGCCCTGGCGGTCCAGCTGCACGTCTTCAAAGAAGCCGGTCTTGTACAGGGCGCGGATCGTCTCGCCGACCTTGTTGTCGGTGATGGTCTCGCCACGTTCCACCGGCAGGTAGGTGAACACCGTGCCCGAGCTGATGCGCTGCAGGCCATCCACGCGGATGTCGCTGACAGTGAAGGGCTCGGCTGCCTGGGCCAGGGCGGGAGCGCCGGTGACGGCGGCGAGGGCGAGGGCCAGCAGGCGGCGATTGGGGAGTCGCGTCATGTCACGTCCGGTAGGAAGGTCGATTTCATTGGTGCGGGATGCCGACGCTGTAGACGGCAACAACGTGGAAAAGTTCATCGCGGGACCAGGCCGAGGATGTCGTTGTAGAACGCCAACCCCATCAGCCCGGCCAGCAACGCCAGGCCGATGTATTGGCCGGCGGCGATGGCACGCTCGCTCAGCGGGCTGCCCTTGACCAACTCGATAAGGTAATACAGCAGGTGGCCGCCGTCCAAGATCGGGATCGGCAACAGGTT
This sequence comes from Stenotrophomonas veracruzanensis, assembly GCF_032911525.1. Taxonomy (NCBI): domain Bacteria; kingdom Pseudomonadati; phylum Pseudomonadota; class Gammaproteobacteria; order Lysobacterales; family Lysobacteraceae; genus Stenotrophomonas; species Stenotrophomonas veracruzanensis. Next base: position 307,777 of record NZ_JAWJTI010000002.1, read on the forward strand.
GATGATGCACAGGCTGAGTGACAGCAGGGCAAGGAACTGCAGGAACCAATCGAGGCCTCGCTTGGCCGAAACATTGGCCACGCGGGCGATGGTGACCGGCCCGGAAACGTTCTGCAGCGAGGCCTTGCCGGTGACGATGCGGCCCATCATGCCCAGCGAATCTGCGGCCAGGCGGCCGGTTTCGCGTACGGCCACGGTCACCGCATCGAGCGGCCCGTAGCGCAGCAGGGTGTCGTAGGCGGGGCTGTAGCTGGTGGGGAATCCGACGCCGATCTGCCAGACCGGGTTGCCCTTGCCATCCTTGCCCTGACGGGGGGTCACTTCCAGCGCCAGGCGTTCACCGCCGCGCAGGACCTCGATCATCCCCGGTCCACCGGCACGGCCGAGGGCCTGGATCTCGCCGATCACCTGGTCGACGCTGTCGATGCGCTGGCCGTCGATGGCCACGATCAGGTCGCCCGGCTGCAGTTGCCCGCTGACGACCGAATCCGGGGTCAGCGAGTCGACCAGCGCCGGCTGCAGCCACGACTGCCAGTACAGACCCGCCAGGATCGGCACGCGACGTTCATCGAAGCCGGCCGGCAGCTGCGACAGCGGCAGGGTGCGCACCCGTACCTGGTCGGCGCGGTCGAGCACTTCCAGCTTCACATCGCGGCGGTCCATCGCGGCAGCGGTCAGCGCCATGCTGGCTTCACCGAGGGTGGCCACCTGGCGCTCATCCACGCGCAGTACGCGGTCGCCACTGGCCAGGCCGGCGCTGGCGGCGATGCCATCGGCACGGCCGATAGTCGGCGAATAGTCCTGCTTGCCGATCACGAACATCGCCCACAGCAGCAGGATGCACAGCAGCAGATTGGCGATCGGTCCGGCGGCGACGATGGCGATGCGCTGCCAGACGGTCTTGTGGTTGAAGGCCTGGCCGCGCTCGTGCGGATGGACTTCGACCTCGCGCTCGTCGAGGAATTTCACGTAGCCACCCAGCGGGATGGCGGCGATCGCGAACTCGGTGCCGTGCCGGTCCCGGCGCGACCACAGCGGGCGGCCGAAGCCAACCGAGAAGCGCAGGATCTTGACCCCGCACAGGCGGCCGACCCAGTAGTGACCGAATTCGTGGAACGTGACCAGCAGCCCGAGGCTGACAATCATCCACCAGACCGATCCGATGAAGTCAGTCATGCAGGCTCACAGTGGCGGGCAGGGGCGGCGTCGTCATGCTGGGCGAGGCGGTCGTTCAGGCGGCGGCGATGGCGTTCAGGGTCAGCTGGCGGGCCCGCTGGTCGGCGGACAACAGGACCTCCAGTGTATCGGCTGCTTGCGTCGGCAGTGTTGAAAGAGCGTTAGCAACCAGCTCCGGGATCGTCAGGAAACCGATCCGGCCCTGAAGAAACGCTGAAACGGCCTCTTCATTGGCAGCGTTCAGCACCGCCGGCGCGGTGCCACCGGCCTGCATCGCCTGCCAGGCCAGGGCCAGGCAGGGGAAGGCGTCGGTGTCGGGCGCCTCGAAATCCAGCCGGCCCTGGGCCAGCAGATCCAGCCCGGCCACGCCCGATTCGATGCGCTGCGGCCAACCGAGGCCGACCGCCAGGGTGGTGCGCATGTCCGGCAGGCCCATCTGCGCCAGGGTGGAACCGTCAACGAACTCGACCAGCGAATGCACCAGGCTCTGCGGGTGCACCAGCACCTCGATGCGCTCACCGGGAATGCCGAACAGGTGGTGGGCCTCGATCACTTCCAGGCCCTTGTTCATCAACGTCGCCGAATCAACCGAGATCTTCGGGCCCATCGACCATTTCGGATGGGCCACGGCCTGCGCCGGTGTCACCTGGGCCAGCTCGGCCCGGCTGCGGCCGCGGAACGGGCCACCCGAGGCGGTCAGCAGGATCCGGCGCACACCAGCGCCGTCAATGCTGGCGTCGCGCGAGCGCAGGCACTGGAAGATCGCGCTGTGTTCGCTGTCGATCGGGATGATTTCGGCGCCGGCACCTTCGGCAGTGCGGGTCAGCAGCTCGCCGGCCAGCACCAGCGATTCCTTGTTGGCCAGCAGGATGCGGTTGCCGGCGGCCGCGGCCGCCAGGGTCGAAGACAGCCCGGCGGCGCCGACGATGGCGGCGACGACGGTGTCACAGGCATCGCTGGCGGCCAGCTGGTCCAGCGCGGCATGGCCGGCATGGGCCTCGGTCGCCAGGCCGGCATCGCGCAGGCCGTCACGCAGTTCGCCGAACAGCGATTCGTCGGCAATCACCGCGTGCGCCGGCCTGTGCTGGCGGCACAGTGCCAGCAGCGCCTGCACCTGGCGGCCGGCGGCGAGCACCGTGGCCTGGTAGCGCTGCGGGTGGCGGGCGATCACGTCCAGCGTGGAGGCACCGATTGAACCGGTGGCGCCGAATACGGCGACCCGGCGCAGGTCTGCGACAGCATTCATGGTCAGAACCCGAAGATTTCCTTGCCGAGTGCGAACACCGGCACTGCGGCCAGGACGCCGTCGACACGGTCGAGCACGCCGCCATGGCCCGGAATCAGGTGACCCGAGTCCTTGGCACCGGCGTGACGCTTGATCAGGCTTTCGAACAGATCACCCAGGACCGAGGCAAATACCGCCACCACCGAGGTGATCAGCAGGCCCGGCAGGTGGCCCGCATCGATGCCCGCCAGCCAGCCCAGGCCAAGGGCCACGGCGACACCGGCCAGCAGGCCGCCGAACAGGCCTTCCCAGGTCTTGTTGGGGCTGATGCGCGGGGCGAGCTTGTGCTTGCCGAAGTGACGACCGGCGAAATAGGCGCCCGAATCGGCCGCCCAGACCAGTGCCAGCGCCGCCAGCAGCCACAGGTGGCCCTGCTGGCCCGGCGGATCGCCGCCGGCGTGGATCAGCACCAGCGCGGCCCAGGCCGGAACGATGGCCAGGGTGCCGGCCAGCATCTTCACGATGCGCGAGGGGGCCGACGGTTGCGCGCCGAAGTTGAAGAAACGCAGCCAGACCAGCGCCGCCAACCACCAGGCAACACCGGCCAACGTGGTGATCTGGAACAACACCAGCGTGCTGCCATCGGCCCACACCAGCAGCACCATCAGCAGCAGGTTCAGCACCAGCAGCACGGTGCGCGCCAGCGTGTCTTCGATGCCGGCCAGCTTCAGCCACTCCCACAGGCCGATCAGCAGCACGGCGGCGGCGGCCGCTGCCAGCCATTGCGTCGGCAACAGCAGGATCGCGGCAATGGCGACCGGCGCCATGATCAGCGCGGCGAGGACTCGGATCTTGGTCATGGGCTGGAGGTCTCGGTGGCCAGTGCGGCGATCTGGGCGCTGGTCAGACCGAAACGACGTTCGCGGCCGCCATAGGCGTCCAGTGCCTGCTGCAGCAGCGCGGCATCGAAGTCCGGCCACAGGGCCTCGGTGAACCACAGCTCGGTGTACGCCAGCTGCCACAGCAGGAAGTTGCTGATGCGGGTATCGCCACCGGTGCGGATGAACAGGTCCGGTGGCGGCAGGTCAGCCAGGGCAACCTGGCGGCCCAGCAGTGATTCGTCGATCTGTTCGGGCAGCAGGCGGCCGGCAGCGACTTCAGCTGCCAGGGCGCGCGCGGCGCGGGCGATGTCCTGGCGGCCACCGTAGCTGGCGGCAATCGACAGGGTCAGGGTGGTGTTGTCGGCGGTGCGCTGTTCGGCCAGCTGCATGCGGCTGACCAGACCGGCGCCGAAGCGCTCGCGTTCGCCGATGAAGCGCACGCGCACGCCACGCCGATGCAACTCGTCCACTTCGCGGTCGAGCGCGCCGAGGAACAGCTTCATCAACGCATCGACTTCTTCCTGCGGCCGGCCCCAGTTTTCGCTGGAGAATGCGAACAGGGTCAGTGCCGGAATGCCCAGTTCAAGGCAGCGCTCGATGGTGCGGTTGACCGCACGCGCGCCGGCCCGGTGGCCGATCACGCGCGGACGACGGCGCTGCTGTGCCCAGCGCCCATTGCCATCCATGATGATGGCAATGTGGCGGGGCAGGGCGGCCGGCAACGGAGGCGGGACTGAAGGCATCGACTTCAGACCGACAGCAGTTCTTTTTCCTTGTCGGCAACGACCTTGTCGACGTCCTTGATGTTGGTGTCGGTCAACTTCTGGATGTCGTCTTCACCGCGCTTCTTCTCGTCTTCGCTGATCGCCTTGTCCTTGACCAGCTTGGCGATTTCCTTGTTCGCGTCCTGACGGATGTTGCGGATCGCGATCTTGGCGCCTTCGCCTTCCTTCTGCACCTGCTTGGCCAGCTCCTTGCGGCGCTCTTCGGTCGGCGGCGGCATGTTGATGCGGATCGCGGTGCCCAGGGTGTTCGGAGTGAACTCGGCGTTGTAGAGACCCTTTTCGATCTCCTTGATCATGCTCTTGTCGAACGGCGTGACCAGCAGCGAGTGGGCGTCGGCGTTGGAGATCGAGGCGACCTGGTTCAGCGGTGTGCTGGCGTTGCCATAGGCGCTGACCGTGACGCGGTCCAGCAGGGCCGGGGTGGCGCGGCCGGTGCGGATCGAGGTGAGGGTGTGCTTCAGAGCGTCGATGCTCTTGGCCATGCGCGTCTGCGCGTTGTTCTTGATGTCGTTGAGCATCGCCCGGTCCTGGGTGTAACTGGAATCGGGCGATTATAGGCGAATACGGGACGCTGCCGGGCCTGAATCGGCCCGGAGCTCGCCTGGCACTCAGGCTCAGGCCGGGTCGCGGCCCTGGACCAGGGTGCCGATGTTCTCGCCGCTGAGGATCTTCAGCAGCTCGCCCGGCTGGCCCATGTCGAACACGCGCATCGGCAGATCGCTGTCGCGGGCCAGTGCGAAGGCGGCGGTATCCATCACCTCCAGGCCACGGCGGATCACTTCGTCGTAGCTCAGGCTGTCGAAGCGGACCGCGTCGCTGTGCTTGTTCGGGTCCTTGTCGTACACGCCGTCAACCTTGGTGGCTTTCAGCAGCAGGTCGGCGCCGATCTCGATCGCGCGCAGGGCAGCACCGGAGTCGGTGGTGAAGAACGGGCTGCCGACGCCGGCGGCGAAGATCACCAGGCGGCCCTTTTCCAGGTGGCGGATGGCGCGGCGGCGGATGTAGTCCTCGCACACGTCGTTGATCTTGATCGCGCTCATCACGCGGGCCTTGGCGCCCAGCTTTTCCAGGGCATCCTGCATGGCCAGGGCGTTGATGACCGTGGCCAGCATGCCCATCTGGTCGCCGGTGACCCGGTCCATGCCGCCCGCGGCCAGGCCGGCGCCGCGGAAGATGTTGCCGCCGCCGATCACCAGCGCGACTTCGGCGCCTGCCTGCTGGGCTTCGATGACCTCACGGGCCAGGCGGTTGATGATCTTCGGGTCGATGCCGTAGTCCTCATCTCCCATCAGCGCCTCCCCGGACAGTTTCAGAAGGATGCGGCGATAGGCGAGCTTGGACATGGGGACCTCGGGTGCGTGGAAATCGCGGGCGATTCTACGCGCATGCGGCGTCGGGCCAAAGTGTTTTGTGCACTGCGGCGCAAAATCCTGGCGTTCGCCCCGGTCATGCGGGGCTTCCGGTTCAGCCCAGCTCGGCGCTGGCGGTGGCCGAAAGCTCGTCGTGGCCCAGGGCGCCGGGGGAGCGGGCGATCACCCGGTTGCGGCCCAGGTTCTTCGAGCGGTACAGCACATCGTCGGCCGCACGCAGCAGGTCCTGCACGTCGGCGAAGCGCTCGTAGCCGCCCTGGGTGGCTACGCCGGCGGAGAAGGTGACGAACAGCGGGCCGCCCTCCAGCTCGGCCATCGGCGTGGCGACGATGTTGGCCAATACCCGGCGAATCACGTCCAGCGCCACCGATTCGCTGGTGTTGGGCAGTAGTGCGACGAACTCCTCGCCACCGAAGCGGGCCACAGTGTCGCTGTTGCGCAGCTGGCCCTGCAGCTTGCCGGCAAAAGCGCGCAGCACTTCGTCGCCGGTCAGATGGCCGTGGGCATCGTTGATCTTCTTGAAGTCGTCCAGGTCGATGAAGGCCACCGACAGCGGCCAGCCCTGGCGCCCGGCGCGCAGGAACTCCTGCTCCAGCACCGCCTCCAGCTGGCGGCGGTTGAGCACGCCGGTCAGAGCGTCGCGGTGGGCCTGGTCGGCCAGGCGCTTGGCCCGCGCCTCGAATTCGTCGGCGCGGCGGCGCGCCTGGTCGGCATCCTGCAGCTCGCGCAGGTTGCGCAGGGTGGCCAGCTCCTGCGCGTGGTCGATCAGTTCGCGCACCCGCAATGGCGAGTTCAGGCCGGCCTCGAACAGGCTGGCGATGTCCGGCAGGGCCTCGCTGATGCGGGTCAGCACCTGGTCGAATCGGGCGCTGTCCAGTTCCAGGCGGTCGTGCACCTGGTGAAGGGCGCGCTCGCGGGCGGCATCGGCGTCGTCGTCCAGCCAGATGTCGGCGACCGCGCCGGACAGCTGCACGCAGGCCTGGAACGGCGATTCGGCAGCGTCCTCGTCCTCGCTGTGGCTGATGCTTTCCACCAGATAGCGCGGCAGGCCCCACTGCTCGGCCACCCAGGCGCCGACATCGGCATGGCTGCAGCCCAGTTCCTTGCGCTCGCGGGCGACCAGATCCGTGTTGTCGCGGGCTTCGCGCAGCAGCGGCAGGTAGCGCTCCGACTCGGCCTGGGCCAGGCACAGCACGCCGAGGTCCTGCAGCAGCCCGGCCAGCATCAGTTCCTCCAGCCGGCGCAGGCCGCGGGCCTGGCCCAGCTGGCTGGCGGCCAGGGCGCTGAGGATGCTGCGTTTCCACGCGCGCTGGCGCAGGTCGTGGTCGGCACCGGCACCGCCGGTCAGGCCCTGGGTGACGGTGAAGCCCAGAGCAAGGCTGATCGTGGCATTCAGGCCCAGCATGGTCAGTGCCTGGCCGAGGTTCTCGATGCGGCGACGGCTGGCGTACAGCGGTGAATTGGCGATGCGCAGCATACGAGCGCTCAGCGCCATGTCGATGGCGATGATGTCGGCGGCGGTGGCGATGTCCGCTTCCGGGTCCTGTGCCAGTTCGATGATGCGCAGGGCAATACCGGGTGGCGAAGGCAGGTTGCGGCAGAGCGCCAGGGCAGCTGTCAGCTCGGGAGGCATGTCGGGTCGTTCAATTCCATTGGGACAAGAATACCTAGGAATGCATCACAGTCCGCGATTTTCGTTCCTGCTATGTGACTGTGGATTCCCTGCGCCTGAGTATCGGCTTGAATCGCGCACAACGCAAAGGTGCCGGTGTGCGCACCAACGGTGCGCACCCGCCGGTCGGGCATGGGTTCATCCCTTGGGCCATGCATAAAAAAAGAGCCGCGGTTTCCCGCGGCTCCTTATGGTCGCTTCACAGCCGGAAGGCTGGAATCAGACCTGCATCGCCTTGGCAACTTCGGCGGCGTAGTCTTCCACCACCTTCTCGATGCCTTCGCCGACGATCAGCAGCTTGAAGCCAGCCACGTCGGCGCCTGCGGCCTTGACCACCTGCTCGACGGTGGTATCGCCCAGCACGTAGGTCTGGCCGTACAGGGTCACGTCGCTGACGATCTTGTTGATCTTGCCGCTGATGATCTTTTCCAGGATCTCGGCCGGCTTGGCCTTGTCCTTTTCGGACATCTTGGCCAGCTCGATTTCCTTTTCCTTCTCGACGAAGTCGGCCGGAACGTCCGAAGCCTTGTTGTGCGGCGGCTTCAGGGCAGCCACGTGCATGGCCAGGCCACGGGCCAGCTCGACGTCGCCGCCGACCAGGTCGACCAGCACGCCAACCTTGCCGTTGGTGTGGACGTAGGCGCCGACGGTGTTGTTGCCATCAACCTTCACCATGCGACGGATCTGGATGTTCTCACCCAGGGTCTGCACGGCGGTGGCGCGGGCTTCTTCAACGGTGCGGCCATCGGCCAGCTTGGCAGCCTTCACGGCTTCGACGTCGGTGGCGCCCGATGCCAGGGCGGCAGCGGCAACGGCATTGACGAAGGACTTGAAGTTGTCATCGTTGGCGACGAAGTCGGTTTCCGAGTTGACTTCGACCAGCACGGCCTTGCCGCCATCCTGGGCCAGGCCCAGACGGCCTTCGGCGGCCACGCGGTCAGCCTTCTTGTCGGCCTTGGCAGCGCCGGACTTGCGCATGGCTTCAGCAGCAGCGTCGATGTCGCCGTTGGCTTCGGTAAGTGCCTTCTTGCATTCCATCATGCCGGCGCCGGTGCGCTCGCGCAGTTCCTTGACCAGGGAAGCAGTGATTTCCACGGGATTACCTCACGAAAGAAAGGGGTTGGGCCGGCATGGTGGCCGGCCCGTGTGACACGGTCCTGTCACGCGCCAAAGGCTGCGTGCAGGGAGGGTGGACGCCGGGCGTCCACCCCGGGGCCTGGATCAGGCCTGGGCGTCGTCGCCCTTCTTGGCAGCCTTCTTGGCCGGAGCGCGGCGGGCCGGCTTCTCTTCGCCTTCAGCAGCGGCTTCAGCGAACTCTTCCTCACGCACCGAAGCAGCGTGCGGAGCAGCAGCCTTGCCTTCCAGCACGGCGTCGGCAGCGGCGCGGGCGTACAGCTGCACAGCGCGGATGGCGTCGTCGTTGCCCGGGATGGCGTAGTCCACCAGTTCCGGGTTGTAGTTGGTGTCGACCACGGCGATGACCGGGATGCCCAGCTTCTTGGCTTCCTTGATCGCGATGTCTTCGTGGCCGATGTCGATCACGAAGATGGCGTCCGGCAGACGGTTCATGTCCTTGATGCCGCCCAGCGAGGCTTCCAGCTTGTCGCGCTCGCGACGCAGGCCCAGCACTTCGTGCTTGACCAGCTTCTCGAAGGTGCCGTCGGTTTCACCGGCTTCCAGTTCCTTCAGGCGCGCAACCGACTGCTTGACGGTACGGAAGTTGGTCAGGGTGCCGCCCAGCCAACGCTGGTTCATGAACGGCATGCCGCAACGCTCGGCTTCTTCCTTGATGGTTTCGCGGGCGCTGCGCTTGGTGCCCAGGAACAGGACGGTGCCGCGCTTCTGGGCAACCGACGAGATGAAGTTCATCGCGTCGTTGAACAGCGGGACGGTCTTTTCCAGGTTGATGATGTGGATCTTGCCGCGGGCGCCGAAGATGTACGGAGCCATCTTCGGGTTCCAGTAGCGGGTCTGGTGGCCGAAGTGGACGCCGGCTTCCAGCATCTGACGCATGGTGACCTGGGGCATTGCAATACTCCTGATATGGAACCAGCGATTCCGCCCGCGGGATAGGTATGCGGGACGCGTGGAAGCGCGATCGGTTCCGGGGTTGGGCTTCCCTGTTGCCTCCGTGGCCGAACTCCTTGCGGAGCACCCCGGCACGGATGGGGGCAGCAGGTGTGGATTCACCGGTGACGTCCGGTGTGGACGGGTTCCCGCGCGCGCAGGCAGCAGGGATCCGGTCGATTATAGCCCGCTGGGAGCGCTCGCTGCAATGGCCGGGTCCGGCGCGGTCAGTTCGACCACGCGGCCGTCCTGCAGCTGGGCCTGGAAATGGCCGTCGGCGTAGCCATCAGCGCGGGCGGGCAGGGCCCAGCGGCGCTCATGGCCGGCCAGCAGATACCCGGCCAGACCCGGCAGAAGCAGGGTGCGCTGGCCGTCGCTGGTGATGTAGGCGAGATCGTTCAGGCGGGCGTGCAGGGTACCGGTATTGCTCAATCGCAACGATGGATGCGACGGATGGGGCTCGATTCCGGCATGCAGTCGTGGCTGTGCCAGTGGCGCGGAATTCCCCCGGAACAGTGGCAGCGAGTAGCGCGCCAGGCCGGGGGCGCCGGGGGCGAGCACGACCCGGTAAGCCCGTTCGGTGGCAACGGGGGCAGGCTGGCGCGGCAGCAACCAGATGCGCTGTCGGATGCCGGGCGGGATGTCGAGCCGGGTGGGGCTGGCCAGGATCTGGTCGCTGGGCCGCAGCGTCTCCGCGTCGGCCTGCTGTTCCCAGGCCAGGATCCGTACTTCTCCCTGCCAGTGGCCGGGGCCGGGGTTGTACAGCCACAGCTCGCCATGCCCCCCTTCGGCGGGCAGCTGCAGTGTGGTCGGCAACAGGTCCAATGCCGCGGCAGGCAACGCCAGCAGCATCGCCAGCAGGGTCAGAAGTGCACGCATCAGTAGATGACGGTCACGGCGGACGTCGTGTCTTCATTGTCAGCGGGGGGCGCGAGCTCGCGGACCTGGGGCGGAAGTTGCGGTGTGTCGCTGCGCTGGTGGGGTGCGGGGCAGTGGTTGCTGCCGGCATCACCGCTGCAGCCCTCGACCACAATCAGCCGGATCTGCAGGGCATTGCTGCTGGGATCGGCCCACGCGGGCGTACTGGCGACCAGCATCGCCCCGATCAGAAATGCGCGAACCACCTGCCATCCACCGTGCTGTAGGACCCGTTGCGCGGTATCGGCTGGATCGGCCGAATCTGTAGAGTCGACTGTCAGTCGACTGCGCCTGGCGCTGGAGTGATGCCTGCATCCACCCATGGCGTGGGTCTACCTGGAGACGGTCAGCATCCACCTGCCAGGAGGCGCCTGGTGGGTGCCGACCGTTGGTCGGCAGGCTGGTCAATAGGTGATCGTCACCGTCACCAGATCGTTGTAGGTGCCGGCCGGGGGCTGGCCGGTGACGGGCGGCACCCGGCCATAGATGGTCAGCTGCTGCGCGCTGCCACTTCCGGTGCCGCCAACGGTATCGACGTTGAGGGTATTGCCCCAGCGCAGGCTGCGCGCGGCATTGCGGTACAGCTCGTAGGTGAGGTAGTAGGTGCTGCCGCCGATGGTGGTGGCCATGCGCCGCGTGCTGGTGGCGGATGGGTTGTTCTGGCCGTCGTTGAGGCTGACCTGGTAGGCCGTGTTCTTCAGGCAGGTCAGGGTCAAGGTGGCGGTCCGGTCGATGTTGGCGGGAATGCCGCCGGTGACGTTGCCGAAGTCCATGTTGGTGGTGACGTAGCTGCCGCACTGCGGCAGCACGTTGGCGGTGGCGGTGAAGCTGAAGGCGTTGCTGATGCTGTTGGTGCCGGTGGCGCCGCCGTTGCAGTTGGCGGGCACCGTGGCATTGCCGAGCAGGACCTCGTTCCAGGCCCAGGTCAGCACCACGTTGGCGCCGTTGAAGGCGCTGCTGTAGGCGCCTGACGCCAGGATCTGATTGGCGGGGATCTGCGCGGACAGCTGCGTGGTCTGCGTGCCGCTGCCACCGGTCAGGGGCACGTTGTAGGTCAAGGTCAACTCCTGCGCCGGCGGCGAGCCGCGCGGGGTCAACCCCGTCACCTGGCTGAAGTTGGAGGTGTTGTAGAGCTGGAAGTTCATGCTGTCGCTGGTGCTGGTCTTCATCGTCCGCCAGCTGGAGCTGCTGCCGCCGCCGCTGCCGGCGCCGATGCCCACGCAGACCCGCACGCCGGTAGTGGCCAGCACGCTCAGCGCGGCAGTGGTGCAGGTCACCGTGATGTTGAGCGTGCCGGTGGTCGCGCCGGGGGCATTGCTGTTGACGTTGCCGAACGGCAGCGTCGGATCCGCGATGGCGGCGCACACCGCGACGGCGCGGGCCGGTGCTGCCGCCAGAATGCCTGCGACCAGCAGCAGGCCGAGCAGCAACGTCCTCATGGCGCTACCTCCGGGATGCACGCCAGCGGTGCCGGCTTCGGTCGCGCGCCGGCTGCCACAACCTTCGGCAGGTCGGGCACCTTCACCCGGCACTGGCCACGACTGGTGGTGATGTACAGCACGCTGCCGGCAGCGACGTCCTCCAGGTACAGCAGGCCGTCGTATCCGACGGTGGCCTGGCGGCCATCGGGCAGCTGCACCTCGCTGCCGACTTCCAGTGGTTTTCCGCCCATGTCCTGCAGCGTCAGGCTCAACGACGGACGCGAGCGCAGCTGGAACGTCAATCGCGTGCCGGCACGCTGGCGCGGCGTCACCCAGTCCTCGATGCGATCGGCACGCATGTCCTCGGGCAGATCCAGCGTGTCGATCGAGACCCGGTTGCGCTGCCAGGACAGCAGCGGACTGACCAGCAGCAGGCCGCGATCATCGGTGACGCCGATCAGGCGGTTCTCCAGCCGCACCGGCACGCCGCCGACGCCGTTGGTGCTGATCACCGCGAACGCGTCCGAGACCTCGCGGGTGGCGAACGCGTGCCCGCCCATCCAGACCAGGCTGCCACTGGCGCTGCCGTAGGCATAGTTGAGCCCGCCCTGGCGCGAGGCGCCGAACGAGTAGCGGCCGATGTCATTGAGAATGCCGACCTCGGCCAGGCCACCATTGCCGTCCTCGCCATGGCGTACCTGTGCACGCCAGCCGACACCGCCAGCGCTGCCGTCACCGGGCACTGGCTGGGTCACGTCGGCCACCCAGCTCTGGCTGTCGCCGTTGCGCTGGCTGGACAGGCTGGCCTGGCGGTTGTTGCCCAGGCTGGCGGTCACCGACAGATAGATGCTGCGGTCGTTGCTCTGGTCCAGGTTCTGGTTCACCGACAGGTAGGCCGACCAGCGCTGGCTCCAGCTGCGCGACCAGAACAGGCTGGCGTAGCGGTTGTCCTCGCCATCCGGATAGCGCAGGCGCAGGTAGCTGGCGCTGAGCGTGCCCAGCCGCAGCAGATCCAGCCCGACCGTGGCCTGTTCACTGATGCTTGGCGGCAGGTTGCCCTGCAGCGCGCCGAGGTCGCGGTAGTCGCCGTGGCTGCGCACGCTGCGCAGGTTGAAGTTGAGACGGCGGTTGTTCCAGCTGTAGCCCAGTGCCCACTGCCCGCCCTGCAGGCCGTGGTAATTGCTGTGTGCATAGGCCGCGTTGAACACGCCGGCACCGCCCAGCAGCCACCAGCCGCCGATCCCGGCCTGGGCCAGGCCGCCGCCGCCTTCGGCATGGGCTTCGCCGGTGAAGGTATCGCTGATGCCACCGCGCCAGCTGGCGTTGGCCACGGTACGGTCGTCGTAGGCGAAGGAGCGCTGGCCGAAGTCCTCGCGCAGGTGGCCGACGCCGACCGACCAGTCCGACAGCCCCTTGGCCAGCAGCTGCTGGGTGCCGTAGAAGCTGAAGTCCAGCGTCTGCATGCGGCCGAACGCATCGGTGACCACCACCTGGGCGCTGCCGGTGCCGCTGATGCCGGGCTGCGCGGCCAGCTGGAACGGCCCGACCGGCACCTGGCCGCTGTACTGGCGCAGGCCATCGACGTACAGCTCGACCGTGGACGGCACTACCGCCTGGCCGAGGAAGCTGGGCGTGGGGGTCAGGACGCGATAGGGCTGCAGCCCGTAGTTGCGGCCGATCTGCAGGCCGCCCAGACGCACCGGGCGGGTCCAGTCGACGAAGCCGCTGTAGAAATCGCCCACCTCCAGGGTCATCGCCTGGTCGGGGAAATCCAGGCGCCAGCGCGTATCCAGTCGCACGCTTTCGCCGCGCCAGCGACGGTCGCCGGGTTGCTGGTAGCGACGGCTGATCGCGGTGTTCTCGAAGGTGCCGTCGCCGATGCCGAACAGGCGCAGCTCCGAGCTCAGGCTGAGGTTGCCGAGCGTGTCCACCCGGCTGCCGTAGAGGTCGTAGTTGAGCAGCACGCCGGGCGAGGCGCTGCCGGCGGGTGCGCGCGTCTGCGGGCGGCTGAGCACGGTGGTCGGCAGGGTCAGCTGGTCCAGTGGCACGTCCAGCGCCAGGGTCTGCAGGTGCGCGTCGTAGCGCACCACCGCGCCGCTGATCTGGTCCAGGTAGACCGGTGCATCGCCACTGGCGTTGAAGCCGAGCTGGCGCAGGACCTCGGGGCTGGCCTGCAGGCGGCCGCGGTTCTCGATGAAGGGAAGCAGCCCGCGTGGGGTGCTGTTGAGCGACACGTCCAGGTACAGCGTCTGGCTGGCGGTCAGCGGGGTGGGGGGCGGCAGGATCGCATCGGCGGAGATGCCGGATACGTCGGCGGCCCCGGTGGCCGTCGCGCCGGACACATCGGCGGCTTCGGTCGCCACAGGAGCCAGGGCAGCAAGCAGCGCGCCCATCAACGCCTCAGCGAGCCGATGGGGGCGACAGTGGCGTCTGTTCCGACTCGCCATTGAGCTTGGCCGTGATCTGGTCGTTGCCGCGGTCGATCGCCGTGCGCTCGATCGGCCAGCGCATCACCTGCCCGGGCAGCACGTAGCCCAGCAGGCCGGGATGCACGATGCGCGGACGCGTGGCGCTGCCGAGTGCGAGATCGGCAATCTGTGCATAGCTGTTGCCCGAATTGGCCACCTCGACGCCGTTGCGGCCATCATCCAGCGTCACCAGGCGCGCCTGCAGCTGCGGTGCGAGTTTGCCGGACGCGGGTTGTACGAACACCGGGATCGAGTAGCGCAGGACGAACTGCATGCCCTCGGCACGGGTGGCCAGGTCCGGCACCTCGTCCACGATCAGGCGGTAATACTGTTGCGCGTCCGGTGGCTCCCGGGTCGGACGCATCACCCGCACCAGCTGCTGCTGGCCGGCCGCCAGCTCCTGCATCGGCGGGGAGGCCATCAGTTCGTCGGTGGGCAGCAGCTGCTCCTGGCCGCCGTGCTGCACCCAGCGGAAGACCCGCACCTGCAGCTTCACCGGCGAGGTGCCGCTGTTGGTCAGCCACAGCTCGCCGGCACGCTGGCGGGCTTCCAGCTGCAGGCTGGTGGGGGCGACCTGCAGGCTGGTGGCACCTGCCGTAGCGGTCGCCAGCAGGCACAGGGCGAGCAGCGCCACGCCGGTGGCGCGCCACGGGCGGGGTCCGGCCATGCGGGCGTGCTCCATCAATAAGTGATCGTGGCGGTGACCGTATCCAGGTAGTTGCCGGTGGCCGGGTTGTTGGTACTCAGGTTCAGGATCTGGCCGTACACGATGTACGGCACGGCCAGGCCGGTGCCGATGCCCGCCTGGGTGTTGGTGCCCGTTGTGGCGCCCCAGACCAGGGTATGCGCGGCATCCTGGTAGAGCTGGTAGCCGACATAGTTGTTGGCAGTCACCGCAGCATTGGTGTTCTTCATCCGCCGGGTAGTGACGTCATTGGCGGTACCGGCATTGGCGCCCGCATTCAGCGCAATCGTGTAGGGGGTCAGTGCCGAGCACTGCGCGGTCACCGTGCCCTGGCCGAGGGTTGGCGTGGCGGTGGTCGAGGCCGCCGTGCCGAAATCGACGTTCGTGGCCGCTGCCGCAGTGATGGTGCAGGCCTTGGTGACCACCAGGGTGACGTTGAAGGTGGTGGTGTCTGCGGCCAGGGCCGGGCTGGACAGGAGGATCCCGGCCAAGGTCCAGGCAAGCGGGGAACGAAGCGGGAATCGCATGGACAACCTCCCTGACCCGAAGGTCCGTTGAACAAGGCGAAGACGGCACGCTCGGCGCCGCTTTGGTGACTGCAAGGCCAGCTTAGGAGGCGCAAGTGTCTGTATTCCGTGATAAATAGGCAGTCGAAAGAGCGGATGCCATCACGCTTTCACTTTCCTTGCCGGAACTGTGCATGGCCCGGATCGCCAGTTGGGTGGCGTTCGTTCAGATTGCGGCCGGATCGGCGATAATGGGGGCCATGAGCGTGAATCTGAAAACCCCGCAGGAAATCGAGATGATGCGAATCGCCGGCCGCCTGGCCAGCGAAGTGCTCGACATCGTCACCCCACACGTCAAGCCCGGTGTCACCACCGAGGAACTGGACCGCATCTGCCACGACCACATCGTGAACGTGCAGGGCGCCATTCCGGCCAACGTCGGCTACCGCGGCTTCCCGAAGACCGTGTGCACCTCGGTCAACAACGTCATCTGCCATGGCATCCCCAGCGAAGGGAAGGTGCTCAAGGATGGCGACATCATCAACATCGACGTCACCGTCATCAAGGATGGCTGGCACGGCGACACCAGCCGCATGTACTTCGTCGGCACCCCGTCGGTGATGGCGCGCCGCCTGGTGGAAACCACCTACGAAGCCATGTGGCGCGGCATCCGTGCGGTGCGTCCGGGCGCGACCCTGGGCGACATCGGCCATGCCATCCAGAGCTACGCCGAAGGCGAGCGTTTCAGCGTGGTGCGCGAGTACTGCGGCCATGGCATCGGCAAGGTCTACCACGATGAGCCGCAGGTGGTGCATTACGGCCGCCCGGGCCAGGGCCTGGTGCTGCAGCCGGGCATGACCTTCACCATCGAACCGATGATCAACGAGGGCACCCGTTACAACAAGGTGCTGCCGGATGGCTGGACCGTGGTGACCAAGGACCGCAAGCTGTCGGCACAGTGGGAGCACATGATCGCGGTCACCGAGACCGGCGTGGACGTGCTGACCCTGTCGCCGGGCGAGTCGCAGGTCTCCTGAAGATGCTGCCGGCGAGTTCGCTGCTGGACACGCCGGCCGCGTCGCTCAACGACCCGGACTGGGCTGCTGCCGCGCGCCAGGCGCTGCAGCAGGCCGACGCGCGCCTGTACCGCCGCTTCGACCAGGGCGACAACATCGAGCGCCTGCTGGCGCTGCGCGCGCGTGCCGCCGACCATCTGATCCGCCTGGCGTGGCAGCGTTGCCTGCCGGCCGATAGTGGGCTGTCGTTGTTCGCGGTGGGTGGCTACGGTCGTGGTGAACTGTTCCCGCGATCGGACATCGACCTGCTGGTGTTCGGCGATCCGCCGGCACAGTTGGCGCACGAATCCGCCCTGGCACGCCTGTTTGCACTGCTGTGGGACTGCGGGCTGGCGGTCAGCCATGCGGTGCGTTCGGCGCCGCAGTGCCGCGAGGCGGCGGCGGACCAGACCGTGCTGACCGCGTTGATCGAGGCGCGCCCGATCCTGGCCGATGATGTGGCGCGTCGCGCGCTGCGCGAGGCCATCGACGATCGGGAACTGTGGCCGGCACGCGCGTTCTTCCTGGCCAAGCTGGAAGAGCTGCGTAACCGCCACCAGCGTTTCGGCGACACCGCCGACAACCTGGAGCCTGACCTGAAGGATGGCCCGGGTGGCCTGCGCGATCTGAACACGCTGGGCTGGATGGCACTGCGTGCCTTCGGCGTGCGTGACCTGGAGGCGCTGGTCGGGCTCGGCCATCTGGGTGCCGACGAAGCGGCAGCACTGAAGCGCGAACGTGCGGTGCTGGCGCGGCTGCGCTTCGGCCTGCATCTGGTCGCGCGCCGCCCGGAAGAGCGCCTGCGTTTCGATTACCAGAAGACCCTGGCCGCGCGCCTGGGCTTCGAAGACGATGCCGAGAACCTCGGTGTCGAGAAGATGATGCAGGGCTTCTACCGCGCCGCGCTGGTGGTGCGCCGGATCAGCGACCGCCTGCTGCAGCGCTTCGAGGAGCAGTTCGACGGCGAGGCGCAGCCCGAGCCGTTGACCGTGGGCTTCTCCCTGCGCCGTGGCTACCTGGCCGCCAACGAGGCCGACTGGCCGCGCGGTGATATCGGCCAGGTGTTCGCGCTGTTTGCCAGCTGGGCCAACAATCCGCAGGTGCGTGGACTGCATTCGCTGACCGCGCGCGCGCTGGCTGAAGCGCTACCGCTGCTGCCGGCCTACGACCAGGCCGATGCCGATGCGCGCGAACAGTTCCTGGCGCTGCTGCGCGGCCAGCGGCCTGTCGATACGCTCTCGCGCATGGCGCGGCTGGGCGTGCTCGGCCAGTGGATTCCCGCCTTCGCCCAGGTCAGCGGGCGGATGCAGTTCGACCTGTTCCATGTCTACACCGTCGACCAGCACACGCTGATGGTCCTGCGCAACATCGGCCTGTTCGCCAGCAGCCGTGCCGACGAGCGCTTCTCGATCGCGCACGAAGTGTGGCCGCGCCTGCGCAAGCCGGAGCTGCTGCTGCTGGCCGGCCTGTTCCATGACATCGCCAAGGGCCGTGGTGGCGACCACTCGGAACTGGGGGCGGTGGACGCGCGTGCGTTCTGCCAGGCGCATGCGCTGAGTGGCACCGATACCGAGCTGGTGGCATGGTTGGTCGAACAGCACCTGCGCATGTCGGTGACCGCGCAGAAGCAGGACATCGCCGACCCGGTGGTGATCCATCGCTTCGCCACCCTGGTCGGCAGCCGCGACCGCCTCGACTATCTGTACCTGCTGACCTGCGCCGACATCGCCGGCACCAGCCCCAAGCTGTGGAATGCATGGAAGGACCGCCTGCTGGCCGACCTGTACTTCGCCACCCGGCGCGCGTTGCGCGAGGGGCTGGAGCACCCGGTGCCGGCGGCCGAGCGCGTGGCCGAGGCGCGCGACAGCGTGCGCGCGCTGGTGCGCGAACGGGGTTACGACGATGCCACCATCGACCGCCAGTTCGCGGTGATGCCGGATGAGGGCTTCATCCGCCTGCGCCCTGAGCAGCTGGCCTGGCAGGCCGCCGCGCTGGTGCCGGTGAAGCAGGGCCAGGCGCTGGTGAAGGTTCGCCGGATCAGCGTCGATGATCCGGCGCTGGAAGTGTTCGTGCATTCGCCGGACCGCGACGGCCTGTTCGCCGCGATCGTGATGACGCTGGACCGCAAGGGCTACGGCATCCACCGCGCACGCGTGCTGGATGGTCCGGCCGATACCATCTTCGATACCTTCGAAGTGAACCCGGCCGATACCTTCGCCGATGGCAGCAGTGCCAACCTGGAAGCGGCGCTGCGCGAGGCACTCAGCGGTGACCTGTCGCGCCTGCGGCCGTCACGCCGGGTGGTGCCACGGCAGCTGCGGCACTTCCGTTTCGCCCCGCGAATCGAGTTCCGCGATGAGCCCGGCGCAACCCGTTTTGCCCTGGTCGCCCCCGACCGCCCCGGTCTGCTGGCCGATGTGGCGTTCGTTCTGCGCAACCAGGGCCTGCGCGTGCATGATGCGCGCATTGCCACGTTCGGCGAACGCGCCGAAGACACCTTCGTGATCAGTGACGAACACGACCTCCCCCTGACTGAACCTGCCCGGCAGCAGCTGCATGACGCGATGCTGGCCTGCCTGGACCCTGATCGAAACGCCGGAGACCCCGCCTGATGGCCACCAAGCCCGACAAGAAGACCGCCGCGACCCCCAAGAGCGCAGCGGCCCGGAAACCTGCTGCCGCCGCACCGGCCGCGAAGAAGACCACCGCGCCGAAGAAGGCTGCTGCGGTGAAGGCCCCGGCGAAGAAAACGGCTGCGGTGAAGCGTGCTGTGAAGAAGCCAGCGCCGGCCAGGAGCGCCGAAGCTGTCCGCGCCGAAACCATCGCCCGCAAGTCGCTGCGCAAGCCGTCGGCCCCAGGCGTGGAAGAACTGAAGTTCGGCATCGAGAGTGCCTTCGAGCGCCGCGCCACCTTGACCCTGCATGAGCTGGAAGGCTCGACCAAGCCGCTGGTCAACCGCGTGATCGATGGCCTGGAAAGCGGTGAGTTCCGCGTCGCCGAGCCGGACGGCCAGGGCGGCTGGAAGGTCAACGAGTGGCTGAAGAAAGCCGTGCTGCTGTATTTCCGCGTCAACGACATGGCCGTGGTCGACGCCCGCCCGGCGCCGTTCTGGGACAAGGTCGAATCGCGCTTCGCCGGCTATGACGAGGCGAAGTTCCGCCGTAGCGGCGTTCGCGTGGTGCCGGGCGCGATCGCCCGCCGCGGTACCTACTTCGGCAAGGACGTGGTGCTGATGCCGAGCTTCACCAACATCGGCGCCTACGTCGGCGAAGGCACCATGGTCGATACCTGGGCCACCGTCGGTTCCTGTGCGCAGATCGGTCAGCACTGCCACCTGTCCGGTGGCGCTGGCATTGGTGGCGTGCTGGAGCCGCTGCAGGCCAGCCCGACCATCATCGAGGACCACTGCTTCATCGGTGCGCGTTCGGAAGTGGTGGAAGGCGTGGTGGTCGGTCACCACAGCGTGATCGGCATGGGCGTGTTCCTCAGCCAGAGCACCCGCATCTACAACCGTGCCACCGGCGAGATCACCTACGGCTACATCCCGCCGTACAGCGTGGTGGTGTCCGGCTCGCTGCCGAGCAAGGACGGTACCCATTCGCTGTACTGCGCGGTGATCGTCAAGCAGGTTGATGCCAGGACCCGCAGCAAGACCAGCGTCAACGACCTGCTGCGCGGCCTGGCCGACTGAAGGTGACTGCGCCGGAGGATCTGGCGCAGTCCGCGATCTACCAGCATCCGTCGGACACCCTGTTCGGGCGGATGCTGCCGCGCCTGCTGCACGCCCCGCGCTGGACCTGGCTGCGCCGCGCACTGTCGCGGCGCTGGCCGATGCCGGCGCTGGCCAGTGATGTGCGCGACGTGGTCTACGTGAGCTGGTGGGTCGACGTGCGCCACGCACCAACGCCTCCGTCGGGTCACCATTACGTGGTCCATGCCGGATGTACGCCTTACACCATCCTCAGTTACCGTCACGGCCACTTCGGGCCGGCGCTGGCCGGGCCACTGCGTTCCTTGATGCCGTCCCCAGGGCAGAGCAACTGGCGCTGGTACCTGCGCCGTGACGACGATCCGGACGGAACGCCGGTGGTGTTGTTCGACCGCAACGTGATGGACCAGCTGGCCTTCGTCGCCGGCGCGCGTGCTTTCAGCGATGCCATGCAGCCACACCTGTCCGGGCGCTTCGAGCACGTGGTGCGCGCCGATGGCGGTGGGTACACCCTGATCGAAGGCGGGCAGGGCAGTGCGCCTGGGCTGCACCTGAAGTGGCAGGCCGCAGCGGGCTGGGAGGACGCGGCGTGGACGGCTGCCTTCGGTGGCCATCAGGCCCTGCTGCGCTTCCTGACCTGCCAGGACGAGGCCATTGCCCGTACCTGCGACGGGCATTGGGCCAGCACCCGTATCGCGTTGCCGGTGGAGATCGACCGCCTGCAGCCGTTGCAGCTGGAAGACGAACTGCAGTGCCCGCGCCTGCAGGCGATGGGCGTGGCGTTGCACGAGGGGCTGGCCTTCCGGCTGCCACGGGTCCCGTTCCGGGTCGTGTCCGAGCGCCTGTTGTGAGATTCTGACCCTCTGTTTTCCAGCATCACAGATGGCCATGAGCACCACTGTCTACGGTTTGAAGAACTGCGATACCTGCAAGAAGGCGACCAAGTGGCTGGACCGCTTCGGCGTGCCGTACACCTTCGTCGACTACCGCGACAACAAGCCCAGCCCGGAAACACTGGTGGCGTGGGCTGAGCAGCTGGGTGGCCTGGCCGCGATGGTCAACAAGTCCTCGACCACCTGGCGGCAGCTGCCGGACAACCGCAAGGCCGCCGATTCCGAAGCCGAATGGAAGCTGCTGCTGCGCGAGTACCCGCAACTGATCAAGCGTCCGCTGGTGGTCACTGCCGATGGCACGGTCAGCCAGGGTTTCAGTGACAACGGCTTCAAGGCCCGCTTCGGTGTGGGTGACGCATGAGCGCGGTCCTCGACCTGACCTGCGAACTGATCGCACGGCCCTCTGTGACCCCCGATGATGCTGGCTGCCAGGCACTGTTGGCGGCACGCCTGAAGCAGGCCGGGTTCCAGTGCGATCACCTTCGCCTGGGCGAGGTCGACAACCTGTGGGCGACCCACGGCCAAGGCGCACCGGTGTTGGTACTGCTGGGCCATACCGACGTGGTGCCGACGGGTCCGCGCGAGGCCTGGACCAGCGACCCGTTCACGCCGCAGATCCGCGATGGGGTGCTGTATGGCCGTGGCGCCGCCGACATGAAGGGCAGCGTGGCCGCGTTCGTGGTCGCCGCCGAGCAGTTCGTCGCCGCGCATCCCGATCACCCCGGTACGCTGGCGGTGCTGCTGACCAGCGACGAGGAAGGCGACGCCATTGATGGCGTGCGCCACGTCGCGCGCCTGTTCGCCGAGCGCGGCCAGCGCATCGACTGGTGCATCACCGGCGAGCCGTCATCGACCGCGATCCTGGGCGACCTGCTGCGCGTGGGGCGTCGTGGCAGCCTGTCGGCCAAGCTGCGCGTGCAGGGCGTGCAGGGCCACGTGGCGTATCCGGAGAAAGCGCGCAATCCCATCCACCAGGCCGCTCCGGCCCTGGCTGAACTGAGCGCGCGGCGCTGGGACGAGGGCTATGAAAGCTTCCCGCCGACCAGCCTGCAGGTCTCCAACATCCACGCCGGCACCGGCGCCAACAATGTGATTCCCGGCGAGCTGGAGGTGGATTTCAACATCCGCTACAACCCGCACTGGGACGCGCCGAAGCTGGAGGCGGAGATCACCGCACTGCTGGACCGGCACGGCCTGCAGTACGCGCTGAAGTGGCATCGCAGCGGCGAGCCGTTCTACACCCCGGAAGGCACACTGCGCGCCACCGCGCGTGCGGTGCTGGCCGAGCACATCGGCCGTGCCCCGGAAGAAAGCACCGGCGGCGGCACGTCCGATGCCCGCTTCATCGCGCCGCTGGGTGCGCAGTGCATCGAAGTGGGGCCGGTCAACGCCAGCATCCACCAGGTGGACGAGAACGTGCGCGTGGACGATCTGGAAGCGTTGCCGGGTCTGTACCAGCGTCTGGTGGAACGGCTGCTGGCGTAACCTGCGACGGCGGGTGCCGACCGTTGGTCGGCACGCCTTTCGCCGGCACCGCTTTCCTGTAGAGCCGAGCCATGCTCGGCTGATGTCTACCGGCAGGAGCAGCCGAGCATGGCCCGGCTCCACTATTCCGAAAAAAGGAAGAACGGCGGCTCGACCGCCTTCTTCCAGTAACCCGGCGCGGCCATGTAGAAGTGCTGCGCCTCGGCCTTGGCAAACCAGCGCGCCGCCGCCTCGGTGTCCTTCTCCACCCCTGGCGCACTGCGGCCCAGCAGCAGCCCGGCGAAGTACTGGCCGAACACATTGCCCTTCTCACCGGCGCGCTGGTACAGCTGCAGCGCACGCGCCGGATCGCGCGGCAGTCCCATGCCTTTCTCAAGCAGCGCGCCCAGGTCCACCTGCGCTTCGGCATCGCCACGCTCGGCGCGACGCTGGATCTGCGCAAGCAGCGGATGCACGGTGTCACCCTGTGCGGCCACCGCATCCGGTAGCCGTGACGATGAACTGGGGTAGCGCTCGTAGATCATTCCGCGCAGGTCCCAGCGCAGCGCCTGTTGCGCGTCGCCACGCTGACGATAGGCCTTGGCGAGCCCGAAGAACGCGTAGGGATTGCCGTGGTTGGCAGCTGCCAGATAGGCGCGTTCGCCACGTCGCCAGGATGCGTGCAGCACCGGTGCCGGGTTGATGTGGGGGCTGTCGGCATGGCGCAGCGTGCCGGAGATCCAGATCCGGCCCAGTGCTTCTTCCGCCTTGGTGTTGTGGAAGGTCCAGGGGGTGATCGCTGCGGCACGCTCGTAGTAGGCGATGGCGCGTGGATCGTTGAAGCGCTCGAAGGTTTCCGCGGCATCAAAGGCACCTTCGAAGCTGCCGTCGGTTCCGCGTTGTTCCAATGCCTGCTGCTGGGATTGCGGCAGCGTAGAAGGCGGGGGGAGGGTCTGGCAGGCCGCCAGGCCCAGGCAGAGCAGGGCGGCCAGTGCCCCGGTGCGTCCATTGCGCTGTTGCATTCCTGTTACACGGTTCAGGGCGCGCCATTATGCGCTCCAGGCGTGGTTGCTGACGCAACTGTTGCACCGCGCCGGAAACCGGGGTAGGGTCGATGCCATGTCGATCCACCTGGCCACCGCCGTCAATAACAACAACCGCAATAATCTGCGCGCGAATAATCGTGCGCGGCCGATGCGGGACTGCGCCCTGGGTAGATAGACAGCAACACACGCCCGGACACCAGAAAACCCGCATCAGCCGATGCGGGTTTTTTTGTGCCCGGGCGCAGCCCCACCCGGGCCAGGATGGCCGGTCGAACACCTTCCCACCCGTGAAATTCCCCAACAGGAGCTCCCCCATGTGTTCGATCTTCGGAATCTTCGGCCTGCAGGCCGGTGACGATCTTCCGGCCCTGCGCCGCCATGCGCTGGAACTGTCGCAGCGCCAGCGCCATCGTGGTCCGGACTGGAGCGGCGTGTACCTCGACGAAGGTGCGCTGCTGGTCCACGAGCGGCTGGCCATCGTCGACCCGGCCGGTGGGTCGCAGCCGCTGCTGTCGGCCGATGGCCAGCTGGCGCTGGCAGTGAACGGCGAGATCTACAACCATCAGGCATTGAAGGCGGCGCTGACCACCGCCTATGACTTCCAGACCGGCTCGGACTGCGAGGTGATCAACGCGCTGTACCGCCAAGGCGGCTCGCCGGCGCAGTGGCTGGAACAGCTCAACGGCATCTTCGCCTTCGCGTTGTGGGACCGTGAGAGTGGACGCGTGCTGGTGGCGCGCGACCCGGTCGGTGTGGTGCCGCTGTACTGGGGCCACGATGCCCAGGGGCGCCTGCGCGTAGCCTCGGAAATGAAAGCACTGGTCGATACCTGTGCCGACGTCGCGCAGTTCCCGCCGGGCCACTACTTCGACAGTGCCGACAGTGCCGGCGGTGAGCTGGTGCGCTACTACCAGCAACCGTGGCGCGACTATGCCGACGTACAAGGCCGCCAGGCCGATCTGGTCGAGCTGCGCCAGGCATTCGAGCACGCGGTGGAACGCCAGCTGATGAGCGATGTGCCGTACGGCGTGCTGCTGTCCGGTGGCCTCGATTCATCGCTGGTGGCGGCAGTTGCCGCACGCTACGCGCGTCGCCGCATCGAGGATGGTGGGCAGACCGAAGCCTGGTGGCCGCGCCTGCACTCGTTCGCGATCGGCCTGAAGGGCTCGCCCGATCTGGCGGCCGCGGCGATCGCTGCCGAGGCACTCGGCACCGTGCATCACGGCTTCGAATACACCTTCGAGGAAGGCCTCGACGCGTTGCCGGAAGTGATCCGCCACATCGAGACCTACGACGTCACCACCATCCGCGCATCGACGCCGATGTTCCTGCTGGCAAGGCGGATCAAGGCCATGGGGGTGAAGATGGTGCTGTCCGGCGAGGGCAGCGACGAGATCTTCGGTGGCTACCTGTACTTCCACAAGGCGCCGGACGCGCGTGAATTCCACGACGAGCTGGTGCGCAAGCTCGACGCGCTGCACAACTACGACTGCCTGCGTGCCAACAAGTCGATGATGGCCTGGGGCGTGGAGCCGCGCGTACCGTTCCTGGACCGTGAGTTCCTCGATGTGGCGATGCGTTTCGATGCCGCGCACAAGATGGTCGGCGCCGGCTTTGGTGGCCGCCGCATCGAGAAGGCGGTGCTGCGCGAGGCGTTCGATGGCTACCTGCCGGACAGCATCCTGTGGCGGCAGAAGGAGCAGTTCAGCGACGGCGTCGGCTATGGCTGGATCGACGGGCTGAAGGCGCACGCCGAGGCGCAGGTCAGTGATCGCGTGCTGGCCGCCGCCGACAAGCGCTTCCCGCACAACCCGCCGCAGACCAAGGAGGCGTACTACTACCGCCATCTGTTCGAGCAGTTCTTCCCGAGCCGCGCGGCGGCCGAGACCGTACCGGGCGGCAAGTCGATCGCGTGTTCGTCGCCAGCGGCCATTGCCTGGGATGCCAGCTTTGCTGCGGCTGCAGATCCTTCTGGCCGCGCGATTGCCGGCGTGCACGAACAGGCGCTGGCCTAGCGCCGGCCGCTGGCCGGCAATAGCAGGGGGCAGGTTCCTTTTCTACCTTGGAAAGGGGATCTGCCCCCGATCGTCAACGTGCAGGCACCAGCGTCATCGAGTGCTGCGCCGTGCCGGGCAGGAACGGCGTCGGCCGCCCATGCACCCAGTCCTCGTGGCCGGCACCCCAGTATGGCGAGAGCGGATGCCCGCTCTGGCCACCGGGCATATGCACGATGCCGTCGGCCTCGTGGCCGGGTGAAACCACCATGCGCTCGGAGGCCCCGAAGTTGGGGGTCTGCACGCGCGGCATGTCGCGGTCGCCGGGCAGGCGGTCGGCGGGCATGCACAGCCAGCGCTTGGCGATGTCGGGCAACGCTCGGGCGATGGGATGGCAGATCGCCGCAGTATTGCGTTCGCCCCAGCTGCGCTTGGCCAGAGGGCCCTGCTTGGACAGCTCGCTCTCGGTACGGCGGGCGGCATCGATCAGCAACGCGTCCCAGCTGTCGAAGGCGGGCGGCAGCAGATTGGCCGGACGCTCTTGCAGCATGGGCCAGGCCACGCCTTCCAGCTGCGCCAGACGTGGGTCCAGATAGTCATCGCCCAGTGCCGCGTTGGCCGGTGCCAGCAGCGCATCGGACAACGTCTCCATCACCTGCGTGCGGAATTCACGCACCACCCGGTAGCTGACCGAACTGGCCGAAGCGCGGCCGCCCCATTGATGGCTGACCGCCTTCAAACGCTTCAGCGCAGGGTCGTCACTACGTTCGATGACGTCGTGCAGCAGCGCCCACCAGCGCTGCAGGAACACTGCACGATCATCGAGCTGGATCGCCAGCAGGTCGTGCTCGTCGAAGCGCTCCTGGATTGCCAGCAGGTCGCGGATCTGCCGCGCCCGGGCACCAAGGTCATAGCCGCCATTGCCAACGCTGGCCAGTGCTTCGCCGTCGAGGACGCGACCGTTGGCGGTCCACAGGCGATGGTTGGGGGGATCGATCAGTGCCGGCGAGGCATCGCTGCGGATCGGCCACGGCGCGCAATCCTGGTTGCTGGCCGCAGTGAAGCCGGCCGGTGCACAGCCGGGGCCTCGGTCGGGGCGGGCGCCGATCAGGCGCCAGGCGATGCGCCCGCTGCGGTCGCCGAGCACCAGGTTCTGTGCGGGAATGCCAGCACGGTCGGCGAAGTGCAGTGCACCGTCGAGGTCACCGGCGCGGGCCAGGTCACCGAAGTCCAGGCGCACCGCGCCGGGCAGGTGTGCGACCCAGCGCAGCGCATCGCCGCTGCCATCAGCATGGGTATGCAGGATCGGCCCCCAGTCGGTTTCGCGCACCGGGAACAGCACGTCGGCCTGGCCGGCCACGGCGATGCGCTCTTCATGCACCGTGACTGCGGCGTTGGCCGGTTCAGCGCGGTAATCGGCGGTGTCGATGTAACTGTTGGTGAAGCCCCAGGCCACGTGCCCGTTGCTGCCGACGATCACCGCCGGTAGGCCGGGCAGCGAGAAGCCGGTGACGTCGACCTGGCCCCCCGCGGCCTGCGGGTCGGGGTAGCGCAGGCGCACGCGGAACCACAGACCCGGCGCGCGCAGGCCGAGATGCATGTCGTCGGCGACGATCGCGCGACCGTCGGCGGTGAGCGCGCCGGCCACGGCGAAGTTGTTGCTGCCGATGACATCGGCCTCTTCCTGCTCGGTGCCCGGTTTCGCCTTCAATGTGCGCAGATCCAGCTGGCTGGCATCGGGCAGGGCGGCGTTGCCGGTCGGTTCGCCGAACAGTGGCGCATCCCATTCGGTGCCGTCGTGGGCGATCAGCGCGTACAGCGCCGGCGGCACCACCGCGCGGATGCGGCTGAGCGCAAGCTCGGTCTGGTTGTTCGGGTCCTGCAGGTCGGCGTACATGGCCAGACCGGTCAGCACGCTGTCGCTGGCCTGCCAGGGCTGCGGCGATTGCCGCAGCAGCAGGTACGCCCAGGGCCGTACGGAAAGGCCGGCCAGCCCTTCGTTGACACCGTCGACGTAGGCACGCACGGCCGCGCCGTTGTCGCCCAGCGCGGCCTGCAGATTCGCCTCGGTGCGTGCGCGCAGGCGATGCACGCGCATGCGTTTGTCGGCGTCGATGGCCTTGGGTCCGAACAGCGCCGACAGCTCACCGGCGGCACTGCGGCGCATCAGATCCATCTCGAAATAGCGTTCCTGCGCATGCACGCGGCCGAGTGCGCGCATCGCGTCGGCCTGACTGCCGGCAGTGATGGTGACCACGCCCAGCGCATCGCGCTCGATGGTGACCGGCTTGGCCAGCCCCGGCAGCGCATGCTCGCCGTCCAGGTCGGCCAGGCTGCCGCGCAGCAGCAGCCACAGGACCAGTGCGGTGACCAGCACGATGGCGATCAACACGCCCAGCACCCAACGCCATGTACGTCGCATCGCACGTCCTTTCCGAACTCGTGGGCCGATTGTAGCCGCAGGCGCAACTGCGACTGATTCCGATTAGATCACCGTATTTTGAAATGCGGCACCCTATGTCACATCGATTCACAGGAACCCCCCATGAAAGGCAACCCGGACGTCATCGCCTGCCTGAAGGAACTGCTGCGCGGCGAGCTTGCTGCCCGTGACCAGTACTTCATCCATTCCCGCCGCTACGAGGACCAGGGCCTGTTCGCGCTGTACGAACGCCTGAACCACGAGATGGAAGAGGAAACCCAGCACGCCGATGCGCTGCTGCGCCGGATCCTGTTCCTGGGCGGCGACCCGGACATGCGCCCGCATGCCACTGAGCCGGGCAAGACCGTGGAAGAGATGCTGCAGAAGGATCTCGACACTGAATACGCGGTTCGGAACAATCTCGCCGCCGGCATGAAGCTGTGCGAAGAGAAGGGCGACTACGTGAGCCGCGACATCCTGCTGGCGCAGCTGAAGGACACCGAGGAAGACCACGCCTGGTGGCTGGAGCAGCAGCTGGGTCTGATCAAGCGCATCGGCCTGGAGCTGTACCAGCTCAGCAAGATCGACGGCAGCGGCGCCCCGGCGCACTGAGCCGGCACCCCGATCCGGTAGGGCCGACTGTTATTCGGCCGCTCTCCAAACGGCAGCCGACTGACAGTCGGCTCTACCAGACGAAGCACAGCGTTCTGTCGCCCGCCAGCACCGGAGCACCGCCAGCCAGCCTACGCCAGCCAGCCGTTCCGCCGCCCGCCAGCCGACAACAAAAAAGCCGGGGAATGCCCTGGCTTTTTCGTGCCTGATCTCCGGCAAGGCGTGTCAACAAAGGTTGACACCCGCAGGGGCAGGGCCCCAGCCCTTACTCCACCGACAACCCTTCCACCTTCTGCCAGCCGCGCGGCAGCAGGTGGCCGCGGGTGGCGCGGGCGCCGAGGTAAGCGTCGAGCTCGTTGAACTTCAAGCCCATGGTGCGCTGGCCGCTGCGTACCTGCAGGGTCTGCCCCGGGCTGATCGCCACGATGGCGACCACGCGTTCGGTGGCGAGCTTGGCCTTCGGGATCTCGATGATCTTGTTGCCCTTGCCCTTGTCCAGTTCCGGCAGGTCGTTGGCGGCGATCGCCAGCAGGTTGCCGGAACTGGTCACCGCCACGATGCGGTCGGTGGCGACGTTGGCCACCACCGACGGGGTCAGCACCGTGGAGCCGGCCGACAGGTTCAGCATCGCCTTGCCGGCCTTGTTGCGGCCGATCAGGTTCTCGAAGCGGGTGACGAAGCCGTAGCCGTGGGTGGAGGCCAGCACGAAGCGGGTGTCCGGCTCGGCGCTGGCCAGGGTCACGAAGCTGGTGCCCGCTGCCGGCGAGAAGCGGCCGGTCAGCGGTTCGCCGTTGCCACGCGCGGAGGGCAGGGTGTGCACCGGCGTCGAGTAGGCGCGGCCCTCGCTGTCGAGGAATGCGACCTGCTGCGTGCTGCGCGCACGCACCGCGCCCTGCAGGGCGTCACCATCACGGTAGGACAGGGCGGATGCATCGACGTCGTGGCCCTTGGCGGCACGGATCCAGCCCTTCTCCGACAGCACCACGGTCATCGGCTCGCTCGGTACCAGCTCGGTCTCGTCGATGGCCTGCGCGGCCTGGCGCTGCACCAGCGGCGAACGGCGCGCGTCGCCGAACTTCTTGGCATCTGCGGTCAGTTCGTCGCGGATCAGCTTCTTCAGCTTGGCCTTGCTGTCGAGGATGCCGAGGATCTTCTCGCGCTCCTTGGCCAGCTCGTCCTGCTCGCCGCGGATCTTCATCTCTTCCAGGCGCGCCAGCTGCTTCAGCTTGGTTTCCAGGATGTACTCGGCCTGGTCGTCGGACAGGCCGAAGCGCGCGATCAGCGCTGCCTTCGGTTCGTCCTCGGTACGGATGATGTGGATCACCTCGTCCAGGTTGAGGAAGGCCACCAGCAGGCCTTCCAACAGGTGCAGGCGGCGCTCGACCTTCTGCAGGCGGTGCTGCAGGCGGCGGGTGACGGTGTTGCTGCGGAAGGTCAGCCATTCGCTGAGCAGCATCTTCAGGTTCTTCACCTGCGGACGGCCGTCCAGCCCGATCACGTTGAGGTTGACGCGGTAGCTGCGCTCCATGTCCGTGGTGGCGAACAGGTGGCCCATCAGCTGCTCGGCGTCGACACGGTTGGAGCGCGGCACCAGCACCACGCGCACCGGGTTGGCGTGGTCGGACTCATCGCGGATGTCCTCCAGCCACGGCAGCTTCTTGGCGCGCATCTGTGCGGCGATCTGCTCGATCACCTTCGACGGCGACACCTGGAACGGC
This sequence comes from Stenotrophomonas veracruzanensis, assembly GCF_032911525.1. NCBI lineage: Bacteria > Pseudomonadati > Pseudomonadota > Gammaproteobacteria > Lysobacterales > Lysobacteraceae > Stenotrophomonas > Stenotrophomonas veracruzanensis. The sequence continues at coordinate 337,864 of NZ_JAWJTI010000002.1, forward strand.
AGCGCGGTGACCACGATGTTGTTGGCTTCCTTGGCGAAGGTCGCACGCGCACGCACGCTGCCGTTGCCGGTCTCGTACATCGTGCGCAGGTCGTTGGCCGCGGTGATGATCTCGGCGCTGGACGGATAGTCCGGGCCCTGCACGTGCTCGCACAGGTCGCGCACGCTGGCCTCGGGGTTGTCCAGCAGGTGCAGCAGCGCGCTGACGATCTCGTTGAGATTGTGCGGCGGCACGTCGGTGGCCATGCCCACGGCGATGCCGGTGGTGCCGTTGAGCAGCAGATGCGGCAGGCGTGCCGGCATCCAGGTCGGTTCCTGCAGGGTGCCGTCGAAGTTCGGTGCCCAGTCGGTGGTGCCCTGGCCCAGTTCGCCCAGCAGCACTTCGGCGATCGGGGTCAGCTTGGATTCGGTGTAACGCATCGCCGCGAACGACTTCGGGTCGTCGCTGGAGCCGAAGTTGCCCTGGCCCTCGATCAGCGGGTAGCGGTACGAGAACGGCTGGGCCATCAGCACCAGCGCCTCGTAGCACGCGCTGTCGCCGTGCGGGTGGTACTTACCGATGACGTCACCGACGGTGCGCGCGGACTTCTTCGGCTTGGACGCGGCATTCAGGCCCAGCTCGCTCATCGAATAGATGATGCGGCGCTGCACCGGCTTCAGGCCGTCGCCGATGAACGGCAGGGCGCGGTCCAGGACCACGTACATCGAGTAGTCGAGGTAGGCGCGTTCGGCGTACTCGCGCAGCGGCAGTTGTTCGAATCCGTGGAACACGGGGCGGGCAAGTTCGGTCATGCGGCGTTGTTACCTGTTGTCGGGAGGCGGCGACGGCGGTCGCCGCTCGCAATCCTGTGATTATCCGGATGCGGCGGGGGATGCCAAGCCACGTGCAGGGTCCAGCCCGGTTTCCAGGCCATGCCCGGCCCGTGCCAGGTAGCGTCCCGGCGGCAGCCCGAAGTGGCGGCGGAACACGGTGACGAAGGCGCTGGCGCTGCTGAAACCCAGTGCATGGGCGATATCGGCCACGCTGCGGCCTTCGGTCAGCTGGCGCAGGGCCTCGGACAGGCGGGCCTGCTGCCGCCACTGCGCGAAGCTGAGGGTGGTCTCGTCGCGGAAGTGACGGGTCAGGCTGCGCGGTGACAGGCCAGCCCAATGCGCCCATTCGGCCAGGCTGCGCTCGTCGGACGGGTCGGCCAGCAGCTGTGAGGCGATCTTCAGCAGGCGCCGGTCGTGCGGCATCGGCAGGTGCATGCGCTGGCGCGGCGCGGTGCGGATCTCGTCCAGCAGCACGCTGATGATGTGCTGGCGCTCGGGCGTGGTGTCGTAGCCCTGGGGCCACTCGCAGATGCGGTCGGCCAACGCCTGTGCCAGCTTGGACAGGCCCAGCACGCACGGGTCGGAAGGCAGGGGGGCGCAGTCCGGTGCAGCCAGTGCCATGCCCCAGCCACGCAGTGGGCCGTCGAGGGTGACCGTATGCGGCTCCAGTGGCGGCATCCAGCCGGCCGAGCCCGGTGCCAGTGACCAGGTGCCGTGCGAGGTGCGGGTGGTCAACAGGCCGCGCTCCACGCAGATCAGCTGCGCGCGCTGGTGATGATGCCAGTCCACTTCTCGAACCAGTCCCTGCGGGCTGTCAAAGCGGAAGGCGACAATCGGTGGGCCGTCATTGCGCTCGAACCAGTCCAGTGCGTCATCCCTGAGCAGGCGCTTGGAAGGGGGGATTTCTGCCTTGTTCATCATATTCGCTGGCTGAAATGTGACATCCATTGGCTGAATTGTACTACCGGGCCACCTGACCAGATCATTAAGGTAGGCGCCTTCACTGATCCAGCCCGCTGCTGCAACACAGCATTCGATGCCAGATCGAATATTTCCATTGAGAAATATTTTTTTTGGAAGAGAATGCTCCCCCATGATCTGTCCTGCAACCACTCCCCCCAGCTTCGGCCTGCTGCTGCGCCAGGTGCGCGACGGCCTGGTCCGGCAACTGGACGCGTCCATGGCCGAAGAAGACCTGGGTATCGGCTTCACCCACTACATCGGGTTGAAGGTGCTCTCGCACATGGCCCCGTGCACGGCCAACGAACTGGCCCAGGCCATCGACCAGGTGCCCAGCGCAGTCACCCGCCTGCTGGACAAGCTCGAGGCACTGGGCTGCGTCCGCCGCGAACCGCATGCGCAGGACCGGCGTGCGCTGCAGATCGTGCTGACCGATGAAGGCCGCGCGCTGTGGGCGCGGTTGAAGCTGCGCGGCGACGCGGTGATGGATTACGCCCTGCGTGATCTTTCCGCCGACGAACGCACGCTGCTGCTGTCCCTCCTTACCCGAATCCGCGATTCCCTGACGACCCCATGAACCCGATCCCGCATTCCACTCTCCGCCGGTCCGGGCGCGCGCTGCTGGTGTCAGCGCTGGCCCTGGCCCTGGCCGCCTGCGCCAGCAGCCGTGGCCTCAACCCGCAGGGCCACGTGCTTGATGTGGACAGCCTGCACAGCGAACGCACCCTGGCCGATACCGATCTGAGCGCCACCGGCTTCCCGGCGCAGGACTGGTGGAAGGCGCTGGGCGATGCGCAGCTGGACGCGCTGATTGCCGAGGGCCTGGCGGGCCACCCGAGCCTGGATGCCGCCGATGCGCGCCTGCGCCAGGCACAGGCCCAGGTCGGCACCGCACGCGCCGATGAGCTGCCCAGCCTGTCGGTGTCCGGTGGCTACACCGGCCTGCGCCTGCCCGAGTCGATGGTCGGCAGTGAAATGGGTGGTCGCTATGGCGGCAGCAGCCAGGTCGCCTTTGATTTCAGCTACGGCGTCGATCTATGGGGCGGCAAGCGCGCTGCCTGGGAAGCTGCGGTGGATGGCGCGCATGCCGCCACCGTCGAAGCCCAGGCCGCACGCCTGAACCTGTCCACCGGTATTGCCCAGGCCTATGCCGACCTGGCTTACGCATGGCAGCTCAACGACGTGGCCGAGGAAGAACTGAGCCGCTCGCAGAAGTCGCTGCAGCTGACCCGCCAGCGCCGCGGCGCCGGGATCGACAGCGATCTGCAGGTGCGCCAGGCCGAGGCCCGCGTGCCGGCCGCGCAGCAGCAGGTGCTGGCCGCGCAGCAGCGCATCGACGCCGCCCGCACCGCGCTGGCCGCACTGGTTGGCAAAGGTCCGGACCGTGGCCTGTCGATCCAGCGCCCGCAGCCGTTGAACCCGATGGCGCTGCAGCTGCCGGGCGTGCTGCCCAGCGAACTGCTGGGCCGTCGCCCGGATATCGTCGCCGCACGCTGGCGCGTGGAAGCGGCCAACAAGCAGATCAAGGTCGCCAAGACCAAGTTCTACCCCAGCTTCAACCTGACCGCACTGGCCGGCGTGGTTGCCCCGAACGTGGGCGATCTGTTGAAGAGCAGTTCCACCTTCGCCTACATCGGCCCGGCATTGAGCCTGCCGATCTTCGAAGGCGGCAAGCTGCGCGCCAACCTGGCCAACACCGATGCGCAGTACGACCTGGCGGTGGCCAACTACAACCAGACCGTGCTCGACGCACTGCGCGATGTCGCTGACCAGGTCAACGCGGTGCGTTCGCTGGCACAGCAGGCGCACTCGCAGCAGCAGGCGGTGGACACCGCACGCTCGGCCTTCGACCTGGCCCAGCAGCGCTACCGCGCCGGCATCGGCAGCTACCTGGACGTGCTGACCGCGCAGTCCACCCTGCTGCAGTCGCAGCAGCAGCTGGCCGGCCTGCAGTCGCAGCAGGTGCAGACCTCGGTGCGCCTGAGCAAGGCGCTGGGTGGTGGTTTCCAGCCCGCTGACGCCGACCGCGCATCGATCGCCTCCCATTCCGATTCCTCGCATTCCTGAAGACCTCCGCCATGAGCCAGACCCAAGACACCGCGGCCCCGGCCGCCTCCAACCGCCGCGGCAACCTGCTGCGCGGCCTGTTCGTGATCGTCGTGCTGCTGCTTGCCGCACTGGCACTGTGGTACTTCATGTTCGGCCGTTGGTTCGAAGAAACCGACGACGCCTACGTGCAGGGCAACCAGGTGCAGATCACCCCGCTGGTGGCCGGTACCGTGGTTGCCATCAACGCCGATGACGGCATGCGCGTGGAGCGCGGCCAGCTGCTGGTGCAGCTGGACCCGTCCGACACCGCAGTGGCGCTGCAGCAGGCCGAAGCCAACCTGGCCAAGACCGTGCGCCAGACTCGAGGCCTGTACCGCAGCGTGGAAGGCGCGCAGGCAGACTTGAACGCCCGCCAGGTGACCCTGAAGCGCGTGCGCGAAGACTACGCCCGCCGCAAGGACCTGGCCGCCACCGGCGCGATCTCCAACGAAGAACTGGCCCACGCGCGTGACGAGCTGGCTGCTGCCGAAGCGGCCGTGGCCGGTTCGCGCGAGACCGTCGAGCGCAACCGCGCGCTGGTCGACGACACCGTGATCGCCACCCAGCCGGACGTGCAGGCGGCCGCCGCACAGCTGCGCCAGGCCTTCCTCAACAACGCCCGCGCCGGCATCGTCGCGCCGGTCACCGGGTATGTCGCCCGTCGTTCGGTGCAGGTCGGCCAGCGCGTGCAGCCGGGCAATGCCCTGATGGCCGTGGTGCCGACCGAGCAGATGTGGGTCGAGGCCAACTTCAAGGAAACCCAGCTGCGCCACATGCGCCTGGGCCAGGAAGTGGAGCTGAAGTCGGACCTGTACGCCGGCGACGTGAAGTACAAGGGCCGCATCCAGAGCCTGGGCCTGGGCACCGGCTCGGCGTTCTCGCTGCTGCCGGCGCAGAACGCCAGCGGCAACTGGATCAAGATCGTGCAGCGCGTGCCGGTGCGCATCGCCATCGATGCCAAGCAGCTGGCCGAACACCCGCTGCGCATCGGCCTGTCGATGAAGGCCGAAGTGAGCCTGCGCGACCAGAAGGGTGAAGTGCTGCCGAGCGCCCCGGCCAAGGGTACGGTGTTCGACACCGACGTGTATGCCAAGCAGCTGCATGATGCCGACGAGGTGATCCACACGATTATCCAGGGCAACCTGCCGCAGCAGGCGAAGGTGGGCTGAGGTCGCCATGTCCGCACAAGCTCCAGCCGCGCCCGGCGCTCCGGCGGCGCCGGGTGCGGCCTCCGGATTCCTGCCGCCCAGCGTCGCCCTGTGCACCGTGGGCCTGGCCATGGCGTCGTTCATGCAGGTGCTCGACACCACCATCGCCAACGTCTCGCTGCCGACCATCGCCGGTAACCTCGGCGCCAGTTCACAGCAGGCAACCTGGGTCATCACCTCGTTCGCGGTCAGCACGGCCATCGCGCTGCCGCTGACCGGCTGGCTCAGCCGCCGTTTCGGCGAACGCAAGCTGTTCGTCTGGGCCACGCTGGCCTTCGTCATCACCTCGCTGCTGTGCGGCCTGGCGCAGAGCATGGGCATGTTGGTGCTGTCGCGTGCATTGCAGGGCTTCGTGGCCGGCCCGATGTACCCGATCACGCAGTCGCTGCTGGTCTCGATCTATCCACGTGAGAAACGCGGACAGGCATTGGCGCTGCTGGCGATGATCACGGTGGTGGCGCCGATCTGTGGCCCGATCCTCGGTGGCTGGATCACCGACAACTACAGCTGGGAATGGATCTTCCTGATCAACGTGCCGCTGGGCATCTTCGCTGCGCTGGTGGTGGGCAACCAGTTGAAGGGGCGCCCGGAGCAGATCGAGAAACCGAAGATGGACTACGTCGGCCTGATCACTCTGGTGATTGGTGTCGGTGCGCTGCAGCTGGTGCTTGATCTTGGCAACGACGAGGACTGGTTCTCGTCGATGAAGATCGTGGTGCTGGCCTGCGTGGCGGTGGTGACGCTGACGGTGTTCCTGATCTGGGAACTGACCGACAAGGATCCGATCGTCGACCTGAAGCTGTTCCGCCATCGCAACTTCCGTGCCGGTACGCTGGCGATGGTGGTGGCCTACGCGGCGTTCTTCAGCGTGGCCCTGCTGATTCCGCAGTGGTTGCAGCGTGACATGGGCTACACCGCGATCTGGGCGGGCCTGGCGACGGCGCCGATCGGCGTCCTGCCGGTGATCATGACGCCGTTCGTGGGCAAGTATGCGTCGCGCTTCGACATGCGCATGCTGGCGACCATCGCCTTCGTGTTCCTGTCGATGACCAGCTTCCTGCGTTCCGGCTTCAACCTGCAGGTGGACTTCCAGCATGTGGCCGGCGTGCAGTTGATCATGGGCATCGGCGTCGCGCTGTTCTTCATGCCGGTGCTGCAGATCCTGCTGTCGGACCTGGATGGGCGCGAGATCGCGGCGGGCTCCGGCCTGGCCACGTTCCTGCGTACGCTGGGCGGCAGCTTCGCGGCGTCGCTGACGACGTGGCTGTGGGCGCGGCGCACCCAGGTGCACCATGCCGACCTGACCGAGCACATCTCGGCCTATCAGCCGGGCATGCAGGACCAGGTTGCCGCGATGGGGCAGGGCGACCTGCAACACGGTGCAGCGGTACTGAACAACATGATCAACCACCAGGCATCGCAGATGGGCTTCAACGACATCTTCTTCCTGCTGGGCTGGATCTTCCTGGCGATCATCACCTTCCTGTGGCTGGCCAAGCCGCCGTTTGGTGCGGGCGCGGGTGCGGCCTCTGCGGGCGGTGGGCACTGATCGATCTGCCACTCGGAAGCGCCGGGCCACGCCCGGCGGATTTCCGGCAGAATGCATCCGCGCATGGCGCGGATCTACTGGATGCAGATGCAGAAACCCCGCCGGATGGCGGGGTTCTTGTTTGTGCGTTGCTGGCAACGTCGCGCCGTGTCTATCTGGTGGCGTACCGAAGTACATCCAGGCCAGGAGCATTGGCCAAGTCTAGCGGGTGCGATACACGCGCTTGAACACCACGCGATCACGGAACAGCTGGGCCATCGCCCACATTCCTGCCACAAGTACGACGCCGCCGCTGATCCAGCCGGCAGTGGCCTGCAGGTGGCTGCCGACGAATGCGCCGCAGACAAGGGCGGCGACAAAGACAACCGCGTACGCTTCCCGGGATGCGCCATAGTGGACTTCGGCCTGGCATCCCACGCAGACACTTACGCCGTGGTTGGAGGCGGTGTGGCAGTGGGGACAGATGATGCTGCGCTGCATGGAGCGTCCTTTATTGGAGGAAGGCGCGCAGGGGCAGGGCATGATGGAGTGCCTGCACCCGGCATCCGAGAATCTGCCTGCCGGGGGCGAGGAATCGCGAGTGGATTCCATCCAGGAGAAGTACGAGTTCGAACGAAACGTGGAATGGGTCCCGAAAAGGTTGTCGTTCTGGGCGCGATAGCGACGCGCCGGCGGGAGATCGCGCGAGCAGGTAGCTGCCAAGGAGGTGCCGGATACGACACATTGAGCGGCAATCGCAATGCAACGTGCACCCAAACCCCGGACATGAAAAAACCCGCTTTCGCGGGTTTGATCATTTGCTGAGTCATGGTGCCCAGGAGAGGACTCGAACCTCCACGAAGTTGCCCCCGCTAGCACCTGAAGCTAGTGCGTCTACCAATTCCGCCACCTGGGCGACTCAGGAGACGAATTATGGGGAACGACAGAAGATGTGTCAACAACATTTCACACTTTTTTCTGCGGCTGCACGCCCAGGTGATGCAGCAGGCTGCGCATCGCCGGTGACAGCTGCGCCCACTCGGCAAAACACGCACACAGGCGACGTTGTGCCCACGCATCGGAGAGCGGCGCGGCGACGGTGTGCGTACTGCGTCGATGCTGATGGGCGATGGTCCGCGGCACGATGCCGACACCGATACCGTGGCCGACCATGATGCACACGCCTTCGAAGGTCTTCATGCGGATGCGCACATCCAGGCGTCGCCCGATGTCGCGCGCCTGGTCCTCGATGTAGGTCTGCAGTGCATTGCCATCCGCGAGGGCGACGAAGGTCTCGCCGACAACATCGGCGAAGGCCAGGCTGCGCTTCGATGCAAGGCGGTGGTCTGCGGGCAGCAGCATCACCAGTGGGTCCTCGGCCACCACATGCTGCTGCAGGCCGGCAGCGTCGACTGCATCACTGATGATGCCGGCCTCGGCCTGGCCAGCGCTGATCGCACGCACGACTTCGGGGCTGGTGCGCTCCAGCAGTTCCACGTGCAGGCGTGGGCGTTCGGCCAGCCACGGTGCCAGCCGCGAGGGCAGGTAGTTGGTCAGTGCTGCGGTATTGGCATACAGATGCAGGGTGCCGCGCGCGCCATGCGCGAATGCCTGCAGTTCGCTGCGCAGCTGCGTCTGCTGCTGCAGGATCAGGCGTGCATGGTGGGCGAGGGCGGCGCCGGCTTCGGTCAGGCTGACGCCACGTGGATGACGGTTCAACAGCGGGGTGCCGGCATCGGCTTCGATCGTGCGCAGGCGTTCGCTGGCCGACGCCAGTGCCAGGTTTGCCTGCGCTGCGCCGGCCGTGATGCTGCCCGCCTCGGCAATCGCCAGGAACAGGCGCAGGTCGGCGATATCCATCCGCATGTGATGCCCTCATCGCAATGCCCAAGCCTTCGGATCAGCCGAAGGGTGGGCCGGGAAGACCGCATTGTGCGTCGTGCGACGGCCCGATCCAATGAAGGCATGAATGAATCGATGTACTTCTACGTGCTGCTGGTGGTGGTGTTCGTGCTGGCCGGTGTGGTCAAGGGCGTGACCGGCATGGGCCTGCCGACCGTGGCGATGGGGCTGCTCGGCAGTACGCTGTCGCCGGTGGCGGCGGCGTCGATGCTGTTCATTCCCACCTTCGTCACCAATGCGTGGCAGCTGTTGTCCGGGCCGTCGCTGGGCCACATCGTGCGGCGGTTGTGGCCGATGATGCTGGCGGTGGTGGTGGTGACGCTGGGTTCGGCAGCGCTGCTGGTGCGGGTCGATCGCACCGGGTCGCGCGTTGCACTGGGTGTAGCGCTGGTGGTCTATGCGGCCTATGCCCTGCTTGCGCCGGTGTTCCGCGTGCCGCAGCGGCGCGAGCGTTGGCTGGGGCCGCTGGTGGGCGCGTTGTCGGGCGTAGTGACCGGCGCCACCGGCGTGTTCGTGATGCCGGCGGTGCCGTACCTGCAGTCGCTGGGGTTGCAGCGCGAGGAGCTGGTGCAGGCGCTCGGGCTGGCGTTCACCGTATCGACGATTTCGCTGACAACTGGCCTGGTGCTGCACGGCGCATTCGGCATCCAGCAGCTGGGGCTGAGTGCGTTGGCGGTGCTGCCGGCATTGCTGGGCATGTGGCTGGGGCAGGTGATCCGGCAGCGGATCAGTGCGCGGGTGTTTCGCGCCTGCTTCCTTGCGTTCCTGCTGTTGCTCGGCCTGGAGCTGGTGCTGCGGCCGTTGTTCTGATGCCGGGTTCCGGACATGAAAAAACCCGCTTTCGCGGGTTTTTCTCATTCTCGACGTGGTGCCCAGGAGAGGACTCGAACCTCCACGGTTTTACCCGCTAGTACCTGAAACTAGTGCGTCTACCAATTCCGCCACCTGGGCGTCGAGGAGCGAGATTATGGGGTGTTGTTACGGGGGTGTCAACACTTTTGCAGATCCGGGGTCGGATCCCGTTTCGTCTGCGAAGCGGACTCTGACGGCAGGGGGCTCACGTTGGGTCAGAGCCTTTTCCTGTGGAAAGGGAACCGACCCAGGGGTCGGCCCCATTGCCGGATTACACGCAAAAAAAATCCCCGCCAAAGCGAGGAGTTTTTTCGTTGGTGCCCAGAAGAGGACTCGAACCTCCACGGTTTTACCCGCTAGTACCTGAAACTAGTGCGTCTA